>CASCWU010000046.1 GCA_949155905.1 uncultured Lachnospiraceae bacterium
CACCAAAGTGCTTCATACGGCACTTTTTGTTAAAAACTTGTAAAGTGGTGTTTATTTTTAAGAAACTAATCTGCAGAGAGCTATCCTGCCCGATACCCGCACGCACCTAAACACCTGGCTCCCATATACGATCAAATAACCCAGCCCAGCCTTTGCCGCCAGAAACTCTCCGATGATCACCCCGACCAGAGCCAGCCCGATATCGACCTTCATAATACTGACAATCCCCGGCAGATTTGCGGGCAGAACAACCTTCCAGAGAACGTCTCGCTTTTTCCCTCCCAATGTCCGAATCAGCTTGATTTTATCCGGATCGGTTTCCTGAAAGTCGGTCTGGAGGCTGATCATCGTCCCAAACACCGCTACCGAAACCGCGGCGACAATAATCGTCTTAGGATTGTTTCCGAGCCAAACGATAAAAACCGGCGCCAGAGCCGATTTCGGCAAGCTGTTTAATACAACCAAATAGGGCTCTGCCACTCTGGCAAAGCCTTCCCGCCACCACAGCAAAACCGCTACCGCGATTCCTACTGCCATAATAAGAACAAAACTGATTAAGGTCTCTCCCACGGTGACACCTAAGTGATGAAGCAGCTCTCCGTTCGCCAGCATTTCCACCAGGCAATGCCACAGACGAACCGGGCTGCTGAAAATAAAGCCATTCAGCCACCCCATCCGAACTGCCAGCTCCCAATAGGCCAACAGTACAATCAGGAAACCAAGCTGGCAGCACCTTGTCAGCCTTTTGCTGCGGTAATACCGTGCTACATACTCTCTTTGTGCAGGGGAAGCCGCCACCAGCTCCTTATTCCTCTTCCTCATTCTGGTTCATCTCCTTCCATATCTGCTGAAAATAATCCTTAAATTCTACCGCGCTCCGCGCAGCAAATGGCGTCCTCTCCGGCAGTGAAGCAAAACGGATCGGAATATCCTGCAGTATTGTCCCGGGTCTGCCAGAAAGCACCAGAACCCGGTCTGCCATACTGACTGCCTCCGAAATATCATGCGTAATTAAAATCGCCGTCTTTTTCTGTTCCTTAATAATCTTCCAGATATCGTCAGATACCCGGAGCCTTGTCTGGTAGTCCAAGGCAGAAAACGGCTCGTCTAAAAGCAGCAGCTCCGGCTCTGTCATCAAGGTACGAATCAAGGCGGCACGCTGCCGCATCCCGCCGGAAAGCTCCGACGGATACGAATGACGGAACTCATACAGACCATAAAGCTTTAACAGCTCCCTTGCTCTTTGACGATGTTCCGGGCAAATCCCGCCCCGGATCTCCGGCCCGAGCAATACATTACGCCAGGTCGTACGCCATTCCAAAAGCTGATCCTTTTGCAGCATGTAGCCGACGGGCGTCTTGTCAGCCTGTATCGTAATGCTGCCTGCATCCGGCTGTTCCAAGCCCGCAATCAAAGACAGCAAGGTGGTTTTGCCGCATCCAGAAGGGCCTACAATAGCTACAAATTCACCCTTTTCGATTGCAAAGGAAACATCTTCCAATGCCAATGTTTCCCCCTCCAGACCATGGTAGTTGAAATTGACATGGTCCAGGCATAAAAAACTCCCCATAGCCTTTTCTCCTTATTGGTTATAAGGTATTATATGCTAAGGGGAATTTTCAGTCACACTATCGCCTGCGGGGAAGCGATTGCCGATGACAGTGAGGCTCCTATCGGTTTGATATCATATTGTACCAGGCTGCGCGGATGCCCCGCCCGAAAACACCGTCGGATTGTCTCCTGCAATCTTTTACAGCTCTCCCATTCCCGATCAAAGAGCAGCACCAGATATTGCCCTCTTCCGTATTGGTTGACAACATCACCGCATTCCACCGAGGAAAGAATCGCCTCCTCCAGACGTTTGGCGCTTACCTTCAAACGCCCGTCGTCCTGTAACGGGTTTCCCTTGCTGTCTAAAATCGTACACAGCAGTAAATAAGCCGGATGCTTTTTCTTTTCCGACAGCCGCTCCGCCATCTGATAAAATCCCTGAAATACCGAATACGGGCAGAGATAACCGCCGGATCGTTCCTCGCTTTTCCCGGAAAGCTGCGCCTGAATTGCCTCCAAAACCTCATGCCGGTGCAGCATCTGATCGCTTAGCCGCTTTAAGAGCTTTCTCATTTTTACGGACGGCTGCTGTCCCTGTTCTTTTAAATAGCGATCTGCCGTAGCCTCGTAAAAGCGCCCCGCCCGCTCATAAGCTCCTAATGCCATCAGCGCCTCCATTGTCACTGCTTCCCAGTCCTCCATCGGATCGATCCCCGCCGCATAACGTCCAAGCGCCTCCATCTGGCGATATTCCCGCTGCTCCCGCAGCAGAGCTATCGTCCGTTCCATACAGGTACAAAACATCATGTGGTAACGTCTCGCCTCCTGCGCCGCCCAGGTCATTCCGGTATGGGCTGGCAGGAATTCCCCGCCATAGCTGTGACAGGCATCCAGATAAAGCCTAAGCTGTCTTTCTCTGTCTCCCTCTGCCTCTGCCTCCTGGTACAGCCGTTCAAATTCGCCTGCATCCTCTATGACCGGAATTTCCTCCGTCCAATAAAACGAACCATTTCTTCGGACAATATAGCTTTTCTCCGGCAAGCCCGCCTGACGAAGCTGCTTTTTGGCGTTGTAGAGTACGCTCTGCAGGGCATGATGAGTATTTCGGATATCCCGATCCCCAAATAATACCTGCTCTAATGTATCCCGTCTGACACCCCGCCCCCGGTAATGTAACAGAAGCTGCATGAGATAAGTAAACTGCGACTCCTTTGATTTTGCATCTCCAGCTACTAGGCGTCCGTCAAAGCTAATCGAAAAACCGCCCAATACTTGAAGATAGATGACATCCTTTTTTCCTTCTTTTGTATTGTTCATCCTCTTATTACCTATTTTAAGTTCTGCATCCTTTCGTTTCTTTCGCCCTCTCCTGTTTTGTTTAAGGTGCTTCTATCCGTTTCCCCCGCACGAGCAGCCGATGCGAATTGACGCCGTAGGGAGTACAGGTCTGAAGGGTACAATAATCGGCTCCATAGGCGATAGTTAACTCCGAAACATCCTCCGGCAAAACGGTTCGGATCTGATCGACCTGATAAGTCATGCTTCGATTCAAAACGGTTATCGTAAAGGTATCCCCCTCCGATAGCTTATCCAAATCCGTAAAAAGCCTGGCCGACGGCAGTCCGGTATGCCCAGAAATCACCGCATGCGTGCTTTCTCCTCCGACCGGAAGAGAGCTTCCGGCGATATGTCCGCTGGCCACCTGCAAAACAGCCTCGTCCGTGCTGTGATAAATCGGCAGACTGACGTGAATGGCAGGAATCTCCACATAGCCCATAATACCGGTTCCGGTGACATCCAGTAAGGAACGGTATTCCTCCTGCTCCTCCTCCGTCAGCTTAAAACGCCCTTCCTTTGCCAGCAAGCTTTGGTTATATTCCTCGGCTGCCGCCAAATATGCTGCGATTTCCTCCTCGCTCATTCCCTCCGCCGTTTGCGCATAAGAAGTAATGGCCATAGATTGATGCAGTTTGTTCCACCAATCGCTGACCGTCGGATACAACAGCAGGCAAAGCCCTCCGCAGAGGGCAATGCCTACGAAAAAATTGATCCAGTTTTTTTTCATCCATTTTGCCATATACTGGTACTCTCTCCTTTAGTCCCGTATCTGGCTGGTTCGTTTTTTGGCTACTAACAAAATAGCGGCTCCTACTACCAACAAGCTGCCTACCACATAAAAGAGCGTCGTACCCATGCCACCCGTACTAGGAAGCTGTGTCCCGGATACGTTGACCACCGAAATCACAGGAGTAGAATCATAGCTCATGGTTACTTCGGCTACCCCAGGCGTCCATTCGGTATGTGTGGCAGAAAGTACAAGCAACTGATCTGCGCAGGTATTGTAGCCCGTCGGAGTCGTCGTTTCCTGTAACAGATAGGCTCCGACATCCAGACCATGAATACGGAATTGTCCATATACTGCCGCATTAGAACTGGATATCATTTCCGTTGTCGGAGACTGATCCCAGTTGATAACAGGGTTATATACATAATAATCCCCATTTGCTCCTTTGTAAAGCCTTATTGCCGGCCCAGACACAATAATTCCCGATCCGCTCACGCCGATTCCGCCTCCAGTAATGCTGATTCCGCCTCCGGTAATGCCGATTCCTGCTCCGCTGATCACCCGGTAGAGACTGAATCCTGCGCCCGCCAACTCATTTCCCGGTTCTCTCCGGTTGGCATATTTGGTGCCGTCTACCCCATACGTAAAGACAAATGCCGTATCCGGCGGTGTGATTCCGGTTCCCCATCCATATGGATCGTTGGAATATTGCAGCGCCACCTGGTTCCGGTTGCCGGATATCCCGGAGCCAGTCGTAATCACAGCAGCTTCATTCAGATGCGCCCGATACAGCACCTCTACCCGGACTCCCTGTGTCAGATCTGGAACAAACTGGCGTAGGTTCGGAATCGTCAAAATCAAGCTCGTTCCAGGCCCAGAAACAATGCTTCCGCCCGATACGATGCCGCCTCCTGTGACAATTGCGGAACCGGTTAGCACATAGCCTGGATTGTAGTAGCTTTCCTGCGGAATCCAGATTCCTCCATACGTTGTCACCACTCCTGCATTGGTAACGGCAGCAGCAGCCCCGGTCAAAACATGCACCATTTCTATCTGCTCAAAGGTCAGCCCTGCTCCCATAGTATCATGAAAGGTCAGCTCATAGCTCGGATACGCTCCATAGCCTGCCGAGGCCTCCATATAAGCTTCCATTTTAAAAAGGAAGGATTCGTTGATCGCATAGTCCGCGGTCTTATTCCAGCCCTCATTGTTTCCTCCTAAAAACGTATCATCATTGTCCCATACCTGCTTGTTTACGGTCGGTGTACTGCTTTTCGGCTTCATCCATACATCCTTCCCTACCACCTCTACCATATAAGCAGAATACGCATCATCTATCCCCTCCAATGGATAATCGACACTGTCTACAATCAAATAATAGCCAGACGGAACCATCATCGAATAACCATTATACCAGGAAATCGCCCCATAGGAGGTGGTTAGCTGTCCGCTGTTTATCAAATACCTTGCAAAAACAGCAGCATCGGTAATGGCAGAAAGTGCCGCCTGGGAAACCGGCGTTCCTACGCTGGCTCCATACGGATGATAGCTTTCTCCATACCGAACATCTGAAAGCAGCTCCTTTCCATCTTCACTTTGGCTGCATACACCTGTGAAAATCTGGTACACCCGGTAGGTATGATTGGGATTGGTCTCTTCAATCGTAATCGTATGCCATCCTCGTTCCGCCTGTGCGCTTGGCTCCCCCGATTCGACTGCGGATACTCTCGCTGTCATAGAAAGGCACAGAATCAGTACCAGCCACAGCGAAATTTTCGTTTTTAGATTTTTCCATGTTTTCATAAGCTTGTCTCTCCCTTCTGTCTGCATTTGTTGTGTTGCTTGTTCGTTCTTGTTTCACTTGTGGAAAAACTGCCCTGACAGGGCATACCCAGAAAAGGGACATGAGAATAGAAATTACCTCATAATAATTGTTATGAGGTAGAAAAACGGATAAAAGTAACGGCTTTTACCATTTTTGCCCGTTTCTTTGATTCTTTCTTTGACTGTTTGTATGCTATAATCTAGGAGGTAGTTTTCTATACCAAGAAGTCAGGCGATGAGGCAGCCTCCTACTGGTAAAGCCTGTTTTACCAAGTTGGGGTGTCACCTGGCAACTTTTCATTTTCTGGTTCTGTCCTGACAGCAGGGCATCCTTGTCAGAGGGCATGAAAAGCCTGTAAAGACCTCATAACAATTATTATGAGGTTTTTACCTGACGAGGCCGAGCCGTTCTAGCCGTTCCTCCTGCTCCTCGCAGCTTACCATCGTATAAATACGGGTCGTGTTGATATTGGAATGTCCCAGCAGGTCGGCCAAATGGCTTAAATCCCGCTCTGCATCGTAATAAACTACAGCGAACAAATGACGCAGGTTATGAGGAAAGAGCTTATTTTTTGGTATCCCGGCCTCTTCCCCAAGCGCCTTCATCGCATGAAGAATATTACTCCGATCCAGTGGTTTTCCATTTCCGGTTACAAAAATACTGCCGGAATAAAGCTGTTGTTCCTCGGCATAGCACAACAATTTTTTACACAATTCTCTTGGTAAAATGACGGTTCTGGTCTTTCCCTTTAACGCTACTCTTGCTCTTCTGCTTTGCAAGGCTTCTACGGTAATAAAGGGAAGCTCGCTGATTCGGATGCCTGTTGTGCAAATCGTCTGCATCACCAGGGACAGCCTTGTTTTTCCCTTCCTCTCTGCTGTCTCTACTAACCGTACATATTCTTCCTTTGACAGCTCGCGCTCGCTTGACCGGAATACCTCCCTCTGCACTCTGAACGACTTTACCACGCAATCCTGCCAGCCCAACGCCTGGAAAAAATGATTGGCGGCTGCCAGCATGGAATTGGTGCTGGCTGGTGCATAACGCGTGGAAAGCTCCTGTTTATATGCGATTACCACCTCCTTGCTTACCTTGCCGGAATCCCCTACAAAATGCTGCAGCACCCGGATATCCCGCAAATATTTTTGAATCGTGGCCTGGCTTTTTTCTTCCTCTCTGAGCCGTTCCTCAAACCACTCAATCAACGCTTCCTCCAGTCTGTGTTCTGTTTTTCTTTCCATTGTCTTTTATCCTCCTTTTTTTATTAGAAGGCTTTTCATGCCTCTTTATGGATACTACAACGCTTTTTGGCTTTTATGAAATGAACAAATTTTTACAAACCCTCTTTATGTATAAAAAATATGGCATGACCGCATACTGATAGTGCAACTCGCTGAAGCTTCAGCATACTGCCCAAACAGTAAAAACCAAAGAATGAAGATTAGGAGGAGTATCCATGAAAAAAAGGCTTTTTGCTCTTATGGCGGTTCTCTGTCTGAGTACGTTGGTTCTGGCGGCATGTGCCGGAAAAAAGGATGACGATTCCTCATTGAACGAGGGAACTACTGGCACGCCAGAAAATGGAACAACCACCGGAACAGACGGCACCAACGGAACAAACCATACGAACAGCACCAATGGGAATGACAGCACCGGCGCCAATGGCAGCGATGCTACCGGGGCGGATAATACCAATCTAAACAACCATACCCCGGAAACAAATGGTACAACTAATGGCACGACAAACGGGACAAACACAAACGGGACAACAACTAATGGTACAACGACCAATAACAACACCAAAACAAATACTACAACCGGGACAAACGGCGTAAACGGCACGGATCATACGAATGATACAGACACCAACAACAGTGTGACGAACGGCGTAAACGATCACGATACTGACGATAACGGCCGAAGCATCGGACAGGATCTCATCAACGGAACCGAAAATCTGATCGACGATGCTGCCGGAACGATCCGGGATATCACGGACGATATTACGGATGGTGTAAATAACAGCACAAAATAGCAGAGAAAAGCCAGCCCATCCTCTTGATGCGGCTGGCTTTTCTCTATATTACAAGCTGGCTGCCTAAATAGCCTATATAGTTATTTGATACCACTCATATGCCCGCCCGTCCTCCTGCCATACCCTGGCCAACGTCATCCCTATCCGTTTGGCCACTGATTTGGAACGGTCATTCTCCTTATCTATACCTGCCCAAACCTGCTTTATTCCTTGTTCTTTTGCAAAATGGAGCGCCAGCCGAGCCGCCTCTGCTGCAATCCCCTCTCCCCAAAAGGCCGGATTTAGGACATAGCCTAGTTCTATCTGCGGATGCCCCTCTCGTTCTTTTTGCTCCAAACCGCAGCTTCCAATCAAACGCCCGTCTCCCTTCCAAACTATCCCCCAAATACCATAGCCGTAGAAACGGTACACTGTCCTCTGATAAGCAATCAGCTTCTCGATCTCCTCTTCTATGCTCCCACTCATTTCCAAAACGAAACGCCGCACCTCCGGTCTCTGATAAATCTGGTAAAGTGCCGGAGCATCCTCTCCTGTCAGCTCCTGCAAATAAATCCGCTCTCCCTCTGCAATCCGGCAAGGCACTCCTCTGACATGATTCCAAAATTCCTCTAAAAAACAGGCATCGATCTCCTCTAAACTCTCTAAAATCAAATCGGCTCCTGCTATCCATTCTCCTTGCCGTTTGTCATCGGCAGAAAGCCTGTCAGCCTCTGACGGACAGCAGAATACGCAAACAGCTCCTCTTTCCTTTGCCAACGACACTATCTCTAAATCGTCGGTTAAAAAAAGGCTGTCCGCAAGCTCTTCTTCTTTGGAAAAAGCCTTATGCTCCTCTAACCGTTTTTGATAAAAAGCCGCCTGATAGAAAAAAACAGAAATTCTTTTCTTTAAAAACTCCGAACACACACGTTTTAACTCTGGCTCTAATTCCTGCCTGCTTCCTCCCTCTGCTCCTAAGACAGCGCCTCCTTCTAAAAAAATCCCTTCCTCTAGGCTATCTGCCAGACAGCAAATTACCCTCTGTAACTTCATCCCAGATAACTCCGAATCCATGCCAACAGCAGCAAATGAACCGGGTAAAAGCCGTAAAACAGCAGCTTAGGCACAGGCAACGTCCCCTTCTTCCCATTGTAAAAGAGAATCGGCAAAATATCTACGATGGCATATAGCTCTGTAACACGTCCAATACTGTAATCGTAGAACAACAGCCAGGCTGTCAATGCCAGCACCTGTCCCAGCTTATTTCCCCTAACCATGTAGAACAGCAGCATCAGCAAAATGCCCATATGACCATAGTCGCCGCCCAATAGATCGGCAACGGTTGCCGAGGCAAAAATCACCAAAACCGTCAAAAGAAGCTGCGCCAGGTGAGGAAGGAAATTCATGGAAACAATCCGCGTCCGCACGATATCCAACAGCCAGATAGCCGCCAGGCCAAGCGTCAGAGTGACAAAAACATTTTGATGTCCCCAGTAAAACAATCGCCCGCTCCAGCTAAAAAAGGCATAGTCAAAGGGAATTTCTGACAATCCTGCAAACACCGCCAGACGAAGCAAATAATTCCTTACGCTTCTGGTATGGGTAAAGCCCTCTACAATGAAAAACGCAAACAATGGAAACGCAAGCCTGCCGACTGCCCGCATCAGCGTGTAGAGATCTGGGTTTATATAGCCCTGAAAAATCGCTCCGGTATGATCGATCAACATACTGACTATCGCAATAATCTTTATCACATCCGCCGGAAGTCCGCCATGCCGCTGACCCGCTCCCGTCTCCCCCTTAAAAGCTGCCTTCCCTCTGAAAGCTCCTCCCTGCATATCAATCCCCCTCCTTTTGTTTTTCTATCTGCTCCGCCAGCTCCGTCAGATAAACCCAGCGATCCATCCGCTCTGCTAGTTCTGCCTCCAGCCGCTCCTTTTCCTCGCTTAGCTCCTTTAATTTCACATAGCTTGACGCATACTCGGCCATCTCCTGCTCCAACGCTCCGATCCGCTCCTCCAGCCCGGCAATGACTGCATCAATCGTTTCATACTCTCTTTGCTCCTGATAGGTAAATTTGAGTTTTTTCCTTTCCGGTGGGTTCTGCCGCTCCTTCCAGTTGTTACGATTTATCGCTTCCTCGCCGCCTGAATCCTGCTTTCCAGAACCATTGCTGCCTGCTTTCTTTTGAATTTTGTTGTCCTCTCTTGCTCCTCTCGGCGCTTTGTTCTTCTTTGACTGTCCTTGGGTTCCGTTTCCACTCTCCTGCTCCTCCTGGCGCTTTGCCAGATAATCCGAATACCCGCCCTCATACTGGCGGATCGTTCCTTCCTCAAAGGCCAGAATCCGATTGACTACCCGGTCTAAAAAATACCGATCATGCGATACCGTCACCACAATCCCTGCAAAGGAATCCAGATAATCCTCTAAAATTGAAAGCGTCTGAATGTCCAGGTCGTTGGTCGGCTCATCTAAAATCAACAGGTTCGGTGCCTGGATCAACACATGCAAAAGAGCCAGCCGCCGCTTTTCTCCACCAGAAAGCTTTTCGATCAGAGCATATTGCAGGGCGCCCTCAAACAAAAACCGTTCTAACAGCTTTGTGGCAGAAACCAGTCCCTCACTTGTCTCCACATATTCTGCTATCTCCTGTACGGAATCCAGCACCCGCTGTTTCGGGTTCAGTTCTCCAGTTTCCTGGGAAAAATAGCCAATTTTAACCGTCTGGCCGATTTCTATCGTTCCCTTATCCGGCTGCTCCTGCCCCAGCAAAATCCGCAGCAGCGTTGTTTTCCCACAGCCATTATGCCCGATGATGCCCAATCGCTCCTGCTTCACAAAGGTATAATCAAAGTCCCGAAACAACTCCTTTTCTCCGTATCTCTTCGCCAGCCCCCGGATTTCTACAATGCTCCGTCCCAGCCGGGAAGATACACTGCCAAGCTCTACCAGCCTCTCCTCTCTTGGACGCTCTCTGCCCTTTAGCTCCTCAAACCGGGCGATATGCGCCTTTTGCTTCGTCGAACGCGCCCTCGCACCCCGCAGCATCCATTCCAGATCCTGCCGATACAGGCTTGCCTTCTTCCGCTCTGTCGCCAGCTCTGACTCTGCCCGCGCCGCCTTTAATTCCAGAAACCGGGTATAGCCGCCCGTATAACCATATATCCTTCCCTGATCCAACTCCCAGATCCGGTTCGTCACCTGATCTAAAAAATAGCGGTCATGCGTAATCATCAAAAGAGCCGCCTTGCTTTTTTTCAAGTACTCCTCCAACCACTCCGACATCTCGCTGTCTAAGTGGTTCGTCGGCTCGTCCAAAATCAGCAGATACAAAGAAGCTGCCGCTTCTAGCTGCCCTCTGACACGCTGCCATTCCCGCTCCTTTTCCTCTAATAAAACCCGTACCAGAGCCGCACGCTTCCGCTCTCCGCCGGATAGCCGTGCAGGGCTTCCGTCTGCCTCGAGGATACCAAACCTAGCTAGCATCGCCCTGGCCTCTCCTTCCAGATTCCAGCCTTCTTCGTTTACAGCCTTCCCTGCCAATACATTTTCTAATACGGTACGTTCTGAATCGAAAACCGGATTTTGCGGAAGATAACCGATCTGCACCTGGCCTCCCTTTGTCACCGTCCCACTATCCGGCTCCTCCTGCCCGGCCAAAATCCGCAGCAAGGTGGACTTTCCCGTACCATTGATACCAATCAGGCCGATTTTGTCTCCCTCCTGAATCCCCAGGACGGCATCCTCAAACAGCATCCGATCTGTATAGCTTTTTGTGATATGCTCTGCCGTTAATAAATTCATCTATCCTTACCCCGTATATTCTACTTCTGCTAAAAACAGTCCTCTGGCCTCTGCCATTGCCCCGGCTAACTCCCGCCCGCCTGCCTCAAGCGCGCCTGTCACTGACTCCGGCGTGCGCTCTCCTCTTCCTACCTCCAGCAAGGTTCCTACGATAATCCGCGCCAAGCCCGGCCAGAAATCATCCGCCACCATCGTAATGCTAAGCTCCTCCAAATCCGCATACAGCTCTATCTGATAAAACTCTCGCTCTGTCGATTTTTTCATCCTCCGGTTTTCTGAAAACGCCCGAAAATCATGTTTGCCGACTAAGTACTCCGCCGCCTGGCGCATCGCCCCGACATCCAGCTTTTTAAAGCAGTAATACCGATATTTCCGTTCAAAAACCGACTCTACCTCTCCGGTGCCAATCCGATATTCGTAATGAATCTTCTTTGCTGACAGCGCACTGTGAAACCGCTCCGGCACCTCAGACACCTCCAAAACTGCAATATTCCCAGGCAGGTAGCGGTTTAGATAATGCTTGATTTCATACAGCTTCATCGGACATTCCGTCTTAAAATTCGCCACCTGCCCATAGGCATGTACCCCGGCCTCCGTCCGCACCGCCACGTCCAGTACTACTTCCTCCCCGGTCATCCGGCGCAGCACTTCCTGGATCTTTTCTGAAATCGACATACTGCCCCGTTTCGTAGAAGAAGGTTCTTTTCTTGCCTTAGAGGACATCCAGCCCTCGTAGCGCGAACCGTCGTATTCCAATAATAATTTGATATTTCGCAAGGTTTCCTCCTTTTTGTTTCCAGCAATTATCATTCTTTATTATCTTTTTCATTCCTCCATTTTTTGCAAAGAAAGCCAAAAAGTATTCAAAAAAGGTAATCTCATGATAAATATTTCTTATTGTTTGCATAATCATAAATTAGTCTGATTATCCCGGATAAAATATCCGACACCTTCCTTTCCCAATTCAAAAACTCCTGTTCTGTCACTCCAGATCGAAAACTACCATGAGCAATAGAATTTCTACGGTTTACCAGTGCATCTATATCACTTTGATATTCCTCAAACAAATCAAGCGGCAGCCCTATCTTATACAAATTTTTCTGTAATATTATGTATCTTAAATTAGATTCGGTGTCTATGATTTGATCATCAATGTTTAAATCCTGTTCCTTAAAACCTTCCATCTTTTCCATAAAATCAACACGACGATAGAAACGATGCAAACGAGTATCTTCTGGAATTTCGTTTAATTGATTCTTGAAAAAGGCAAGCTCTTCCTGGCGCCAGGCCAATTCTACTTCCAACGCTTCTCTTAATTCATCTGCCGTCAAGAGCTGTCTCCACCCCTTTCGTAAACAGCCTGATTCTTGCGTTTACTCCGTTCACACTTCCGGTTTTATAGGATTGAAGATCTGCTCCATACTTAATCTGATCAATCGCCTCTATTATTTTAGCACAATCGCCAGCCATAATCTGATCAATCCGTACTGCAATGGAAATCGCAATACCATCAAAATAATAAAGAACAAATTCATTCCTGATCGAACCACTCATTGTTTTTCCAGAAAAAGCTCCCTTTCCCCAATGCTGATTGATAAACTGAAAGGTTTGTTCAAAAACTTTTTTTTCTTTTTCATAATCAAATATAATCTCGCCCGTCGTTATTTTTTCAAGATATCTGGTCAAATATTCCGTTACCGGATATCTATAATTCTCAATATCATTTTTAATGGCAAAAAATCTTAATACCAGCTCTTGATCATATTTTGTCTTTATTTTTTCCTTTGGCACAGGATAAATCGCTGACTTGAAATCACTGTTTTTACTACATTCCTCCAAAAAATTAATTCCTTTGGAATCTAACATTCTAATCGTACAATTACGAATTTCCTGTGCTGACAAAATCTCCCCACCTGTATTCAGCCGCTTAAACATATGATATTTTAAAGCAGGTTCACTTTCCTTTTTGATAACCTCTATACGAACAAAGCTTCTTTTTATTTTTATCTGCAAGGCCTTTGGTAATTGATTAAAAGTCAAACCATTCAAATCAGGAACAATATCACATCCCTGTAAAACCAAAAAATCATCCTCTGTCTCTCCTAACCGTTCTCCTCTAAAATGCAAATAACTGGAAATTCGCTGTAAGCCATCAATCAATTCATAAACTCCATCCTCTATCTCTATCACAAAAATCGGAGGAACCGGCATTTCCAAAATCAGGGATTCCACAAAACGCGACTGCTTTTCCTCCCCCCATCTAAAAAGCCTTTGATAATCTGGTGAAATCGTTAATTCTTTTGTTTGATACATATCATACAATTCATTAAATGATATATCTAAACTTTTTGTTCTGATTTTGATAATTTGACTATCTACGTTTTCAATTAAATTCTCTATCGCCATGCGTTTGCTCCTTCTATTTCCCACAAATTATTTTACTAACTGAATCAGGTGAAAAATGGGAAGTACCTAACCCTTTCTTTTAGATACTTCCCTGTTCTTTAACTCTGTTTTGCCATTATCAAGGCTTCGCAGCTTCTGCTTCCGGCTCTGCCGGACTCTTCGGATTGCTCTTACCCATCCTGCTGTCTCTCATTTCCCTACAGCTTGGAATACCCATAACTGTTGATTAACGCCTCTACCCTCTGGTTCGCTGCGCAATACGGACAGTCATGATACGAATATGTCCGGTAATTCGGCAAATCCTCTTTGTGGAACACCGAATTAACCTGGATGCCGTCAATCTCCTCTAACGCACTGAAGATCGCCGCAATCCCGCAGACGCTTCCGCCATAATACTGAACACATTCAATCGCCTGGCTGGTGGACTTTCCGGTGGTCGTACTGGAAATCAGCAGCAATACCTGCATATTTTGTAACATACGCTGGGTATTGTCCCGGAAAAACATCTGTCCGCTCGGATCAAACTCCGGGGTAATCACCGAAATATTTTTCCCTGTATTAAAGGACATCGCTGCATTATCCGCTAACATCTCTGCCAGAAAAGCGCCGATCATCTGCGTCCCTTCTGTGCATACAATCGTATCCACCGAGGTCGAGGTAATATAACGCCCCGCTAACTCTCTGGCCGTCTCTCTGGCATTGTTATGACGATACTTGACGGTAGACATGTCAATATAGGTATTGATATGAGAATGACTGGTAGCAAAATGTCCCTCTAGCACCTTGATTCTCGCCTTTGGATTCCGTTTGGAACGTAAGTCTCTCAATCTTTCTTCCATAATCTAGTCTTTTCTTCCTTCCTGCAGCCACTCTGCCAGGACAGTTCCGTCTGTTATCGCAGTTCACTGTCCTACAAAGAAAAGGGCTGCTTTTTATAGGCTGCTGCCTTATCCTGCTTCTACCAGCCGAGGGATTTCAGATACTCCCGGCTCAGACGGATATCTTCCATCGCGGTATTTTCATAATGGGCATCCTGCTCTACGACTACCCATTTGCTTCCGGCCTCTAAAGCCGCCTCTAAAATCGCCGGGAAGTCCTGCTTGCCGCTGCCGACTGCACGGAACTCAAATTTGGATTCGCTCTGGGCTTCGTTCTCGTCGATGCCGATCAGCTTATACATATTGTCGCTCTTTTCCCCGACAAAATCCTTTAAATGCACAACCGGGCTGCGGTTTGTATATTTTTTCACATAAGCAGCCGGATCCTCGCCGGATACCTTTACCCAGCACGTATCCAACTCGGTCTGCAGCAGATCGGCGCTGACAGTTTCATACATATAATCCAGGGCATAGCGGCCGTCCTCTACCTTTTCAAACTCAAAGTCATGATTGTGATATAACAGGGTAATCCCCTTTTCCTTGCAGATAGCGCCCAGCTTCTTTGCATTTTCAATCACCTCTGCAAAGCCTGGCGTCCCCGGACGATACTCCGGGGTCAGATAAGGAATTGCAATATATTCGCAGCCAATCGTCTTGTAGGCCTCTACCATTCCTTCCATATCGGCCACCAGATCTACATATGGTACATGAGCGGAAATACAAGGAATTCCCACTTCATCCAGAATCGCCCGTACCTCCTCCGGTTTCATGCCATACAGCCCGGCCAGTTCTACCCCGTCATAGCCCATATCCTTGATTTTCTGCATGGTTCCCTTAAAATCTGCTTCTGCGTCGTCCCGTACAGAATACACCTGTACCGCTACTGGTAATTTACTCATTCTAATCCTCCATTCCTGCCTGTCCGTTTTCCAGCTACAGGCAAACTGATTTTCCTCCGGCCTCCCGGATACCTGCTTCTATTGTAACCAATTCCCTTTTATTGTGCAAGTATATTTTTACATATCATTTTTCTTCATACTCCGCAATCAGTTCTTTTGTCAGATATTCATCGCTCATGCAGTGCAGATCGGATACCCCCTTACTGATGAAACGATAAACGGTTGAGTGATAGAAAAAGCTTAGGGCATCATCAAAAGATAGCTTTTCTTTTTCGGAAAATCGCTCAATGATTCGGGCATATTTCTTCTGCAGTAAAATAGGATTAGCGGTCAAATCTGCTCACTCCCTTCATAGTGCAAATACTCATCAAGAGCCTTCTGCGTGCGTAAGCATATCTGCAAGTTTGGTTTTTCATAACGCAGGCGGCGGATAGCTTCTTTCTTATCAATTAAATCGTCCAGATAAAGTTCAATCGTATTAAATACCTTGTCGTTTGCAACACCGCCAATCACAATATCATAATCACTTGAATCGTTTCCTGTTCTGCACTTCAGAATAAAATCAAGCCACTCTTCTGAATAGCTGTCAAATTTCAGAATTTTAAGTTCTTGATAAGCCCTTTCCTCAAAACTGTAACGAGAAACAATCCCGCTTTTGCCACGGCGCTTAAATTTTTCGCACCATTTTACCGCTTGGCTGTAAAGTGGCGTTGTATAAAATCCACGCCCAAAATCAACATTTTCCCTAGAGTGTAGTAAGTCAGGAGTCTGAATTTCCAGATAGGAGCCATGATATAAAATCATAATTCGATACCTCTTTCTTCTATCAAACTGATAATATCCTCCACGATGTAATCTTTGCTTTGAGTATGCAGTACCTCATATTCCGGTATGATATAACTGTTTAAAATATCACTTTTTTCCGCCAATACTTGATAAATCTCCTCGGCATTTTTTTCTAATCGCATCGCGATATTCTCAATACAGAAAACGGTAAATTCCAGTTCATCCGCATTTTTTATTTTTGCATTCCTCAACATGGTGGAAACACCTCCGTTATTTCTCCTCCGATATATGCTCCAGCTTTAACTCCATATTAACCGATTTTTCCCGGAACCCGTTCCGTGCATACATCCTTCTGGCGTCCAGGTTCCGCCCGTTTACCTGCAGCTCTATCCCGTCCATGCCCTTTTCTCTGGCATACTCCTTTACCCAATCCAATATTGCTGCGCCGATTCCCCGGTTCCGGTACTGCTCTTCTACCGCCAGGGTGTCCAGATACAAAACGCGGCGCGGGACGTGGGTTGGACTCTGGTACTCCCGGAACATCCAGTCTGCATAGGCGACAATCGTTTCCTCTCCGGCTTCTTTCCGCCATACTACCACCAAAGCAGTTTTTTCCTCTATCAGCGTTGCCAGACGTTCCTCTGTCATCATTGGGCTGACTGGCCTGTAAACATCCGGCCTCAGTTTGATATGAAGCCCCTGCACCTGCTGCAAGATCGCTTCGATAGCGTTGGTATCGCTTAGGATCGGCTGGCGTAGCTGGAGGCAATCATTTAAATTACTTTCTTGTTCTCTATTCATCTTTCTTGTCCTTTCTATCTGTTTCTTTTTATCATTATTTTGGTGTAATCCCCGGATACCGCTCAAATTCAAAAATATGATCCATCACATTCCCATCGGTAAAGGATATCACCTGATCCTTGCAGAATACAATCTCAAATCCATCGTCATAGCCATATAAAAAGCAATCCGGCATAAATCCCAAAGAATAATACACCATATCGTCCTTCTGGTAGGCACAATTTAGCTGAAGCATGTTAAAGCAACCCGTTTCCAGCGCAGCCTTCCGTTTTTTATCTGATACTTCCTGCAGTTCTTCCGTTGTCTTAAAATATTTTCCATTCAGCCGTTTATCACGTGCTTCATGCAGTTGCTCGATTGTCTCTACATATTCTCCCGTATCCTTGTTTCTCATTTCCCATCCCTTTAACGTTGGGAGCAACGCCTCTAGCATTGCCTCATAAATCTGGTCAAAATGCTCTTCTATGTAAGCAATCGTGTTTTTTACCTTCTGCCTGTCCTCTGGCTTGATTTTAGTCGGGCAGAGATAGGAATTGATCAAATTTCCTCCATAAATGTGCAGTTCGGCCTGAATATCATGTTGAAACCATTTTCCTCCCTTTGCCGGGATAATCAGCTTGTCCTCATCCTCGGAATACCTGGTATAGCCCTGCTGGCTCCGTTTTTCATTCCAGGCATTGATACAATCCTCGTCTAATATTTCTCCCTCCTGCAAGGTAATATCATCAAGCAAAAGTTCCAGATCCTGTAGTGTTTTGATGATATACATTTTCGTCTCCTTTCCGTACTTTTTTAGGGTATTGTCTACGCAAATATTTGCTATCACATTTTTTCTTTTGCTTTTATCATATGCCATTTTTCGGTATTTATCAATACAAAAAACAAATTTCAACAAGCAAAAGGAGCCACCCTCGGCAAGCCTGAGGGACAGCTCCTTATTTCGCGTTTTATCAGACAGCTTCGTCCTTATAAAACGGCCTTTGTATTTTATTCGCTCATCTTCGCCAACTTCTCATACTTCGCCTTGGCGTCGGCAGCGGCCTTCTCAAAGAGCTCGGCAGCACGTTCCGGATTGGTTCTGGAAAGTCTGTTGTAACGTACCTCGCTCTCGATGAATTCCTTGTAGTCGGCGCTTGGAGCCTTGGAATCAAGCTGGAATGGGTTCTTGCCTTCTGCAGCCAGGGCAGGATTGTAGCGGAACAGATGCCAGTAACCAGCGTCTACGGCTCTCTTCTCCTCTACCTGTGCATTCTTCATGCCGCCCTTGATACCATGGTTGATACATGGAGCATAAGCGATAATCAGGGATGGTCCCGGATATGCCTCTGCCTCTGCGATAGCCTTGATACACTGGTTGCGGTCAGCGCCCATAGCGATCTGGGCAACGTATACATAACCATAGCTCATTGCGATAGCAGCCAGGTCTTTCTTCTTGACTTCCTTACCAGCAGCAGCGAACTGGGCGATAGCGCCGGTCGGGGTAGCCTTGGAGGACTGTCCGCCGGTATTGGAATAAACCTCGGTGTCGAATACGCAGATGTTGACATCCTGGTTAGAGGCCAGTACATGATCCACACCGCCGAAGCCGATATCGTAAGCCCATCCGTCACCGCCAAAGATCCACTGGGATTTCTTGGAAGCAAACGCTTTGTTCTTTAAGATATAAGCTCTGTCTGCATTGTCACAATCGCAAGCCTCCAGAGCAGCGATCATCTTCTTGGTAGCGGCAGCATTCTCGGTAGAGGAATGGATGGTATCCAGATAATTCTGAATGGCTTCCTTTACCTCTGCCTTCTCGGCAACCTCTAACAGATTTTCTGCAGCCTTTACGACACGCGCGCGCAGTGTCCTCTGAGCCAGCTCCATACCGAAACCATACTCTGCATTATCCTCAAATAAGGAGTTCGCCCAAGCCGGTCCCTTCCCCTCGTCATTGACGGTGTATGGGTTGGATGGAGAAGAACCGCCCCAGATAGAGGAACATCCGGTTGCATTGGAAATATACATTCTATCGCCGAACAGCTGAGTAATCAGCTTTGCATACGGAGTCTCGCCGCAGCCTGCACAAGCGCCGGAGAACTCTAAGAGCGGCTGCTTGAACTGGCTTCCCTTTAAGGTCGTCTCTTTAAATTTCTCTAACACGTCAGCCGGAGTCTTTACAGTGACACCATAATCAAAAGTCTTCTGCTCGTCTAAATGAGCCTCCAGGCTTTCCATCGTCAGAGCCTTCTCGCCCTTCTTTCCTGGGCAGACATTCTGGCAGGCGCCGCAGCCGGTACAGTCAAGCACGGATACGGAAATCGCAAACTTCTTGCCAGGCATACCAGTCATATCGAGAGTCGGTCCCGGAACGGAAGCAGCATCTGCCTCGTCTACGACTACCGGACGGATAACGGCATGCGGACATACATAAGAACAGAAGTTACACTGGATACAGTTATCCGGATTCCATACCGGAACATCTACGGCAATACCGCGCTTCTCATAAGCAGCAGACCCGGATGGAGTAGAACCGTCTGCATAATCAACAAATGCAGATACCGGAAGGCTGTTGCCGTCCTGCGCATTGATATAAGCCTGAACGCCGTTGACGTACTTCACAACCTCTGGACGTCCATTACTAATCTTTTCTGTGATATCCTCATCTTCTGCATTCTTCCAGGATTCCGGAACCGGAACCTCTACGACGCCCTT
Source organism: uncultured Lachnospiraceae bacterium (assembly GCA_949155905.1). Taxonomy (GTDB): domain Bacteria; phylum Bacillota; class Clostridia; order Lachnospirales; family Lachnospiraceae; genus MGBC131033. The sequence continues at coordinate 19,724 of CASCWU010000046.1, forward strand.
GACACCGCGCTCAATGGCTTCGTGGTTCATCTTTACGACGTCGTCACCCTTCTTGGAGTAAGAAGCGGTAGCAGCATCCTTCATATACTGTACGGCATCGTCAATCGGAATGATGTTGGCCAGCTTGAAGAAGGCAGCCTGTAAGATCGTATTGATACGTCCGCCCAGTCCAACTTCCTTACCAATCTGGATACCGTCGATGGTATAAAGCTTGATGCCATGCTCTGCAATATATCTCTTCGCCTGTCCAGGAAGATGATGCTCTAACTCCTCTGCATTCCAGGAGCAGTTCAACAGAAACGTACCGCCGTCCTTGATATCCTGAACCATATTGTATTTTCTGACATAAGCCGGGGTATGGCAGGCTACGAAGTCAGCCTTGTTGATCAGATAGGTAGACTGAATCTTCTTGTCGCCGAACCGCAGGTGAGAAATCGTGACACCGCCGGACTTTTTGGAATCATAATCAAAGTAAGCCTGTGCGTACTTGTCGGTGTGGTCGCCGATGATCTTGATCGAGTTCTTGTTCGCGCCTACGGTACCGTCTGCGCCCAGTCCCCAGAACTTACAAGCGGTTGTTCCTTCCGGAGCAGTCACCGGATTTTCCTTGATATCCAGGGAAAGATTGGTGACATCATCTACGATACCGATAGTAAACGGAGACTTGTCCGCATTGTGGAAAACAGAAATAATCTGTGCCGGAGTCGTATCCTTCGAGCCCAGACCATAACGGCCGGAAAATACCGGAGTATCGTTAAACTGTGTTCCCTTTAAGGCTGCTACTACATCCAGATACAGCGGCTCGCCCAAAGCGCCTGGCTCCTTGGTACGATCTAAAACGTTGATTCTCTTTACAGTAGATGGGATAGCGGCTACCAGATGCTTAGCAGAGAACGGACGGTACAGACGTACCTTTACCACGCCGACCTTCTCGCCCTTTGCTAACAGGTAATCAATCGTCTCGTCAATCGTCTCGCAGACAGAACCCATCGCGATAATAACAGTCTCGGCATCCTCCGCACCATAGTAGTTGAACAGCTTGTAATTCGTGCCGATCTTAGCATTGATCTTGTCCATATACTGCTGTGTCAGCTCTGGAATCGCATCGTAAAACTTGTTGCTGGCCTCTCTGGTCTGAAAGAAGATATCCGGGTTCTGAGCCGTACCTCTCTGAAGCGGATGCTCCGGATTTAAGGCTCTTTGACGGAACTCGTCCACTGCGTCCATATTGCACATCTCAGCCAGGTCGTCGTAATCCCAGATCTCAATCTTTTGAATCTCATGGGAAGTACGGAAGCCGTCAAAGAAATGCAGGAACGGAACACGTCCTTCAATCGTCGTCAGGTGAGCAACAGCGCCTAAGTCCATAACCTCCTGCACGCTGTTGGAGCACAGCATAGCAAAGCCTGTCTGACGGCAGGCATATACATCAGAATGATCGCCGAAAATAGAAAGTGCATGGCTGGCCAGCGCACGTGCGGATACATCGATCACACATGGCAGCAGCTCGCCGGCAATCTTATACATATTAGGAATCATTAAAAGCAATCCCTGTGAAGCGGTATAAGTAGTCGTCAGGGCGCCTGCCTGCAGAGAACCGTGAACAGCGCCTGCCGCGCCTCCCTCGGACTGCATCTCGGACATCACAACCTCATGCCCGAAGATGTTCTTCCTTCCCTGGGTAGCCCACTGATCGGTGTAGTCGGCCATCGGGGAAGAAGGAGTGATCGGATAGATAGCTGCCACATCTGTGAACGCATAGGACACATGAGCCGCAGCGGTGTTTCCATCCATGGTCTTCATTTTTCTTGCCATAGCAATAAGCCTCCTTAAATATAATAAGACATAAAACTCTCACCTATAAGAATAACACTCAAACGGCAAAGTGTAAAGTAAAATCTTAGGAGAAAGTGTGTTTTTTTTTGCATACGGATACTCTCTTTTGCCAAAAGGAAGCAGGAGGGGTTCCTTTCCTAATTTCTATTCAGGATTTTCTTTGTTCCTAAATTTATACCATTTTTACCAGAATGTGCCGTAAAGCCCTAGCTTTAGCTATGGGGATATAAGGCAGACATTGGAAGCTTGACCTGATACGGCAAAAGCCGGAGAAAAAAACAACGATACTACTCTTGCTTATTCCAGGTATTCCAGAAAACGGAAGCCTCCGGATGCTCCATACAACCTAGCCAAAGAGGAGGAAGCTCGTCCGCAAACAGAGAAACTATCCCGCCCACGATAGCACATATCGTATCCCGATCCCCCAGAGCTGACACCGCTGTCCATAAGGCTTCCTCTACGGAAGGATAAAAACAGGCCGCGCACCAAAGACAAAACGGAACGGTATCCTGTGCCGTCAGCCGGATTCCGTTTCCAAGCCTGGAAACGACAGCCTCTATCTGACTTTCTTTTTTTACGGAGCAGGCGGACAGGATTTTATATTTCGTATCGCTTTCCGGCAATTTATCTGCAACCTCCCGCAACAGCTCTGCTCCCTCTCCCCCATAATATCCAAGCCTTTTTCTTAAAAGCAAAGCCGAGGCGGCTGCAACCGCCATTGCCCCCACGATTCCCTCGATATGGGCATGTGTCACCTCAGCTGACGCCCTTGCATAGTATAAAGCTTTGTCCATGTCGTCTGCAAAATAGGCTCCTATCGGTGCAACACGCATAGCCCCACCGTTTCCCATAGAACCCATTCCGTCAAAGGCGCTTTTGGCGGCCTCCCGCCAAGGCTGCCCTTCCCCGATGCTACGTAAAATAGAATGTGCGGTTCCTCCATATCCCCTATGCCAGTCCAGCGCATAATTCTTTGCAAAAATTTCAGCCAAGGCGTCCTGATTTATTTCTCCATACTGTTCCAAAATCTGATACACTCCGATTGCCATCACGGTATCATCCGTAAAATACCACGGCTCCTCCGAAAGCTCTCTGTGCTTTATCCTCTGGCGGGCGGTTTCATCCGGCACAAAAAAGCTTTGCCCAAAACAATCTCCCAGGGCAATGCCGTCTAAGGAGCGTTTGGCGTAGTATATTCTATCCTGTTCCTTCTCAAATATGTTCATAAAGAAAACCCTTTCGTTTGCCGTTTCCTCTCTATCTTTTTAATTAACCGGTTTTGATACTTCTAAGGTTTTGATACTTCTAAAGTTTTCATGCTTCCGAGGATTCTGATGGCTCCGGCGTTCCCCGGAATTCCTCCATCGTCGCTTCTCCTTCCTGGCTGATGCCGTCCCGTTTCAGCACCTTTCCTACGGTCTGAAAGAGGATTTTCACATCGAGCCAGAAGGAAATTTTTCTGGCGTATTCTACGTCATACCGAAACTTCTCCTCCCAGGAAATCGCATTCCGCCCGTTGACCTGCGCCAGCCCGGTCAGGCCGGGGCGTACATCGTGGCGGTGACGCTGTTCCTCGTTATACAAGGGGAGGTATTTGACCAGCAGCGGACGCGGGCCTACGATGCTCATATCGCCCTTCAGGATATTAAACAGTTCCGGTAACTCATCCAGGCTGGTCGCCCGCAGGAGCTTTCCGAATTTTGGAAGTCGCTCGGCATCCGGCAGCAGGTTCCCTTCGGAGTCCCGTTTCTCTGTCATACTGCGGAATTTGTATAGCTTAAAAATTTTTCCGTGCAGCCCTGGACGCTCCTGGCAGAACAGGACGGGGGAGCCCAGCCTGAGACGGACGAGGAGCGCCAGGAGGAGGGAGAATGGGGAGAGGAGGAGGAGGGCGGAGAGGGAGAGGAGGAAGTCTAGGAGGCGTTTGATATATTTTGGGTACATTGTTTTCATCCTTTCCTCATGATGATTTCTCTATCATTTTATCTAAAATTTTCTTTACTTTCTCTTTCTTCATCCCAAATAATAATTTTTCTTGACAAAGCTCAAAAAATCGGTTTTTCCCTCCAAACCACTTCATCATGACATGTGGAGGACACCAATGAAATCCTGATTCCATAGCCTTATCTGCAGCACCTTCCTCAAAAGCGACCTCTTTTTCTACTATAAAAGAGTAAAGAATATATTTCAACAAAAAATAACATCCTATTGCAGCTTCTTCAGAAGGATCTTCTAACATAATTTTAAAGGCTTCTGTTTCTTTTCCTTGCTCCATTAGCACTTTCATCTTTTGGACAAATGACCATTCATAATTTCTTGTATTTCTATATGTTTTGGTATCTATATCGTATACTTGACGTATCTTCTCCCCTTCCGTTCCTTTTATAGTACGATAGAGACCTGCTCCTGTTTTTCTTCCTAAATCTCCTTTTTTAATCATTTGCTGCAAATAGTCAGGTAAACAAAAATCTTCATGGGCAAAATCTCTCGTATGATCATATAAATTCTGAACAATTGCCTCATGAATATCTAACCCGATATAATTTGCTGTGGCTAAAGGAGGCATTATTCTTCCTGTGTGTACGCCTAAAATAGCATCTATATAATCAATCCCTCCTTTATGGCAATATTTATTTGCATAGAGCATAGCTTCATTGATAAAACGAAACCCAATCCGATTTCCTAAAAAAGCAGCCGAATCTCTTACTTCTACTACCGTTCTACCTAATACATTTACTAAATAAGATTTTATTTTCTGAATCATCTTTTCATTTGTATATTTCGTCTTTACCAACTCACATAATGTCATATTACTTGGTGGATTAAATAAATGAAGTCCTATATAATTTTCTCTTAATTCTGGCAAAAAACATTCCGCTAGCTCTGTAACAGATAAACCTGATGTCCCTGTTGCATATAGTCGCTTTTTATCAGGATTGTGATACTGCCTTGCCAGCTTTGCTATTTGCTCTGTTATCTGCTTTTTTAATTCCCAATCTTCTGCTACACTTTCTATAATTAAATCACTTTCTTGAAAACTTTTTTCCATATCTTCATAATCAATAGGAATGAGACAATCTACTAACTCCTTACTTTGATTTGCTGCTAAATTTTTTTTAATTTCTTCTTTTGCCTTTTGTGATTTTTCTATTGTCCTACTTATCATATAAACCTTTGCAAATCCTTTTTCGGCAAAAAGAACAGAAAGATTTTTCCCCATTGTCCCATTTGCACCTATAACAGTAACCGTATGAATTTCTTTATTTTCTTCTGGTATTACATGATATTTAATTGGTTTAGCCGGACTTCCAACTGCTGTGCAGTCGTCTGGAATTTCCTTTATTACAACAGAACCAGCTCCGACAATCGTCCTTGTTCCGATTGTCTTTCCTTGAATAATCTGCGTTCCCGTCCCAATTTCAGAAACAGCACCAATATGAACACATCCTGATACATTGACACTCGGATAAATGGTTACAAAATTTTCAATTACTACATCATGTCCTATTGTAGTATCTAAATTTACAATCACAAAGTCTCCTATTTTTAAGTTTACTGTTAAAATACTCCCGGCACATAGGATATTCCCCTCTCCCATTTGAATAAATCCCGACATCAGAACACTAGGATCAATCAAATTCGGATAACTTAATTGAGTATTTTTCTTTAATTTTTGTATTATTTGTCGCCTTATTCGGGCATTTCCCACAGCACATACTACACATATCCTTTCTTGATATGCTAAAAGATAATCCGCTCCTCCCAGCACCGGAATTCCATTTACTAAAGTTCCTGGCTCTATATTATCATCTACAAATCCAAGCAATTCCCATTCATTTTTTTCTATATTAATTCGCTCTATTAACCATTGTACCTCACGACCAAAACCACCTGCACCTATAATAATAAGTTTCTGTTTCATTACTTTTCTCCTCCATAACAATATTCTCCTTCCCTACCATTCCTTACTCCTAATTTTGAATCCGAATCACATCTTCCATGATATCCTCCAGCGTTTCGTTAAAGGTTGGCACGGCAAACCATTTGCCCCGCAAATTAACGCTTCTATCTTCGTCAAGCCTGCTTATAACCATATTCCTCTGCATTTGCCCGTATGTTGTTTAAATGAAGCATATTAATGGACTACCCATTCCCTTACAGATAAATCTTTTGTACCGGCATTTTGATACCCACAATCAGAGCATATCTGGCTGTTTACATAGAATGTATCTATTTTGATGTACTTCCTCCCATTCCACGCCGCCTTATATTCTAACTGCCTTGTTAATTCGTACCACGATTCATCTGCTATTGATTTTGCTAAAGGAGAATTCTTTACCATACTTTTTATCTGTAAGTTTTCTGAAACTATCATTTGATTTTCGCTGATAATCTTATGAGAAATTTTATGCAGATAATCTTTTCTGGTATTTGCAATCTTCTCATGGCAACGTGCGATTTTCCTTTTCTGCCTGTAATAATTATTGCTCCCTTTCTCCTTGTGTGCTAACTTCCTTTGTAACTTTGCTTTTACTTCTTTTAACTTTGGCAGTTTTATCTTTCCGCCCTCAAAATCTACTGCAATATTCCCATTTGTGAAATTTGTAGTATACTAGTTTCCAATATTCCATTCCCTCTCTCCTCTTTGTTTTTCTTTTTTATCTTTCTTGCTTACTCAACTTTTCCAGTATTCCCCTCATTCCCCATACTTTCCCTATTTCACATGCCGTTCGATCACACAGCTATGCCTCTTCTCCTTCGTATCATAATTAATCCCTACCAACAAAATCTCTCCCGTATATCCCTCTATCCAGGCCGCATACTGCTTCTCCCGAATCTGCTTAATCGCTCCTTCTGCGGACTGGTTCCACTTTAGTTCAATCACCAGTGCAGGATACGTTTTCTCCTCTGCCCGCTTCGGCAAATATACCACATCCGCAAATCCCTTTCCAGTCGGCAGCTCCTGAATCGGAGTCAGATAATGAGCCTTTGCACTGTAATAAGCCA
>CASCWU010000047.1 GCA_949155905.1 uncultured Lachnospiraceae bacterium
CTTTTTTGATCGAATCTCCCAAATCTCTGCGAACCTCTGTCGCCATGGTTTCATAGGCCTCTCCGGCTCGTACCTGACGTTCTCCGATTCGATGGCCGCCGACCTGTTCTCCGATCCGTTCGACCTCCGTACCGCTCTGTTCTATGGCAGCCGTCATCCGGCTTCCTTCTTCATGAAATGCTTCAAAGGTAATTTGCCCGGCGCTCCGGTACACGTTTCCTATCGCATATACCGAAAATGCCATGCTTTCCTGACGCTTTTCTGATACTTCCTGGAGCAATGCCGCCATCTGGCTGTCAGTATTGGCTCCCTGCTCTTCGCACAGCTTTTGATAATAGCTGTTTTCTAATTCCTTTAATCCCTCTACGATCTGGACTAAGTTCTCTGTATCAAGACGGATTCCCTTTTCCAAAAGCTGCATGGCTGCCTCTGTTGTCATCTTCAGCCGTACCTCTTCCATCTGCCGTCTCATCGTAATCTGTTCGATGCTGCTCACATCTATCTGGCTCCACTTTGCTATAGCATACGAAGCTTCCCGTTCACGGGCATCCCCTAAAACCGTTTCCGTCGGCTTCCCGCCTACTGCAGCCTGATCAACCAGATTTTCTATGATTTCGTCCTGCATGGTATCCGCTACCTGCCCGCCTGTATCACCTGCCGTCTGCTCTGCCAAGGCTTGCCCTGCCAGCCTATGTAAGCTCTCCAGCTCTGCCATGTTTTTCCCGTCAATCGCCAGTCCATGCTCAAACAGCCACCTGGCCTCCTGCATGGACTCCTCCGTCACCGGGATGCCCTCCTGTTCAAGCTTCGCGGCGGCCTGCGGCTCGATCTGCGTCCAGGCCTCCGAGACATCCTGCATTCCTACGACATTCTGTGTTCCCTGCGTATAAGCTCCTTGCGCACTCATCATCGAAGCCCGGTAAAGATTTTCAATGCTGCTTTCCAGTCCATTTTCCAGCAAATAAGAAAAAGAACCCTCCCCCAGCCTGCCGACAGCCTGCTCCGCCAGACCCAATGCTGCCGAGAGCCGCTCTAAATTGGCCTCTGTCACAGGCATCCCGACGGCGGCCAGGCGCTCGGCCAGCTTCTGCTCCGCCTCGCTCAAGGAGGCTTTTTGCATCTGCTCTCTTGTCACACGCTGCTTTTCTACCTGCTGCTCGATTCCCTCCTGCCGGAGTACCCTGCCATCCTTGACACGCTGTACGGCACGTTCGAGCTGCCCAGCCGTATATTCCTCATACAAGCTTCCTTCTTCTTCTAAATCCTCTACATCCTCTGGTACGACATGATCCTCTACCCATACTAACTGTTTCGTTACAGTCTCTGCCTCTGCCTCTGCTGCCTTTTCCTCACTGACCTGCTCCTGATATTTTTCCTGTACCGCACGGTTCGCGGCCACCTTGGTTCGTACAGACCGTGCCGCGCCGCTCTCCTGTTCCTTCTCCACCGGTTCCTCTGGCGTCCTGGAGGCTGCGGCCTGCATAGCCTCCCTCCGCACCCTGCCAGCTTCCCATAAATCCCGGCTGGCTATGCCATCCATGGCTTTTCCTGTATCGCCAGATCTGGTGAAGAGTCCGTTCATTTGTCCTGTCATAGCTCTCCTCATTTCTGCGTCCATCCCCGGACGGCTCCAAACTTTATACTTTATATTTCGGACGATTCGAGAGAAAACTTGAGCGTTCCGGGGAAACAGAATCCAGAACGAGGATCACTTAAAAACTGCCGTATCTATGATTTCCATAAATACGGCAGTTTCCTGAGATCTGCTTATCCTCTTACCAGAATGTGCCGCACCCCCCCATCTTTAGCTATGGGAATATAAGGCGCACATCAAAATTTTGTAGCGCTAGCGCTTACAGTGCTAATACTTTCCAGCTTTTCTATCAAATCCTGAAGCTGTCTGTCATATCGCTCCCAATCCCGGCATCCTGTCCGCTTTGGCTCCTCTTGATAGAGGTAGACCCTTCCGGGATATCCCTCTGCCGGATTCTGAAGCATTTTGGTAATTTCATACTCCGGCTGCTTCATCGCCTCCAGGCTTCCGAACACATAAGCCAACTGTTCTGCGCTCCAGGCATAGGACAATTCTGCTGCATCCAAAGCTGTAATCGGCTCAAACGCTCCTGCTGTTCCGTATTGATCCGGATGACGCATTGCCAGACGAAGCGCCGCATAGCCTCCCATTGATACCCCTGCAATTGCCTGATCCTTTGCCTTTTCTGAAACCGGCAGCATCCGGGCTATCAGTTCTCGCAGACTGCCCGTCAAAAAATCCTCCCAGGGATCGCCTCGGCCTACGTTGATTCCAAAGCTATTTTCTATGGTCGGACACACTACCACCAAATCCTTTTCCCGGGCATAGCGTTCTACTCCTGTAAAGCGAAGCCAGTCGCTGCAGCTTCCTCCCTCTCCATGCAGCAGCCACAGCATCGGAAAACGGCGGCTGTAAAACTCCTCCTCGCTCATCCTCTGATGATGCTCGCTTTCTCCATATTGCGGAACAATCACATTCAAGCTGGCGTCTCCCATCCCAGGATAATTGATTTGCATTCTTGCCACGCTACTCTCCTCCCTTCTGAAACTTATGTCCGGCTGGCTTCCCTGGCTCTCCTGCCTTTTTTAGCGGCAGCCATTCGATCAGCTTCTCGATATAAGTATCCCAAAACTGCCAGTTGTGAATCCCAGGCCCTTCCAAATAAGTCAAATCCAGTTTTTTCTCCCGGAAAAACTCTCTCATTGCCACGTTGATTTCATACGTAAAATCCTCCGTCCCGCAAGCCTGAAACATCCTGGGCAGCTCTGCCCCTGCCGCCAGATTTTTCTCTACCAATGCCCGGAGATCTCGATCCGTACCTATCAGAGCATCGGCCTCTACCAACGTTTTACTTCCTTTATGGCGTATCCGCAAATCTTCTACAATATCCAACGGACTGGAGAGGCTTCCTACATGGCTGTAGCGTTCCGGGTAATTGAGGGCAATTCGATAAGAAAAATAGCCGCCCATCGACAGCCCGCCGATAAAATTGTCCTCTCGCTTATCGGAGGCCGGAAATATCCTGCGGATATAAGCCGGAAGCTCCTCCGTCAAAAAAGTGTAATAATCCACATCCCTGCGTGAGCTGGTAAAATCCCGAATGCTTGGCATTACCACCATCAAATCAACCTTATCCGCCAGCTCTGCCAGCCGCGTCCGATTTACCCAGTCGCTGAAGTTGTCACCGCCGCCATGCACCAGCCACAGCACCGGAAGCCTATCTGACAATGGTTGATAGGCTGCTGTTTTACCCTCTGGATCACCAAAGCCAAAGGAACGCTTTAACGGATACAGCACATTGACGTCCGTTGTTGCCCGCAGCGCCTGCGATTCCATCGTCAACTGAATTGTCACCATCGTGATTCATCCTCCTTATTTCTTTTCTTGTCCTTTCACTTTGCCTTCTGTATTTTCGCCTCTATTCTGCCTCCTCTCCCCTGTATCAGATAATAAATAAAGGATACAACAGACAGCCCTGCACAGGCAATATAAATTTCCGTATAGCTGCTTTTTTCCAGCAGCATTCCCCAAAGCAGCGCTCCCGCAGCCGTTCCCATATCCTTTGCCCCAAAAAAGACAGCATTGGCAGCGCCCCGGTTTTCCGCGGTCGAATTCCTGACTGCCGCTGCATTTAAAATAGAATAAAACGCTCCATAGCCGAACCCATACAAAATCCCCGCCATATCCACCATCCAGCTATGCTCCGCAAACGCTACGAGCAGATACGCCCCGCTAAGCAGCATCGTCGCTCCCGCCCCAAGGAATTTCTCTCCATACCGTTCACAAACAGCGCCCACAAACAGCCGGGAAAAAATCATACCAAATACATTCAAGGTAAAAAAAGTTCCGACCTTTAAAATGCCTCTGCTTTCCCCTAAAAAGGATAAATAAGTAGTAAGCGCTGTCTGGCTGAAAATAATCAGCATGGACATCAAAGAGGGCGCCAGAGAACCACTTTCGATTACCAATCTGCCAAAACTCTTCCTGCTCTCCCCTCCCGGGACATGTTCCTGACTTTCTTTGTTCGTTGCTTCCAGCCTTTTCCTTTCCTCTTTTAAAAACAACAAAATCAAAAGGATCACAGCCGACATCACAGCTCCTGCCAAAAAAACTGCCGGATACCCTCCGAATTCCACCAGCCATAGCCCAATCGCCGGACCGATAGACACTGCAACCGCATTTCCCAGCCCGAAGTACCCCATTCCCTTTGTCATCTGCTCCTGAGGAATCATCGCTGTCGCCATACTTCCAAGCGCAGTTGTCAAAAGGCTCATTCCGATTCCCTGCAAGCCTCGTATTAAGAAAATTATCGGAATCGCATCGCAAAACAAATACCAAAGAAACAAAACCAGATACAACACCCCGCCGTAAAGAGCTGCCCGCCGTTCCCCCATCCGTTTGGAAAGAGAGGCTGAAAACGGACGAAACAGCAGAGCTGCCAAGGTGCATACGGTCGTTGTACTGCCTGCCAGAGTTCGCGACAACCCCATATCCACCACCAGCAGCGGCATGGCTGTCACCGTCATCTGCAGACAAACCGTCACCATACAGGACAGTAGGGTTACTGCCAGAAAGGAAATTGTCATTATATTGTTTCGTTCTTGTTTTCTCATGAACTCTCCCTTTCCTTTACCGGGCGCTGTACCGATCTAAAGCCGCCTGCTTATAGGCGATACAATCGTCGATTCCATACGTATGAAGCTCTGCTACAAAAGAATCATACTCTGTCATATCCTTTGTTCCTGTAATAAATTTAATGGTATTTTCTTGTACCAATGTCTTAATCGCTGTATAGAGAGAATTGTATGCTGTCAGTTCCTCCTCCGTTATACTCATAAAGGAAGGAAGCACCATATCCTGACCTGCCTGATTCCAGATATCATAAGCCTCTACCGCACGGTTTCCCTCAAATAACGGCTCATACTGCGCCCAATTATAAAGGCCGAAATCCGAAGTGCTAAGCGTATACTCTGCGTTGATTAAGGAAGAAAGCGTCGGATATTCCCCATTTGCCACTCGTTCCTTCACAGTTTCTGTCAAATGGCAATTTCCATTGGCATCCCGCTCATAGCTTTCGTTTTCAATTCCCAGACTGTCCAGATACATCCCTTCTTCTGAATACCAATAATCCAACCACCGACAGGCTAGTTCTACGTCCTGACAATTTTTCGTAATCGCTACTGTCTCCTTTGCCAGTTCACTCATCGCACAGCCAATCTGCGATTTAGCGCCTTGTTCCAGTACGGGCGCCTTCACCGCCAGCAAAAAGAAATCCTCCTTCTCCGAAAATCCCTCCTGCTTACGGATATCCGCTGTCTTTCCCCAGACATTTGCCCCGGCTCCGGCTCTTCCGGTCGCAATATAGTCCGGGCTGCTGATAACATTGGCATCGTTGCTGATAAAATTCGGATCGAGCAAGCCGTCTGCATACCATTTCCGAAACAGCTCTACCCATTCCCGGTAGCCATCCTCTAACGGGCCATATTTTACCGTATTGTTTTCTCTGTAAAATTCTCCCAGCACCCCGTAGGCGGTCAGAAAATTATGACAAACATCGTACCCATTCTCCGATCCGGTCAGCAGCGGGGCCTCGCAGCCATAGGTATCGCGAAATACCGTCAGCACCTTCTCCCAATCTGCTATCGTTTCCGGTACAGGCAGCTTACATTCCTCGAGCCAATCCTGTCTAATACAAAGTCCGCCCCAGCTATTTTCCCCCTGGATAACACCATAATCAGAGGCAATCGCCTGAACCAGTCCGCCCGTATAATAGCTTTCCGCACCCCGGATCAAATCTGGATAATCTCCGGATGCAATCAGCAAACCAAATTTTTCACTGGCCTGCTGGCTGATCACAACCGACCAGTCTATATGGACGTTGGTATTGCTCTCTATTTGCCGGACTCCCTTTAGTTCGTTTGGATCCTCGGTAAATTCATTGCTCCAGACAATCCAAAAGCTTAACTCCTTCTGCTCTGGCAGAGGCCAGCTCCATTCCTCTGTTTTCCCCTCTGCTTCTTCATTTCCGGTATTCGTCTCCGCTTCTTTTCCTGCTGCCTTGGCGCTATCCTCCTGCTGCACTTCATTTCCTGTTGATACAGCATTCCCCGGCTTTTTTGCAGCCTCCTTTTTTCCACAGCCTGCCAGCACTCCAACTGTCATAGCCAAGATCAGGCCAGCCGCCAGACAACGCCTTACACGTTTGCTGTTCCATATTTCTTTTTTCATTCCTTCCCCTTTCCGCCTGTTTTCCATATTTCTTACAGACATTCCCTGCTTATTCGCCTATTCGCTTTCTGCTTGCTTATGCCTCCGGTCTCTTATTACTGCCTTTTATTTTTATACCGGGCGCCCTTGGTATAAATTTTTTTGATACTCTTACTCTATCACCTCTATCCTGTCCCGTCCAATATCTGTTTTTAGTAACTATATAGAATAAAAGCTATAAAGACTTGCCTTTCCTTTGCCAATCCAGTATAATTTTTATAATATACTCTAAATTCACCATAAATTTTTTTACGAAAAAATAGAAGAACGGAGGTAATTCCTATGGAAATGCAGCAAATACAGTATTTTATACAAATCGCAGAGCTGGAAAATATTTCAAAAGCAGCAGAAAAGCTTCACATTTCCCAGCCTTCGCTTAGCAGCTCCCTTCAGAGATTAGAGACGGAGCTTGGTTATTCTGTTTTTGACCGCAACGGAAAACGGATCTCGTTAAACGAACACGGAAAGCGTTTTTTAGAAAATGCCAGACAAATTTTAAACCTGGTAGCAGACAGCAAGCTCCCAGGCCAGTCAACGCATTGCTCCGGCAGGCTTTCGATTGCCTTCCAGAACCATAACGACTATGTTTACAATCAGATTTTAGCTTATAAGGCAGAGCATCCGGAAATACAGATAGATATTTATCAAAGTACGCTGTCGGAAGCCTTCTCTCTGCTTTCTTATGATTTTATCATCAGCAATTCTACCCTGACCTTTCCTGTGCCGATGCACTATCGGCTGGTGGAAGAACGAAGCTGGTATATTGTCGTGCCAAAAAGCTCCCCTCTGGCAAAACGAAGGCTGCTTTCTTTTTCGGATTTAGCAGGTCAGCCCTTCTGCTTTCTGCGTGATTCCTTCGGCCATATGGAAGACGGCTATCAGCTTTGTTTAAGCAACCACTTTCTTCCAAATATTACCTTTACTACCAACAGTCCCTACTATAAATTATTTTTTCTTTCTCAGGGAAGCGCCTATGGTTTTATTCCCACCGGCTGGAAAAAAACGTATGAGGCATATCCGCAATTAGCAGTGATTCCGCTGGAGGGTTATCAAAACTATGTTTCTATTATTATATCCTGGGCCAGAGGAAGGCGACTGTCAGAGACAGCAGAGCAATTTTTAGGATTTTTGCAGGAGCATACTCACTGCCTGGCATCGGCTCCCCATTCCTGATACACCCCCTGAATCAGCGCTACCCCCAACGGTCCTAAAAAGACGCCCCAAAGTCCGAACAGCTTCATCCCTAAATAAATACAGACAAACATATAAAAGGGACGCAATCCATTCTGCTTTCCCATCAGCTTAGGCTCCAAATACTGCCTGGTCAAAAAGCAAAGCAGATAGATTACTCCCAGTCCCGCTGCTCCGACGATATTTCCTTGAAGCAGGACAAGAAGCAGCCATGGAATCAAAATCGTTCCTGCACCAAGGATTGGCAAAAAGTCCACTATCCCAATCAAAATTCCTAAAAATATCGTATCGGAATAACCCAATAAATGCAGCCCAACCGCATTATATACAATCGTGCAAAGTAAAATAATTCCTTGTGTTTTTAAATAGGCGGCACCGCTTTCCGAAACGCAGCTTCGGATTCTCGACAGCATCGGATACCAACGCTGCCTGCGAACCTCTGCCAAAATATTGTCATAATCCTGATATAATAACAAAGAGGCCATTACCACAATCGTCAGCATAATAAAAAAACCAATACAGGCAGCCGCTGCCTGTATGAGCTGATTGGGCAGGCGTTCCAGAAAATACCCATTCAACAGCTCTAACATATGCTCCAGCTTTTCTGTCAACATCCCTTCTAAGGCTCCCGCCGGCAGGCCAAGAATCGCATCACAGTTTCCCAAAAGCCCCCAAAAGCTGTTTCTCCACTCTGGCATACATTCCCGGCAAAATCCAATCAGTCGGCTTCCCTGTGCGCTGACGCATAAAATCAGACGATATGCAGAGCCTAACAGGAGAGCCAGCGTTCCAACGGAAAACAGCAGCACTGCAATCTGTTTTTTTAAATGAAAATATTTTCTGGCAAGCACAATCCAGTCACGCAGCAGCCGCACCAAAAACAATGCTGCCAAAAACGGAAACATAAAAGGCAGCAAAAAACGAAAAAGCAAATAAACGCCAAGCGAAATCACTGCCAGCTTTCCTGCCCGTATCCAATCCATAAAACTGCCGCTCCTTTCTTTTGTGATGTATTCTCTGATCTCCTGTTACTGTTTCTTTTATAGTTTCCGCCAGAAGGATAGTTTCATGTTATTATATTTTTTCCTCTGCCGGATTTTAATGCCTTCTGCTCTATCAGAGGCTATGGAATATTAAAAATAAATTTTCAAACCAAAACCCAAAAAACGACTGTCAGGAAGCTTCCCCCCTTGACAGCCGCTTTATCGTACCTATCCTAACCTTTTTCAGAAAATGATTTACACCTTATTTTTCAGCCGTTTATCCATCCTCACCGCCAGCCGTGTCCCAATGCTCTGGAACATCTGTACGAGTAAAATCAACAACACAACGGCAATCAGCATCACCAGATATTTATAGCGGTAATAGCCATAATTGATCGCGATTTTTCCCAGGCCGCCGCCGCCGATAATACCGCTCATGGCGGAATAGCCTAAAATCGTCGTAATCGCTATCGTCGCATTGGAAATCAGGGACGGCACGCTCTCCGGTATCATCACCTTGAGGACGATCTGCATCGGAGAAGCGCCCATGCTCTGCGCCGCCTCAATGATGCTTGGATTGATTTCCCGCAGGCTTCCCTCTACCAGCCGCGCCACAAACGGAAAGGCGGCGATCACGAGCGGAACAATGGAGGCTGTCGTACCGACTGCCGTCCCGACAATCAATCTTGTCAAAGGAAACACCAGAATCATTAAAATCAAAAATGGCACCGAACGCAGCAAGTTAATGATGATATTTAACAGGTGCATCACAGGCTTTGGCAGCGGCAATACACCGTTTTTCTCTCCTGCCACAAGCATAACACCTAGCGGCAGCCCCAACATAATCGCAAATGCAGTCGCCAGCACTGTAACATAAACTGTTTCCCATACGGCAAATGGAATTTCGCTTTGCACGATCTCCCACGCCTCTTTGACTGCCTCCGACGAAAAAATCCGTTCAAGCATGTACGGACACCTCCTCTGCCGTGACGTCGGCCACGCTTTGTAAATAAGCAATCGCTTCCGCAACCTGCTCCTGACCGCCTGGAATCCCCAGCAGCATATTCCCATACACCTTATCCCCGACAACACGCGTAGAAGCACCGAGGATGTTCGCAGCGATCCGTTTGTCCATCGCCATCTGGGTAATCAGCGGCGCTCCTGCTGCGAGGGCGCCGTTAAAGACTACCCGAATCGGGATTTCTCCTGGATTAGAAACTACCTGAATATCAGTGGTTCCATCCGGGAATACCAAATGTCTGGCGGCAGCTGATTTGGGATGTGAAAAGACCTCCTCGACCAGCCCCTCCTCGACCACGGTTCCATCATCTAAAATTGCCACCTTATTGCAGATTTCCTCGACCACGCTCATTTGATGGGTAATGATAATAACCGTAATCCCAAGCTTCCGGTTGATCTCCTGGATCAGCTCCAAAATCGCATGTGTCGTTTTGGGATCTAAGGCACTTGTCGCTTCATCACAAAGCAGAACCCGCGGCTCAGTTGCCAACGCCCTGGCAATCGCAACTCTTTGCTGCTGTCCGCCGGAAAGCTGCACCGGATACGCATTTGCCTTATCCGGCAGCCCCACCGTTTCTAACAGCTCCATCGCACGCTTTTTTGCCTCTGCCCGTTTTGCCCCTGCCAGCTCCAGCGGGAAACAGATGTTTTGCAGACAGGTACGCTGCATTAACAAATGAAAACCCTGAAAAATCATTGTAACATTCCGCCGGATACCGCGTAGTTCCTTTTCCGACAGCGCTCCCAAATCCTTTCCGTCTAAAAGAACGCTTCCCTCGGTCGGATGCTCGAGCATATTGATACAACGCACCAAGGTACTTTTTCCGGCGCCGCTCATTCCGATAATCCCGTAAATATCCCCGTCCGCAATCGTCAGGTTGACATCCCGCAGCGCCTCCACCTTCCCGTCTGCTGTCTGGAAAGTCTTGGACAGCCTTTTTATCTCAATCATAATGTACTCTCCATTTCCTTTCGTTTCAATCCAGCCGTTTTCCTGATCAATTCAGCTTTTGCAATGGCTCAATCCTTTGTGATCGCATCCAGACTGTCCTGCTTCCCGCCATAAATACCAAGAGGCTCTACATGGATCTCTGCAGCCGATACAATATGCGTCCCATTTTCGTTATTGAAATCAACCAGATATGGAGTATGCTGAAAATAGTTTGCATCTACCTCGCCGCTCTCTACTACGTTGTTCGGCTGTATATAATCCGCATACTCTATAATATCCAGTGTAATATCCTTCTCTGCCAAAATCTCTGCTGCTACCTTTAAAATCTCCGCATGAGGAGCTGGAGAGGCCGCTACGGAAATCTTTGTCCCGGCTAACGCTGCATAATCTACAGACGCATCGTAGCCATCTCCCGGAGTTCCTACTACGCTGACCACCGCTCCTGCATACTGTCCGTCAATAAAGTCTGCTACCTGCTGGCTCATCAGCGCAGCTACGAGCGCTTTGATTTTATCGGTTTCCTCATTCCCTTCCTTTACTGCCAGGATATTTGTATAGGCGGAGGCGGAGCCTTCGATAGCCAGCGAATCCTCTACTGGGTTTAAACCGGCGGAAATCGCATAATTAGAATTGATTATCGCATAATCCACGTCCTTGCGTACATTCGGAAGCTGTGCCGCTTCTACCTCTTTAAAGGTAATCTCATATGGATTCTCTGCAATATCCTTCACCGTTGCGGTAATGCCTGCCTCCTCGTTTAAGGTAATATAGCCCTGCTCCTCAAGCAGCAGCAACGCCCGCGTCTCGTTCGTTGTATCATTTGGAACGGCAATCGTTATCCCGCCCTTTTCCTTTGAGCAGCCTGCCAAGGACGCCCCTGCTGTTACTACCAATGCTACTGCCAACAATAACGAAACTACTTTTTTCATACTTTTTTCTCCTTTTGGTCTTTTTATTTTTTATGTATCTATATCAAACCGGATACAGGATACTTCACAGCGAAAACCGGCAGCCTTGACAGGCCTATAATGCTATTCTTCTAAAACATCCCGTAGCGCTGCCTATGAAAAACATCTTGTAAGCGGATTATATTCCAAATAAAAATTCCCTGCACTAAATTTCCTTACACCGGCTAGTGCGATCCAGCTTTGCTGGACGCACTGCATAAAAATAGGGAAGCCTCCGACGAAGCTTCCCAAACATGTTCCAAAATATGCAGCCTGGCTGCTCTTCTGGTTCTTTGTCTTTTTTTCTCAATCCCATCATGGTTATCTTTCTCTTATCCCCTAGGATTGACCGGAAGGCTTATCGGAAAAATTCGCACCAAAACACATGCACATGCTGCACATGTACATGGCCATATCCATCCGATTCATGATAGAGGTACGAAAAACCTTCATCCGACAGCTCTCCTTTCCTGATGTTTTACTTTTCCTTCAATAGTGGAATCATAGCACGATCTTTTATATCTGTCAACATAATTTTTCATTCCGCTTATATTCTAGCTTACATTCTTAACGCTATTTTTCGGCGCAATACAAAGCAGCCTTCGTTCCTCCTCTTCTTCCTCTATGATGTAAAAACGCTGCTTCTCCTCCTCATAGCAGCAGGAAAGCTTCCCCATCGTCACGCTGTGAAACGAGCGCAGCTTTGAAACGTCAATTCCATATGCCTCTACCATCTGCTCCAGTCCTTCCTCCGACAGCTCGCCGTTTTTCTCTGAGGCTTCCTCTGCCAATCCCTCTTCCTCTAAATCGTCCCCTAAATATGTCCAGCCCGTTTCCTCTAATTCCTCCACTGCCGTCGTATATTCGATACAGGCAAGGACGTTTAGCAGCATCTCCAGCAAAAAATCCGATACCGTCTCATACATTTTTTTCCAGTCCGTAATCTCATCTGCCTCATGATTCATCCAAACAGGCGGGTCGTCCTTCTCCAAATCCTCCTTACGGATAGCAAAGTCAACCACTCCTGCTCCATAGTCACTGCCGATTTTTAAAAAATCACCGACCAAATCCGGCCAATGCTCCTTTGAAAGTCTGGAAAATGGATAATAGGTACTTCCTGCGCGAAATTCTTCATCCCTCTCCCAATCTTCTTTTTGATCGGCAATCGCTTCCTCGATTTCTTGATAGAGAAAATAAGGCTTCAGTCCCGAATCTCCAATCCGGTTGATCCAAATATCCGATGTCCCCAGCAACGGACAGTTGATCGCACTCTCCATAAACTCCTGGTAGACTTTTGGCAGAGAAGTATCTTTTGGCATAAACTCATTCCAACTCTTTTGGTCAGGCTTTCTATCAAAGCCCAGTCGGTTTAAAATCTCTACCGCAGATATATCATAACGGATCCCCATAGCCTCTGCCTTCCTTTCCCTTCTCTTATCCAACTCTTAGGCGGAATTTCTGGAGCGCTTTCTCATCCTCTACTGGAATTTTCTCGATATCCGCACCAAGTGCCTGCATCTTCTGATCAAAATCCTCGTAGCCACGCTCGATATACTCAATCTGATTTACCGTCGTATAACCCTCTGCCACCAATCCAGCCAGCACCAATGCAGCGCCGGCGCGCAGATCCGGGGCGCTTAACCCCGCTCCGGTCAAAGCCTCTACTCCGTCAATAATGGCTGTATTGCCCTCTACCTTAATCGTCGCTCCCATCTTGGCCAGCTCGTCTACAAACTTAAAGCGATTCTCAAATACACTCTCCGTCACGATACTCGTCCCCGCAGAAAGCGCCAGCAGCGTAGTAATCTGCGGCTGCATATCCGTCGGAAAGCCCGGATACGGCAAGGTCTTGACATGGGTATGCCCCAAACGCTTCTTGGCAATGACCCGGACAGCATCGTCAAATTCCTCTACCGCCGCTCCGATCTCTACGAGCTTCGCCGTGATCGCCTCCAAATGCTTTGGAATCACGTTTTTAATCAGAACATCTCCTCTGGTGGCCACTGCCGCCATCATATACGTACCCGCCTCAATCTGATCCGGAATGATGGAATAGGTGCTGCCATGCAGACGCTCTACGCCCTTGATCCGGATCACGTCCGTTCCGGCGCCCTTAATATTGGCGCCGCAGCTATTTAAAAAGTTCGCTACGTCTACAACATGCGGTTCCTTTGCTACATTCTCTAAAATCGTCTGCCCTTCCGCCAGGCTGGCGGCCAGCATAATGTTAATCGTGGCGCCTACACTGCTGACATCAAAATAAATATGATTCCCCTTTAACTCCTTTGCCTTAACGCCAATCATGCCGAAACGGATATCCACCTCGGCTCCCATGCCTTCAAAGCCCTTGATATGCTGATCAATTGGACGGCTGCCGATGTTGCAGCCTCCCGGAAATGCTACCTGTACCTCGCGGAACTTCCCCAAAAGCGCACCAAGCAGATAATAGGACGCCCGGATCTTCCGAATGCTCTCATTATCTACACATCTGCTCTGTATAGTGCTTCCATTTATTTTTACGGTATGCTCATCCACGCGGTTGACATAGGCCCCCGTCTCTGCAATCGCCTGGATCATAATGTTGATATCTCTTACATTCGGCAGATTTTCAATCGTCACTACCTCATCTGCCATCACTGCCGCTGCCAGAATTCCCAGCGCCGCGTTTTTGGCTCCCCCAATGGATACCTCTCCGCACAGCGGCTTACCGCCTCTCATTACATACTGTTCCATATATACACCTAGCCTAACTATTCTGTTTTCTTATTTTCTTTCACTCCGACCGCTATTGCCGTTATACATAGGTACATTATAGCATGTTTTTTCTAAAACACAAGCAAAAAAGCAAAGGAAAACAGGTATTGCCTGTTTTTCACAATACCTGCTCCCTCATTATTCTATCTTAGTTTCCCTCCTGACACCGAAACAGCGCCAGATTTGTGACTGTTATCTTGCCATATAACGGTTATAAGCAGCCTGCTGATACTGGATGCAGTCCTCAATTCCATACTCTATCAGCTTCTCTACAAAAGCGTCATACGCATCCATCGACTGTGCGCCGGTAATAAACTTAATCGTATTTTCCTGCACAAGCGTCTTAATCGCCGTATATTTGTTGTTGTACTGCACCGTTTCCTCCGGCGTCATCGTCATACACGGAGGCAGCATCAGATCAAAGCTTTCCTTCGTCCAGGCGTCATAGGCTTCCGTCGTGCGGCTCATCGAGCCCTGTGTCGTCGTATCCATCATTCCCCAGTTATACAGTCCGAAATGAGAGGTTCCCAGCGTATAAGTCGATACGGCGGAGGCCATATTCGGGAATTCCCCGTCCTCTACCTTTTGAAACATCGCGTCGCTCATCCGGTATTCCCCGTTTTCTACCACATAGCTGTCCCCTTCGATTCCAAGACTGTCTAAGAGCATACATTCCTCGGTGTAAAAATAGTCGATCCAACGGCAGGCCAGTTCCGGCTTCGTACAGTTTTTGCTGATACAGACGGTTTCCTTTACCAGCTCGCTGGTCGGGAAGCCTGCCTGCGGAGTATCGCCCACGTTCAGCACCGGCGCGGTTACGCCTGCCAAAAAGAAATCCTCGTCGTCAGTATAGCCGTATACCTTATACGAATCTGCCGTCCAGCCGAAAATATTGGCGCTTGCCCCGGCACGTCCTGTCCCGATATAATCCCCGGAGCCCATAAAGGCGGCGTCATTATTGGTAAAGTTCGGATCGATCAGGCCTTCGGCATACCACTGGCGGAACAGCTCGACCCATTGCCGGTAGCCCTGCTCCAGCGGGCCGTATTTCACTGTATCATTGTCGTTATAAAACTCTCCCAGAACCCCATAAGCCGACAAAAAGCTGTGCATCACGTCATAACCATTCTGCGCCCCAATGAGCAGCGGAGCCTCGCACTGATAGACATCCTTGAACATCTTTAACATCGTGTACCAGTCGTCGATTGTCACCGGCTGCTCCATGTTCTGCTCGTCCAGCCAGTCCTGACGGACGCAAAGCCCATCCCAGACACGCTCGCCGCCGATTTCTCCGTAATTAGAAGCAATCGTATAAACGCCGATCATCCTTCCGTCGTCCGTCACCGTATCCCTGGATAATTTTTCATTGGACTCCCGCAGGGAATGATACAATGGCATATGGGTCGGAATATAGTCTGTCATATCATAAATGATCCCATCGTCGCAGGCCTGTACCAGTCCGCCGGTATAATAGCCATCCAGCCCGCGGATAATATCCGGGTAGTCACCGGACGCCATCATCAGTCCGAACTTCTCGCTGGCCTCCTGGCTCGCTACTGTCACCCATTTGATATGAACGTTTGTGTTTTCTTCAATCTTTTGAATGGAAATCAGTTCATTCGGCTCCAGCACATATTCATTGCTCCAGGCGATCCACATCGACAGTTCCTCTTTTGTCTCTAACGGCCAGCTCCAATCGTCCGCTGCAGCCTTGTCTCCCTGAGAATCTTCCTGATCCTCTCCGTCTGCTTTTCCGGTATCTCCTTCCTCTCCGGCGTCAGAGTCCTTTTGATCCTCTGTCTGACCAGTTTCCTTTTTCGGATCTGCTTCCTTTTTCCCGCAGGCGCCTAACAGTCCTGCAAGCATTGCCAGGCACAGCATAAACGCAACCATTCTTTTCCTTCTCATTTTGAAATCCTCCTCTGGTGATTAAATTTGACTGTTTTTTTACTTCCCCAGTATACCATTTTTTCCTCTTCCTTCCCTATGTTTGCCTGGCCAAAAAAAGCCGGAAAAGCTATGCACTCTGCACAGAGGAGATTTTTCACCCTTGAAGAGTTGTTTTTCCTATATTATAATAGTTTCAATATACTTCCTGGGAGGATTTTAGTATGGTTACATCTACGACACAATTAAACGTTCGTTTTTTAGAAGCATGTCCAGAGCTTACGATCCTTTGGCAGTCTGTTTCTTATCCTGATTTTCCCGCCATTGAATACTGCTGTCTGGCCTCGGAGGAGCCTTTGCTTGCTGAGCCTGGTATCTGCTACGTCGGAAGCGCGGCGGCACTTTCTCCGCTTTTTTCCGCGCTCTCCTCTCTGCCGCCGGATCTCTGCATTACCTTCTTTGTAACAGATGCAGACGAAGATCTCCGGGAAGCCTCCTCCTCCCTGCGCTGTAACCTGTTTTGTGTTTCCGGCAAGGAACGGCAGGTTTACAATACCGTCAATCGGATGTTTTCCGGTTATCTCCGGTGGGTACGCCGTTTGGAACAAATGCTCTTTCACGAAAGCTCCCCTCAGGATTTGATCAATGCTATCTCCCAGATGCTGGATTGCCCTGCTCTGTTGTTAAGCTCCAGTTATTCCCTGATCGCGGCAAATACTACGGCAGACAATCCTCCGCTTTTAACAGAGCTGCTCCGGCAAGGCTTTTTGTCCTTTGCCTCTGTCCAACTGCTTCAGCAGGAGGAACAGCTAGACAGCATCCCTATCCAGCAGGGTGTCAGTGTATTGGCCTTCCTGCTTTTGCCGCGGGAGGTCAGCCTTACCCAAAAGTATTTTTTACTCCCGGTGGCCCTGTCCTGTTTAAGACAAAAGCTCTCTCTCCGCAGACAGGACTTTTCCAGCAAAACACGCACGGAATTTCGTCAGCTCTTAATCGATCTGCTGGATTCCAACCTGACCGGATCGGAAGAGCTGCAAAGCCGGCTTTCTATTTTAAAGCCGGAATGGAAAAGCTACTTTAACTGCATGGTATTAGAACCGCAAAAAAGCCATCTCTACTCGGCAGCGGCGGCTTTTCTGATTCCTGCCTTAGAACAGCTTTTTCCAAACGGCTATTTTTTTGTCTATCACTCCTCCGTCCTGGGACTGCTTCCTTCCCCAAGCCGGGAGCTTCCCGAGTTTTCTGCAGACGACCTCGGCGCGCTTTTACTCACCCATCATTATTCCGCCGGTTTTATCGGCCCTGTCACCCATCTGGAAAATCTCAGGCTTTTCTATGAAATGGCCACCGCTTCTATCCATTTGGGCAGCAGCTTCGGCCAGGTATCGGAATCCCTTTGGCCTCTTTTGCGGGATACTACATATCCGATCTTTGTGTTTGAGGATTACCGGCTCTATTACCTGGCGGAATTATGTCAAAAAAGCTTCCTTCTTCAATTTCCGCCGGATACCCTAATCTGCCTCTGTCATCCGCTTATCCTGCGCCTCTATCAATACGATTTGGAAAATCAATCTGATTATCTGCATATTTTAGAGACCTGGCTGATGAACGGCTGCAACATGACACGGGCAGGGCAGCACCTGCATTTTCACCGAAATTCCATGCTCTATAAAATACACCGGATTGAAACGATTTTAAATATTTCCCTAGAGCAAACCAGCTTACAGCAGAATCTTCTGTTTTCCTGTATTATATTCCGCTGTATCAAGCAGCAGGGAGCTTGCTCCGGGATTCCCGGATTTCCCTTTGACAAGGAGGAGCCGTCCTGACAACTCCTCCTAACCATCACTCCAATTTTTGTTCCAAAATCAAATTCATTACATCCCCGGCCTGCTCCTGCTCGGCATCCACTGTCACATCTGCATACTGTTCATAGAGCGGGCAACGCTCCTCATACAAATCCTTTAAGGTCTGACCCGGACGCAGCACGACCCCGCGCTTTTCTGTATCCTGAATTCTCTCCGCAATCGTTTCATAGGAAAGCTTGAGATAAACCACCGTGCTGATTTCCGAAAGATGCCGCATTGCCTCTTTTCCATAGACCACGCTTCCACCCGGAGCAATCACCGCCCGATGGCATGCTATCCTTGCATTCACCTGATTTTCAATTTCCTTAAAACGCTCCAGTCCATCCTCTGCAATGATCTCCCGCAGGAGCCTGCCCTCCTGTTTCTGAATCAGCAAATCCGTATCTATGAACTCATACCCCAGCGCCTTCGCTAAAATAACACCTATCGTACTCTTACCCGAACCCGGCATTCCAATTAATGTAATATTCTCCCTCTTCATAAATAAACCCTTTCTATTTTCATTTTTTCTTTTTTCGGACGGAGTAGCCGAAGCTTCCGAGTTTTTTCCCCAGGCCGAAGTATTCGCCGTGGGAATAGGATACCAGCCTGGTATCGTTTAAGTGAAATTTCCCGGTTTCGTCCAGATAGGCTTCGTCTACGGAGACGCTGAGTACCCCTGCCAGAAACAGGTCGTGGCTTCCCAGCGGCTTCACTTCTGTCACTTTACATTCGATGTTGACGGGGCTTTCTAAAATCCCGGGTGCTGCCAGCTTTTCGGATGGGCAGGGCGTCAGTTTCATTTCCTGAAACTTATCTACCTCCCTGCCGGATTTTACCCCGCAATAATCTGCTGCACGAACTAAATCCTCTGTCACCAAATTGATGACAAATTCCCCGGTTTCCCGGAGAATGGAATAGGAGTATCGTTCCGGACGCACGGAAATAGAAACCATCGCCGGCGAGCTGCAGATAGTTCCTGCCCAGGCAATCGTGATAATATTGGGCTTTTCCTGTGGACGGGCGCAGCTTACCATTACCGCCGGAATCGGATAGAGCATATTTCCTGGTTTCCAGATTTGCTTTGTCTTTTTCATTTTATTTTATGTTTCCTTTCCTCATTCTAAAAAGGGAGCCCTCAGGCTCCCTACATTATAATAGCTTACGGTCCTTCCCGCAACCAAAACTTTTGCTATAGGATGCTTTCTATACTACCACTCAAAGAACGATTCCGGCAGCGAACCCATGATAACGAAGAAGGCTACAAAGATAAAGAGCAGCGCCAGTCCCACCTTAATCCCAAGCTTGTTCCACTCTGGTTCCTTTGCATTTTTCAGCGGATGATCCATCACCCACCTAGGCCCGAAGAAGAGGAAGCTGTCCCTCTTTGCCATTTCCGGCGACCATTTTTTATATTTGCCCTCCCGTTGCTCCTCCGTTCTGGATGCTTCCTGCAGCAGCTTCCCATGCTCTGGTTCTCTCTCCCAGATTTTCTGGTTCATTTTATTTGCCAGACCCTGGTAATAAGAGGCAAAGAAAAACCAACCGATAAAGGAAAGAACGATTTCTGCAAAAAAAACCACCACGCAAAGCAGCCAGTTTCCAAACGGCACCCAGCCTGCAAAGCTTCCAGCTATAAAGGTGACAATACAGCCGATTCCCAAGTGCAGGAAAATCTTCCATCCGTAAGAAATTTTTTCATTGTCATACAGCAGCACAGGAAGAGAAAAGCTTATCCCGCTGACTGCCATCCCGATTGCCGCCTTACTGAAAAACCAGTCTGAAAAGACCAGCCTTCCCCCGCACACCAGATCCGCCACGATCCCGACCAGCACAAATATCGTAAGCGCTATCGAAATCCCTGACCAGGCCAAATGCAATACCTGTTTTTGCAGTTCCCTTCTGCTCTGTGCCGTCCTGCCCTTTTGTAAATTCTGTTTTACCATTTGTTTCATAAACAACCCTCCGTTCTCGTCTGATACGTAATCAACATATACTTTCGCCTGCTCATTTCCCTACAAGCCAAGATACCGCTTCAAATCCGTTCCACCCGGATCAGATAGATCTCCTCCGGGCGAAGCACTACCATCCGTTCTTCCTCTGACACCGTCAGCACCCCGGCCTGCCGAATACTCTGTGTTGCTGTTTGCACTGCTGCTTGCACTGCTATTTGCAGTCCTTCCGGCGCATGCTTTAGCAGCTCTGCCAACTGGGCGATTTCTTCTGTCAACCTTTTTGTGTAAAGTACAGCGTAGGGTTCTTCAATATCCTCTGACAGTCTAATTTCCACCCTCATATTGTATTCCCCTTTCCTGCTTTCTGTTTCCTTTGCTCTGTCTCTGTTTTCCCTTTCTGATGCTATCTTTGATATAAATAATGTATCATAATTTACCTTTTTCTGCAATCTATTTTCGGCAAGTGGTAAAAATCGCAGACTAAGCTGCAGTAAAAAATCTGCTAAATGCACAATCTTCATCCCATTGAGATTGTCTATCCCCGCTCATCCTCTCTTTTATGATAAAAGCGGTACAGGTCAACCCTGTACCGCTTTTACTGAAATATTTCATTTACAACATCCCAACTTTTTCAGATATGATATACAGTCGGCATATTCTGTTACAATGCGTTCGTTCTCTATCGTGGATTCTGAAAGCAAAACAGTTGACTTTCCTCTGTAAAAATGATATCATTTTATCAATCTTTTACCGTATTATTACTTCATTACCGGACCTATTTTCCCAAACGCATAAAAGGAGGCTGTCCTATGGCAACAAATTATCTGGAAATCGAATCCACCTCCGGCTTAAACCAGAGTGTCAAGCAGGCACTCCGCTTTAAGACCGGCAACTTTATCTGGCGCGTCCGCTTTAACACGGCGCTTGATCCGCAGACCGTCAATAATACGAATCTATACGTAACCTCCTCCTCGGAGCAGCGGCTTAAAACGAACATTCTCTATGATGCCCTGCAAAATGAAATCGAGATTGAACCATTAGAGCCATACGCCAAGGAGGAAACCTATACACTACATATTACCACACGAGTAACCTCCCGCGGGGGGAAGCCGCTCAAAGAGCAGGTTGAAGTTCAGTTTCGCCTGTAACGAAAAAATCTTCCCGTTCCAAGCAAAGCAGCCCGGATTCCCGGTAGCTGCTTTTGTTTACGATTTCTAACAGCCGCCCCATATTGCGCCGCTCTGCCCGGTCAATGATCCGAGCTACCAGCTCCTGCATCTGACTGTTAAGTGCTGTTTCATTTCCATGCTTTGCCCTAAGAGCATCCGCCAGCTCCCCCAGCCAACTGATTTGCTCTGCTGTCAGAATATAATCATCCTCCTCTAAGCTGCGTACAGCCAGGCGTACCAATGGATCGCCCGGAACCGACAGTGGTTTTGTTTTATATACTGCCTCCAGCACTCCTAAATTATCCGGAGCAGATATTTCTTCTATTTTTTCTGCCTGCTCTGCTTCCTTTTGCCATTCTAACTCCTGCTGCTTTTGTAACCGTTCTGCTTCTCTTTGCTTCTCTAACTTCCGTTGTTTCTGTAATTGTTCCGCTTCTCTCTGTTCCTCTAACTTCCGCTGTTCCTGCAACTGCTCTGCTTTTCTTTGTTTCTCTAACTCCCGCTGTCTCTGTAATTCTTCTGCTTCCCTTTGTGCTTCTAACTCTTGCTGTCTCTGTAACCGTTCTGCTTCTCTTTGTGCTTCTAACTCCCGCTGTCTCTGTAACCGTTCTGCTTCTCTTTGCGCTTCTAACTCCCGCTGTCTCTGTAACCGTTCTGCTTCTCTTTGCGCTTCTAACTCCCGCTGTCTCTGCAACTGCTCTGCTTCTCTTTGCGCTTCTAACTCCTGTTGTCTCTGTAACTGCTCCTGCTCCCTTCTCCTCTGCTCTTCCAACTGCCAGAGCAGATCTGTCTGTCTGCTTCCCCTTTCGGAAATCTGCTCTGACGGCTCTACCTGTCTGCTTCCCCTTCTAGAAATTGGTTCCAGCGGCTCTGCCTGGACTGCCTCTACCGGAACTGGCTCTGCCAGAAGTCCGGGCTGTGCCGGCTCCATCTGCACTTGCTCCATCTCGGTATACTCTGAGGCATACTCCATAGGAGCATAGACTCCTTGCCCCCGGCGTCCCTCCTGCCTCGGAAACTCTACCTGTCCCCACTGCAGAGGACGTGCCTTCTTCGTCTCTGCCCAGAAGCTTGTCCTAAGCTTTGCCGCCTTTTCGACAATCGGCCCCTCTCCAAACCAGATTTCGATATCATGGCACTCTTTGATACACTTCTCCTCCATGCCTGCTCTCCGGTAAAGCTTCGCCAGCTCATAGGCCCATTCCTCTACATACTCATACTCCTTGAGCTTTTCCAGACTTTCAATCTGCACAGAAATCGGTGTCTTTTTTAAATGGTCAATCAAAAAACGCAGCACGTATTGATCGGCATCTCCAGGCGCTACCGCCAAAAATTCCTCATAATAGCGTTCTGCCTCTTCTGCTGCCTTCAGCTTTACGGAAAACACCGCCATCTGATACAATACCCGCCTGGTTTTGTTTTTTTCATATACTCTTTTTAAAACCTCCAAAGCCTCTTCTGTATAGCCGTTTGCCGCATAAATATCTGCTACACCGCTCAAATCCGCTAATGCCTTGATTTTAGAAAGTTCCAGGTCGCGCACCAGCTCCATTGCCTCCTCATACCGTCCCCGTTCTGCTAACCGTCTCGCCTTTTCCAGCTTCCCTGCATTCGACAATCGTTCCATCCTCTAACCACTTTCCTTCTTCCAGCCTGACGCGCCTCGTACAGACTGCTGCTATCTCCTGTTCCTCATGCCCTACATAAATCATGGAAACGCCTTTTTCCCTACGTTTTTTCAGCTCCGTCAAAATCGCCTCTTTCGATGCCTCGTCAATCCCTACGACCGGCTCGTCCAACAATACGATCTGCGGATCGTGCAGCAAGGCCGCCGCCAAATTCAGCCTCCGCTTTATCCCTCCCGAACAAAGTCCCGTCCGTTTCCGCAAGGTTTCCTCCTGCAGCCCGATATCCGTGCAAAGCTGTAAAATCCGCTCCTCCAGCAGTCCACGCGCCACATGATTTGCCTTGCCGAAAAACCGCAGATTTTCATAACCGCTTAGCTCCGGATAAAGTGCAATTTCCTGCGGCACATAGCCTAAAACGGCACGATACTGCCGCTTGCCTGTCCCTCGAAAAATATCCTCCCCTAAAAAAAGAACCTTTCCCTCCTGCGGACGCTCCAAGGCAGCCAGAACCCGAAGCAATGTTGACTTTCCGGCGCCGTTGCTCCCCCGAATACCAAGCGCCTCCCCCCGTGCGAGTCCAAAGCTGATATTGCTCCAAACCGGCAGCTGCTTGGCGTAGCGCTTGCTGATACCAGAAACCGCCAGGATTTCCTCTCTTTCCATTCTGGCTCCCTTCTTTTTCTGTTTCTATAAGTCCCGATAATAGACCAAGGTATCCTTTAGCTCCTGGGTAATTTCTCCCTTTTCTGTCTCAATCCGGCGCAGCCGCAGCTCAAATTCCTTTTGCTTCTTGGACATCTCTCTCTGGAAGCGTGTTATACACTCCTCATAGATCCCCTGCTTTGCCAGACTTTCACGAGTTTCTTTATTAAACGGACAATACATCGCCAGCATTTCCCTAGACAGCTTATTCAGACGCATCGCACCCTGAGATTCAAATTTCAGCCAGATTTCATAGTCCATCACAAAGACTTCACGGGTATTGTTCCGCGCCTTTTGAAGCTGAGCCTTAACCTTTTCCTTCCGCTCCTCGGACAAATCCTTATTTTTCCGGTAAAACTGGATATAATCGGAATACTCTGAGGTCAGAGATTTTACCTTGATATCGTTCCAGGAGGTTCCCTGAATCGTTCGGCACAGTTCCCAATGGAACCTGCCATACATCGGAATCATCATGTCCCGCAAATCACTGTCCGAAAAGGACGGAAGCAGAAAACGGCCTGCCGAATCTCTCTTTTTTCCGGTAATCTCCTGCCACATCGAACCACGGCTACCCGCCGCCGGAAGCAAAATCACATCTGGATATACCTGCTTTTGAATGTATTCCCGCTGAATCCCCTTTTCTTCATTCATATAGAGAGACTCGCGGTAAAAAATCGAATAATCCAGTTCCAAAAGCTGCTTCATCGTGCTGCGTACCGCATCCTTGGAAATACAATACCTAGAAATATCACCCGGAATCTGTTCCTGAAATAAAAACGGCACAAACGAGCTGATCTGTCCGCATACCTGACGGCAGTTGCTGCGGAGCATATTCCTTACTTCAAATTCCAAACGATTGAACGGATCGGCCATATACTGCTTTTCCTCTTCCTCTGACATGGCAGCACTCTTTCTCATATCCCGCAGATTTTCATAGAAATCCATATCAAATTCATTTTTAGAAGGCTCCTTCTCCTGCCGGTAAATCGCTGTCAGCCATTCCTTTATGGTATAGACCTGAATATCGCCCTCTGCCCCGATTTCACCGCTATCCAAACGGTAATAAAGCTGACGGAGCTGATTCTGCTCTAGCAAGCGTTCGCTGATAAAACCATAATTCAAAAACATATCAACCAGCCGTCCGGCATTTGGCTCCTGCAGATTTTTCCGAAATACAGCCAGATACAAATCGTAAAACAAATCCGTCAGGGTCTTTCTGAGACGTCGCACGGAATCCTCGGTAGAGAAACGATCCTTTAAGTCGATAAACTGATTCACTGCCTCCCGGAACGCAGCCGCCTTTTCCTCCGGCAGCCCGCCGTATTCCATCAGCTTCTCCAGACTTCCCTCCAGCTCGGCCTCCACGTCCACCATATTGCCCTCGGACTGTCCGCCCTGGTTATTCCTCTTTTTTAACTGCTCCCAATGTGCTTCTCCATAAGTTACCGGAATACCGGTTTTTCCCTGCAAATAAGCCGCCAGGCTCTTTGCTACCTGTTCTGCCTCATCGTACAGTGCTTCCAGCTCCTGCCGATTCCCTCCGGTTGCTTCTGCGATATCCTCTAATATATGAATCCGCTCCAGCAGACACCCTCTCTTTCCTGCTGCCTCATTTAACAAATCCCGGACATATACCGCAATCCGCTCACAATCCTTTAGCAGCCAGTTTAACAAGGTGCTGCCCTCTAAAAGCTGACGGTACGCCATCCCAAGGCACACACCGTAATACTCCTTTTGCAGATTAACCGAAAGCCTTGCTGTCTCCAAATAACTTTGCAGCACTGCCGTATCCAACTCCAGGCTCCGTTCCGGCCTATCGCCGTTCTCTAATAAGGCTCCCACCTGAAAGCTCTGTCCCAACCGACTGCCCTTCTCCCGGCTCTGTCCATATACCCGGCTTAACATATCCATCGCCTGATCCGCTCTGGAGAGCAGATCGGAACGAAGCGACCAAAGATACAAAAGCTGCCTTGACATCGAAAACATCATCAAGCCCGGATAATCCTTATTGATTCTTAACAGCTTTTTGATATCCTCTTTTTCCGATACTGGAACTATAAAAACCGAAGCATCCTCTACGACTCTCCAAGATGCCTGATAACTTCCCTCTGCCATATCCGTCATTCCGATAAAGGTTCCTGTCCCCAGCACGCTTTTCATCCCCTTGCTAGAGCATTCCACCTTCCCCTTTAAGACAATCCCTACCTGACTGACCTCGCTCTGCGCCTCAAATAATTCGCTCCCTGCCGGAAGCACATTAACTTCTTTTTCTTTTACTATTACGCTCATTCTACTCCTCCTGCCGCAATCCTTCTTTTTCTTTTTATTTTTGTATTCCCTACCGGCTCTCTGCCGCTCGCTGGTAGAATCAACCTCTTAAAAATCCGGTAGCGTTTTGCACGCTTAGATACATTATATGCTATTTTATCCTCAAAGTGACATCCTCCCCCACCTAAAGAGAGGGTACTAAAAAAGCCGGTATCTGCCTGGACTGTTTATGCAGAAAATCCTTTCTTTGATTTGCAACCTTTTCCTGCAGTCTGGCAACCTTCCTCCGCTGTTTCTCCCGTTTTTTGGAGTCCTTCTCCATGCGGGAGAGTTTACGTTGTTCCCGTTTCAGTTTCTTCTCGGACTGTCTGTAATACCTCGGATAGTGTG
>CASCWU010000048.1 GCA_949155905.1 uncultured Lachnospiraceae bacterium
TTTTCTAAAAAATAAAACAGAAGAGGGTTGTCGTAAAATCAGGAGACTTGGTTTTGGGGCAGCCCTTTTTACAAAAAGGAAAAGGCGGTGCAGAACGATAGCAGGAAACCGAAAGCAAGAGGGAAGGAATGGAAGTGGAAACAGAAGAGGGTTATCAGATATGGCTGAAATTAAGAGAATTGAGGAAGCTAAAAAAACTTCCTTTGGTAGAGGGAGTAGAAGATCCACGGCTGCGCCGCATCTATCCGTTGATGCAAAAAAGTGTACAGAAGGTGTTAGAGTTTTTGTCAGAGGAACCAGTTTTCCTGATCGTATTTGGGAGCGCTTTGACGATGAAATGCAATATTACCAGTGATCTGAATTTGTGTATTCAGACTTTGGCTTATGATAAGAAATTATTTTATGAGTTAGCAGAGAAAATTGCCTATATGGCAGAGGCAAAAGGAGAAAAAACAAGATGAAAACAGCATTGACCATAGCTGGATCAGACTGCAGCGGCGGAGCAGGGATTCAGGCGGATTTAAAAACAATGTCGGCTCTGGGCGTATTTGGTATGAGTGTAATCGTATCGATAGTGGCGGAAAATACCAGCCGTGTGCTTTCCGTAGAGGACGTTTCACCTGAGATGATTGCAGCACAGATCGACGCCGTATTTGAGGATATCCCGGTGGATGCCGTCAAGGTCGGGATGCTTTCTACCCCGGACTGTATGCGGGCAGTAGCCGAAAAGCTTATGCAATACCAGCCGGTGCATACCGTCATCGATCCGGTGATGTATGCGAAAAACGGTAGCCCGCTGATGCAGGAGGATTCGATTGATACGTTGATCCAGACCATAATTCCTCTGGCCACCCTGTTGACGCCGAATATCCCGGAGGCCGAAAAAATTTCCGGCAGACGGATTGAAACGATAGAGGATATGAAAGCAGCGGCAAAGGAGATCCGGAAAATGGGGGCAAAGGCGGTGCTGGTAAAAGGCGGCCACTATATCGGAGATGCGAGCGATATTTTATACGATGGAACAGAATACCGGACGTTTGTCCACAGACGGATTGAGACAAAAAATACCCATGGGACAGGCTGTACCCTCTCCAGTGCGATTGCTTCCTATCTGGCGTTAGGCAGACCGTTGGAGCAGGCCGTCGAACAGGCGAAGGAATACGTGACCGGTGCGATTGAGCATGCGCTGGAGCTAGGAAAGGGCTGCGGGCCGACGCATCATTTTTACCGGTTTTATTAAGAGAAAAAAGGAAAGGGAAAAAGAAAAGGAGCAAAATGAACAAAAAAGGAAAAAAGGCTGCTTGCTTTCAGGTAGCAGCCAGACGTCCGCTGGTGCATTGTATTACCAACTATGTGACGGCGCAGGATGTGGCCAATATGATATTGGCCTGCGGAGCCTCTCCGATGATGGCAGATGAACTCCGGGAGGTAGCGCAGATCACAGCGGCCAGCGACGCACTGGTACTGAACCTTGGAACCTTGCAGGAGCGGACGGTCGCATCTATGCGGAGTGCTGCCCAGGCCGCCAATGAAAAAGGAATCCCTATCGTCCTGGATCCGGTTGGAATCGGAGCGTCCACCTTTCGGGGCCGTACCTCCTTACCGCTTTTAAGCCGCACGCGCTTTGCCGTTATCCGGGGAAATTATGCAGAGCTGGCTTTCCTGACAGGAGA
Source organism: uncultured Lachnospiraceae bacterium (assembly GCA_949155905.1). Taxonomy (GTDB): domain Bacteria; phylum Bacillota; class Clostridia; order Lachnospirales; family Lachnospiraceae; genus MGBC131033. The sequence continues at coordinate 1,674 of CASCWU010000048.1, forward strand.
AGAAGATTGCGGCAGAGGGGTAGACAGTATAGAGGATCGGAAGAAAGAAACCGCACAGGCAGAAAAAACACGGAAGGCAGTCACGACCGCGCGGCTTGTGGCCAGACAGTATGACTGCGTGGCTGTCCTTACCGGGGCAACCGACGTGATTACCGACGGAGATCGTACCGTTTTGGTTTCCAACGGCGTTCCTCAAATGCGCCAGGTGACGGGAACGGGCTGTATGCTTTCCGGAGTGATTGGCGCCTATATAGGGGCAAATGAGGATATGTTTGGCGCTACAGTCAGTGCGGTAGCTGCGATGGGAATCGCCGGGGAACTTTCCTGGGAAAGAAACGGAAAAACAGGCCTGGGAAGCTTTCGGGTTGGTTTATTTGACGCGATGGGACAGATGGAGGATGCGACACTTGCACAGAGAGGGAGGCTTCAGGAGTTAAAGCAGACGGAAGGAAATAGAAGAGAACATAAGAAAGAAAGGAAAAAACGAACGATATGGAAGAAAGCAAACGGAAGGTAGATTATTCCCTGTATTTGTGTACAGATCGCAGGCTGATGACAAGCAGCAGCATAGAGGAATGTGTTGAGCATGCAATCCAGGGCGGGGTAACGATAGTCCAGCTACGGGAAAAGGATTGCAGCAGCCGGGAATTTTACGAGCTGGCGCTTCGGGTAAAGCGGGTGACAAAGCAATATCAGGTGCCGCTTATCGTCAACGACCGGGTGGATATTGCCCTGGCAGCGGATGCCGACGGCGTACATGTCGGACAGAAGGATCTGCCTTGCCAGGAGGTACGTAGATTAGTAGGAGAGAAGAAAATCGTAGGCGTTTCTGCTGCCAACCGAACCGCCGCCCTGCAAGCGGCAGCGGACGGGGCAGATTATATCGGCGTCGGCGCAGTATTTGCCACCGGGACGAAGCAGGATGCGGTGGTAATAGCGCCGGAAGAGCTGGCGGCTATCCGTCAGGCTGTTTCGATTCCGATGGTGGCGATTGGCGGGATTCAGAAGCAGACGCTCCCGCTGTTAAAAGGAACCGGAATCGACGGCGTGGCGGTTATCTCTGCGATTGTGGCGCAGCCGGATGTCGAGCAGGCGGCCAGAGAACTGAAAGAATTGTGGAATACGCTATAAAATATATGAAATAATGAGACATTTCACTAAGAGAACGGGATTGTAAAAAAAGCCAGATCTGGTATGCTGGAATCAGCAGGAAGGAACTGTCACAGAATAAAGCTGCAGCTTTACATTCGGGAAACCTCAGGCAGCTATTTCCTGGATATAAAAGGCAGCTTTTTTTAAAAACAGTTCTGAGAAAATAACCTGAGAAGAAAATTTGTAAGAACAGGAAAGGGGTAAGGAGCATGAAAATAGGTTTGATTTTGTATTCCGTCCGTAACGAGATGGAGAAGGACGCCATCGGTACAGTAGAAAGGGTGGCGGAGCTGGGCTATAAAAACATCGAGGTCTGCAACCACAATGCGATCCAGGATCCGGGCTGCGGCTTTGGCGTAGAGGCACAGGTATTAAAGGAAACGTTTGACCGGTTTGGCGCACAGGTAGTCAGCGCCCATATTTTCCCGTTTGAAAAGTCGGATATCCCGGCGGTGCTGGAGTATAACCGGGTGTTAGGCAATACCAATATCGTCAATCCGATGGGACGGTTTACGACCTATGACGATCTGATGCAGCAGTGCGAATATTTCAACAAGATGGGAAAAATCTGCCGGGAAGCGGGGATGAATTACCTTTATCACAACCATAACCATGAATTCCGTACCTTTGGCGGAAAAAGCATCCTGGATTTGATAGTAGAAAATACCGATCCAGACTACCTTTCTCTGGAACTAGATACGTTTTGGACGATGCGGGCAGGCCTGGATCCGGTCGAGCAACTCAAGCATTTCGGTAAACGGGTAAAGCTTGTTCATCAGAAGGATTTTGCCTGGGACAGCCTTGTGCCGATTAACTTAAACGGCCTTACCCCGGAGGAACGGGAGATGAAGCCGGAGGAAGCAACCGGAATCAACGGAGACAGCGATTATGCCAAAAGCGGCGGGAAGCATTTAAACGAGGCGGAAGCAATCGAAAAAGCAAGGGCAGCCGCCAACAGTGCGTTTGCTGAGATCGGTACAGGAATCATGAAAATCCAGGATATCATTGATGCGGCGGAGGCGTATACCGACGCGGACTATATGATTTTAGAGCAGGATTATACCCGGATGTCCAGCCAGATCGAAAGCGTGGCAAAGAGTATGGAGGCTTTCCGGAAATTTGAGCATATTTCCTGGGAGCGTTAAGAAGATACACTTGTTTTTGGCCGGAATTGTGCTATACTATCCATAGAACTGCGTTTTCATCAGAAGCAGGAGAAACTTTGCTGTCTGGTGAATCGAGCCTGGAGAGATAGGGAACGACAAAAGTTATAGAATAAAGGAGGCCATTACAATGGGAAATACACAAGAGGGTTCCGGCCAGATAACCGGCGTCCGTCCGCATCTGGTTATCTTTGAAAAAGAAAATACGGAAAATGACTATGTCACCTGGGAAGACAAGAAAAAGCCTAGCATTCGGCTAAATGACGGTATTACCGAAGAGGAGTACCAGGCGCTGGCTTCCCGTTTAGAAGAAATGATTTCCTTGGCGGAGGAAATCATTTGGCAAAACTACCTGGACCCAGAAAGTGAGGACTTGATGTCTGAAGTGGATTCTTTTCCGGATATCCGTTATTTGACCGGAAATTATTATGTAGGGGATGTGTCTTATGGCTATACCTATCGAGACAGGCAGCATCGGGCTTACCACATCAAGGAGGGACGTTTGCGCTATAAGCACCACAACGGGAAAGAGTGGCTAGAGGAATGGCTTCCCCTGGATAGCCCGGAGATTACCCGGTATTACCAGATTTTGCTTCACCTTCGCCTTACAGGGAACGAATATGGGGAAGAAGAGGATTATATGGGGCTGGATCTGATAGCGGAGCTGGTAAAGTTAGACGATCCTCTGGAATTTGAAATATTGTCCCATGATGTGATTTAAGAGGTACGACAGAGAGTAGGATAGATGGACCGTCTGCCTGGGAGAACCGGGCAGACGGCCTTGTTAAATTCTCATGTCCGTTTCTTCTTTCTGACTGATTGGACGATATCAGTAACATCGTTTTCCTTATATTCAACAGACATTTCCTGTTTTTATATTTCATCTAAGGAAGCTTCAAACTTCAAATTCTTCGGCAGAGGGAAGCTTTTTCTTACCATAGATCGCAATCGCCTGTCTGACAAATTCCGCAGTTCCCTCGCCTCCTGCCTGGCCAATGCTATGCCGGAAGCGTTCGTCACATACGTACAGCTCTCCCAATCCATGAAGGATTTCATCGGTACAGGTATAATAATTCTTGGTAATAAAGCTTTGCAGGGCAGCAATTTTCGTTTGGACTTCTTCGCTGTCAGGAGAAAGCTGCTTTCGTTTTCCTAATTCTGAAAAAATAGCCATAAGCCCGGCTGCAAGCTTGTCATTGCGGTCTTCCGTTTGCCCAACCGTCTTTTGCGTATACTCCTCGTAGGCTTCTGTCTTGCCCCATCTTGCTTTGATCTCCTCTTCATACGCTTTCTGTTCACTCTTGTCAAATACATCAAAATTCATTGTCGTTACTCCTTTCTTTTGAACCTTGCGGGCAAAGGCAATCAGTTCCCCGATGTGTTGCTGCTGTAATTCCAACAGCTTGATTTGCTGGGCAATCGCTTCCGACGGATCAAAATCGGGGCTGTCTAAGATCGCCTTAATTTCTTTTAGTGGAAACTCCAATTCACGAAACAATAAAATAGTTTGTAAACGCCGGAGCGCTGCTTCGTCGTACTGCCGATAGCCCGCTTCTGTGACTCCGGCAGGTTTTAAAAGCCCGATTTCATCATAATAATGAAGGGTACGGGCGGTGATGCCGGTCAGTCTGGCAACCTCATGAACCGACATCGGTGTTACATCTGACATTCGTTTGCTCCTTTCTTTGTTTTTTTCTATCATAAACTATGACGTAACGGGAAAGTCAAGAGGAAATTGAAAAAAATTTGTCGAAGAAAAATTTCCCTTTCCTCTCTGATTTCTCTGGCTATTTCAGGAAAAGGAAGGTATAATAGGGTGAGGCGAAAAAGAAACGAAACAAAAAAAGGAGGACAAGGAATGAAACAGAAGGGAAAACCAATCAAGGCGGTAATTTTCGACCTGGATGGGACGTTATTGGATACATTGGAGGATCTGGCGACTTCGATGAACCATGTGCTGCAAAACCATGGCTATCCGGTCAGAACAAGAGAGGAAATCCGGTCTTTTGTCGGTAACGGAATCCGAAAGCTGGTCGAGCGGGCAGCAGGCTTTCCAGATGGACAAGCCTCCACGGACAAGCAATTACTCGATCAAATGTTTGAGGAAATGAGCGAATATTATGAAGCACATTGCAACGAACGCACGGCTCCTTATGCTGGGATCACAAAATGTCTGGCACAGTTAAAACAGGAAGGTATCAAAATGGCCGTGGTTTCCAATAAATTAGATAAAGCAGTAACGGATCTGGTAGGCTTATATTTTTCCGAATGGATTTCAGAGTCGGCAGGAGATCAGCCTGGAATGCGGATAAAGCCTGCGCCGGATACGCTTTTTTTGGTGATGGAACGGCTTTTCGTATCACCGGAGGAATGTGTCTATGTCGGGGACTCAGATGTAGATATTCAAACGGCTGCCCATGCAGGAGTCCCTTGTATTTCGGTGTGCTGGGGCTTCCGCGGCCGGGAGTTTTTATTAGCGCATGGAGCAAGCACTCTGGTGGATACGCCAGCAGAGCTATTGGAAGTTTTGGCGACTTGGCAACAGGTACGCCGGAGGCAATACCAATATTTGCTTTTTGATTTGGATGGGACTTTGACCAATCCGGCAGAGGGGATTACAAAAAGTGTCCAATATGCCCTGAAAAATTTTGGAATAACAGCAGAAACGGACGATTTGCTTTGTTTTATCGGGCCGCCGTTAGGCGATTCCTTCCGGGATTTTTTTGGCTTTGACGAGGAACAAACGAAGCTTGCCGTTGCCAAATATCGGGAGCGTTATACCGAAACCGGTATTTACGAAAATTTTGCCTATGAGGGAATCCGGGAACTGTTAGAGGCTTTATCGGCCAGCGGATATCGGTTGGGCGTCGCTACCTCAAAGCCAGAGGGAATGGCCAGGCGAGTGCTGGAGCATTTCCGGCTGGCAGAATATTTTGAAGTAGTGACAGGAAGTGAATTGGACGGAACAAGAGCGCGTAAGGGTGAGGTTATTGAAGAAGCAATCAGACGTTTTAACAAGCTGGAGGGAAATCCGATAGAACGCCGGCAGGTACTCATGATTGGGGATCGAAGCTTTGATGTTCTGGGCGCAAAGGAAGCAGGGATAACTTCGTTAGGTGTTTCCTATGGATTTGCAAGGCCTGGAGAATTAAAAGAGGCCGGAGCAGATTTCGTGATCCAGACGGTAGCAGAGCTTTATGCCCTTTTTTGCGGTGCGTCCAGCCTGGGGAGAGGAAGGGAAGAGGATGAAGCATCATTTTGTAGAGGCGGTGGAGGCCAGCCCGATCATTGCAGCGATTAAGGATGCAGAGGGGCTTGAGCTGTGTCTGGAGTCAGAGAGTCAGGTCGTGTTTGTGCTTTATGGAGATGTCTGCAGCATCCGGGAGATTGTAGGGAAAATTAAGGACAGCGGCAGAATTGCCCTGGTACATCTGGATTTGATCGGCGGACTGAGCGCAAAAGAAATTGCCGTAGATTATATCCATCAGAATACAGAGGCAGACGGAATCATTTCCACGAAGCCTGCCTTAGTAAAAAGGGCGGCAGAGCTGGGACTTTATACGGTTTTACGTTTTTTTGTCCTGGACTCGATGTCGTTGGCAACGATTGAACATCAGTGGAAAAGCGTCTGGCCGGATTTTATTGAAATCCTGCCGGGCGTCATGCCAAAAATCATCCGCCGGGTAAAGAGCATGGTAGAGGTACCGGTGATTGCAGGTGGTTTGATATCCGATAAGGAGGATATCATTGCGGCATTGGATGCAGGAGCGACATCCGTGTCGGCAACCGATCCGAACGTTTGGTTTTTGTAAAAAGGGAAAAAGAGGGTGCAGTATGAGAGCGTTTGATTATTTTTTCTATGGAGACTATTTGGCAGAAGGCCTTCCTGCCTGTGACAATCCCCGCGCAGTTCTGTTTGGAGATGGCTGTGATTTGGATGTGAAGAACCGCATATTGTCGGATATCATTGAGTGCAGACCAGGAAGCTATTCTTATGATACCTTATGCCAGAGGATTTCAGAACCGGCTGCAAGAGCCTTGCTTCGGATTGGACTGCTCCGGCAGGAGGGCGGTCTGTATTTGGATACTCCTGTTATCATCAAAGAGGATGCCCCGTATCTACAACATTGTTTTTCTAAGGCAGTGCTTCAGATGGCGGATGATTTGGAGCAAAACAAAAAGGAGTATGTAGCTTTGGCAAAGCAGATAGACAATGGCTATTCACCGGAGGTCAATTTGTATCATTTGCTCTGCGGAGCCATTCTCGACGGAAGCTTCTTTGACTGCCTAAGCAGACAGCAGGTAGTAGCGACCTCCAGGCTCCATCCTTCGGGATTAGATTATCTGCTAATCGTTTATGAAAGAACTTTAGAGCTGGAACGCCTTTCTAAGCGATTATTATGTTCCTATAACCGTTGTACCGACGGAAGGAGAGCCTTACAATCCTTTGGGGACTTAGAGGGAGAGCGGTTTGATGTATTCCGCTTTATCTGTCAAAAGGAGCAGGGAGCGGTATCCTCTGTTTTTAAGGAAATAGATGCTGTCTGGGAGCTGCTTTCGGGAGAGAGTCTGGCACAAAAAAGGGAAAGCTTGCTGCAGGGGCTGTGGCAGCTTGTGGAAACAGGTAGCTGTGAGACGGCATGCTACCGGCTTTTATCCCTGTTTGGTTATGTGAAGGATAATACGCTTGCTGTTCCTCTTTATCAGGAAAAGGATAAAGCAGTCATAGAAGAGCTGGAACGGCTGACAGAAGACTGCCTTTACGAAAAAATGTGTATGGTGCTAAGTAACAAAAGCATATTGTCGGGCTTATTCTGCCAAAAGCATGGCATATCCAGAAAGGAATTAGCAAATGAATTGTATCATATTGTATTTGGTCAGCTAAATGAGGAGCTGGTCAGGCGGGGCTTTGTGGCAAAGCCAGACTACCGGGAAGGAGAGGGACGGTATCTGAAATCCGTGGAGCTGATGACGAAGAACTAAAAGAGAGAACGATACTCCTTACAGGAACTGTTTCCTGCAAGGAGTTTTTTCATATCATAGGAAAGTTCTATCATTAGGAAAGTTCGCTCTGCAGAAGAAAAAACGTTCAGGAATGTACTTTATTTTTTTTAATACTTGACACAATAAAAAACATATGTTAATATAATTCTCGAGTTAATACTTAACATAGTTAAATAATAACTGTGTTAAAAATTTACACGCTATGATATTGGAATTAGAACCGGAGAAAACAAGGGCTTTTCCGGTTACTACCTGAAATATCATAGGCTGCTGCAAGGAGAGAAGCAAAGAGAGGAAGCGAAGCAATGACAGAGCAGGAGATTTGTGAACAGTTTTTAAAGGCAATGCAGAGAATGGGGCGGGTGGGGGACAGCCTGTTTTCGGAGAAACTGACGCACAATGAATTTGTAGCACTCTGTATTTTATCAGAAGCGCAAAAAAGGGAAAAGCAGGAGGAAAAGGGGATCTATGTTTCGATGCTCGTTTCCGGAATGCAGTCCTCGGCACCGGCGGTATCCCGTCTGCTGCGGACGATGGAGGAAGAGGAATTGATTGAAAGGAGAGTGGATCGGAAGGATCGCAGGAATACATTTGTCAGCATTACCGAAAAAGGGCAAAAAACCCTTCAGGAGAAGTTTGACTGGATGGGAACGATCTTTGTGAATGCCATACACAAGATTGGAGCGGATAAAATGGAGGTGATGCTGGCACTGTTAGAGGATTTTGCCTCTGGAATGGAAGAAAGGATAAAGGAGATGAAGCAGCATGTTTAGAATTATGAAATATTTAAAAGAATCAAAGGCGGCAGTGCTTGCAGTAATTGTTTTGCTGGTGCTGCAGGCGGCTTGTGATCTGGCGCTGCCGCAATATACCTCCAATATTGTGGATGTGGGGATTCAGCAAAACGGAATCGAGTATGCTGTACCGAAGCAAATGCGGGCAGAGACTTGGGAGGATTTACAGCTTTTGATTCCGGATACGGATTTGGAGCTTTTTTTAGAAAGCTATGAGGAGGACACAGATGGCAGCTATCATTTGACCAGAAAGGGAAAGAAACAACAGGAGGAGCTGGAGTCCTGTCTCGCTCTGCCATTGGTTTTTCTCTATAGCCTGGAGGATGCCTCTGCCACGATTACCAGAGAGCAGCTAAGAGAGGCTTTGGAGATGGGGATGCTTACCAAAGAGGAACTGCTGGCTTCCATGGAGGAATCCAAAGCTTCGATGGGAGATATGGGTGAGAGTATGCTGGCACAGCGGGCTGTCTTGGCGGTTCAGGGAGAATACGAAGCGCTTGGCTTAGATCTTCATGATATTCAGATGGGCTATTTGTGGCAAAGCGGAGCGAAAATGTTAGGCATCTCAATTGTGATTACACTGACGGCAGTTTTGGTAGGCCTTCTTTCTGCCAGAACGGGAGCAAAGATTGGGCGAAATTTAAGGGAGCGGGTATTTCATAAGGTGGTTTCCTTTTCCGGAGCAGAGATGGATCGCTTTTCAACGGCCTCTTTGATTACCAGAAGCACCAACGATATCCAGCAGGTACAAATGGTAGCGGTTATGCTGCTGCGGATGGTGATTTATTCCCCGATTTTGGGAATCGGCGGGGTGATTAAGGTAAGCAATACCAGAACCGGCATGAGTTGGGTGATTGGAGTTGCAGTCGGAGCGATTTTATTGTTAGTCGTTATTTTGATGAGTATTGCAATGCCGAAATTTAAAAAGATGCAGCAGTTGGTGGATCGGTTGAATCTGGTGGCCAGAGAGATTCTGACTGGTGTTTCGGTGATTAGAGCCTTTAGCAGAGAACAGCACGAGGAAGAGCGTTTTGATGCAGCTAACCGGGATCTGATGAAAACACAGCTCTTTACCAACCGGGTTATGAACTTTATGATGCCGGTGATGATGCTCGTGATGAACGGGATTACAGTGCTGATTGTCTGGGTAGGAGCGAAGGGCATTGATATGGGTAGCCTTCAGGTAGGCGATATGATGGCTTTTATTACCTATACGATGCAGATCGTGATGTCCTTTTTGATGCTGACGATGATTTCGGTGATGCTGCCAAGAGCAGGGGTAGCGGCAGGCCGGATTGAGGAGATTTTAGAGACAAAGCCGATGATTGAGGATAAGAACGATCTTCCAAACGGTCAGAGACTGCCGGCTGAATGGAAGGGAGAGGTGACGTTTGAGCATGTTTCCTTCCATTATCCGGGAGCAGAAGGAAATGCCTTAGAGGACTTGAATTTCACGGCCAGGCCGGGAGAGACGACGGCGGTCATCGGCAGTACCGGCTGTGGAAAGTCTACTCTGATTCATTTGATACCGCGTTTTTATGACGTGACGAAGGGAGCAATAAAGCTTGACGGAATAGATATCAGAGACATTCCGCAGGAGACTCTGCGCAAGCAGCTTGGCTTTGTTCCGCAAAAGGGAGTACTCTTTTCTGGGGATATCCGCTCGAATCTGAAGTTCGGCGGAGAGGAAATTTCGGAGGAGGATATGAAGGAGGCTGCTAGGATTGCCCAGGCAGAGGAATTTATCAAGGAAAAACCCGACGGGTATGACAGTCATATTTCCCAGGGCGGTACGAATGTATCCGGCGGACAGAAGCAGCGTCTTTCGATAGCCCGTGCGATTGCCAAAAAACCAAAGGTATTTTTATTTGACGATAGCTTTTCGGCACTGGATTACAAAACCGATGTGGTGCTGCGGAAGGCATTAAAGGGAAAGACAGGCGATGCTGCCGTGATTATTGTGGCACAGCGAATCAGTACGATTCTCCATGCCGACCAGATTCTGGTATTGGACGAGGGAAGGATTGCCGGAATCGGCACACATGAGGAATTGCTAGCCTCCTGTGAGGCATATCAGGAAATTGCAAAATCACAACTTTCAGAGGCAGAGCTAGGAGGTGTTGGCGTATGAGTGAAAAAGAAAGAGAAAACAGACCCACAAGGCCAGGACATGGCGGAAGAGGGCCGATGGGGATACCGGAAAAGGCCAAGGATTTTAAAGGAACCGTCGGGAAGTTGCTGCGGCATATGGGGCGTTATAAGCTTGCTATGGGGGTTGTCATCCTGTTTGCGATTGGAAGTACGATATTTAGTATTATCGGGCCGAAAATTTTAAGCCGGGCAACGACGGAATTATTTAACGGCTTAGTAGCTAAGGTATCCGGGACAGGCGGGATTGATTTTACAAAGATTGGACAGATTTTATTGCTGCTCTTAGGACTGTATGGACTTTCTGCCTTATTCTCCTTGATACAGGGGATGATCATGACAGAGATTTCCCAAAAGCTTTGCTATGGCTTCCGTAAGGATATTTCCGAAAAAATCAACCGGATGCCGATGAAATATTTTGAATCCAGGACAGTCGGAGAGGTGCTTTCCCGTATTACCAACGATGTGGATACAATGGGAATGAGTCTAAATCAGAGTATTACGCAGCTTATTACCTCGGTAGTAACGTTGATCGGCGTACTGGTGATGATGCTTTCGATTAGTCCTCTTATGACCTTGATTGCCCTGGTAATTATGCCGGTTTCCGTCCTGCTGATTGCCATGGTGGTGAAATTTTCCCAAAAGTACTTTATGGCGCAGCAGACCTATTTAGGGAAAATCAACGGACAGATCGAGGAGGTTTACAGCGGTCATAACATTGTCCGTGCGTTTAACCGGGAAGAGGCTGTTTTAAGGGAATTTAACGAAACAAACGGGATTTTGTACCAGTCGGCCTGGAAGTCGCAGTTTTTATCCGGTCTGATGCAGCCGGTGATGACCTTTGTCGGAAATATAGGCTATGTGGCTGTGGCCGTCGTCGGTAGTGTGTTAGCAGTAAAGGGAACGATTCAGGTAGGAGACATTCAGGCATTTATCCAATACGTCAAATCGTTTACCCAGCCGATTACCCAGATGGCACAGGTTTCCAATATGCTCCAGTCTACCGTAGCCGCTGCCGAGCGTGTTTTTGAATTTTTAGAGGAGGAAGAGGAGGATACAGTGGCAGTCCATCCGGTGAAGCCGGGAAAAATGGAGGGTGCAGTCTCCTTTGAACATGTGCAGTTCGGCTACGATCCGGAAAAGATCATTATTCATGATTTTAGCTGTCAGGTAAAGCCAGGGCAAATGGTCGCTATTGTTGGTCCGACCGGTGCCGGAAAGACGACAATGGTAAAGCTATTGATGCGGTTTTACGACGTCAATCAGGGAAGAATTTTACTAGACGGAGAGAATATCCGGGACTTCAACCGGGGCGAGCTGCGGGAAAGCTTTGGCATGGTGCTACAGGATACCTGGCTGTTTAAGGGAACGATTATGGAAAATATCCGTTATGGAAGGCTTTCGGCAACGGATGAGGAAGTGATTGCTGCGGCAAAGGCAGCTCATGCCCACCATTTTATTCAGACGCTGCCAGGCGGCTACCAGATGGAGCTAAATGAAGATGCCAGCAACGTTTCTCAGGGGCAAAGGCAGCTTTTAACGATTGCACGGGCAATTTTGGCGGACAATCCGGTGATGATTTTAGACGAAGCCACCAGCTCGGTAGATACCCGGACGGAAATCCGCATCCAAAAGGCAATGAATAACCTGATGAAAGGAAGAACCAGTTTTGTCATTGCCCACCGACTTTCTACCATCAAAGATGCCGATGTGATTTTAGTAATGAAGGATGGCGATATCATCGAACAGGGCAATCATGCCGAGCTGTTGGCAAAGGGAGGCTTTTACGCCGGCTTGTATAATTCTCAGTTTGAGGATGCAGGCTAGGAGCAGGAGAGCTTAGAGGCTTTTTCCCTGAGCGTCTCTAAAAGCTGATACGGAATCCGCAGATTGCCGCGTCCTATGCCAATTTTGATAGCAGGCTTTGGTGTGCCGTGAAAATCCGAGCCTCCTGTGATCAAAAGCCCAAACTCTCCGGCCAGGCGCCGGATATAGTCCTCGTCGGCCTGTTCGTGATTGGAATAAATCGTTTCAATTCCGAGGAGGCCATAGCCGCACAGACGTGTCAGCAGAGCGTGAAGTTCCTGATCGTCCAAATGGTATAGGAGCGGGTGGGCGAGAACCGGAATACCACCGGCGGTACGAATCAGATGGATCGCATCCTCTGGTTCGATAAATTTCCGCGGGATATAATAAGGAGTTTCATCTCCTAAGTAGAGGTCAAAGGCTGATTTGTAGTCTTTGGCCTGCTTCGTTTCCACCAGATAGCCTGCAAAATGGGCGCGGGTGATAACGGCTCCTGGGTTTTGGGCCTGGATAGCCGCAATGTCCAGACGAATCCCTGCTTTTTCTAAGGCAGCGGCCATCCGTTCATTTCGGTTGTCCCGTTCCAGGCGGGCGCGTTCAAGCGCCATTATCAGCTCCTCGGAATGAGGATCGACCAGCAAGCCTAAAATATGGATGTCCTTTTCTCGGAAGGCGGCGGAGATTTCGACGCCTGGAACGACCTCTAACGGCTCCTCCGGATGCAGCGCGTTATAGCGGTCTGCCGCCTGAGTTGCTTCGGAAATGCCAAACAGCGTATCGTGGTCGGTCAGTGCAAAGGCGGACAGCCCGGCCTCTGCTGCCAGATAAACCAGCTCCTCCGGTGTGCAGGAGCCATCCGAGCAATGGGAATGGACGTGCAAATCAATGTATTTCATACACAGCTCCTTTCTTTTGCAGAAAATGACAATAAAATTTCTAAATGATGCTGTCACCTTCTGCATAGTTTGAATTGATTTTAGTGTAGCACAAAATCACTCATATATCCAGTAGTGGATTCATAGATTGTATGGAAAAGTTTGAGGGGGTTTTTGCGGTGGAATGGAAAAAGCAGATGACACGGATAGGGAAGGCATTGCTGACAAGCATGCTGCTGACAGGAATATTGCTGTTGGTGATGGCATGGATTTTGTATCAGACAAATTTATCAGGCTTAGCAGAGCATGTGATGGTGATTGTAATCTATGTACTGGCCTGTCTGGTCGGAGGCTTTCTGTTAGGAAAGCAGGAGGAAAAAAGACGGTTCCTCTGGGGAGCCGGATTTGGGGCAGTGTACTTTTTCCTCCTGCTTCTCCTTGCAGCGGCAATGCCGGGAGCAGATCCAGGAAACGGGATTCTCTCCAGCACTGGCTTTTTTATCAACTGGAGTGGACGCCTGCGGGTGCTATTGATCTGCTTATTAGGCGGAATGGCCGGTGGAATGCTAAGCTAGTTTTTTCCTAAAATCAGCTTGCCCTCCAGCATAACCTGGCGGAGAGTCAGTTCGGTAAGATCCGGCTCTAACAGAACCAGGTTGGCATATTTTCCAGGCTCCAGGTTGTCAAGCTCTGAAAAAAGGCTTAATTCTTTGGTCTGGTTTTCCGAGGCAGCGCGAACGGCATCGGTAAGAGGAATACCAAAGGAAACGACTCTCCGTAAGCATTCCATCAGGTTGACGGCAGAACCGGCGATGGTGCCGTCAGAAAGAGTTGCCCGGCCGCCCTGTACCAAAACCGGCTGTCCGCCCAGGCTGTAGGAGCCGTCCGGCATTCCGGCTGCCCGCATACTGTCGCTGATCAGTAAAATCCGTTCTGCTCCAAAAAGCCGGAACATCAGCCGGATCATAGCAGGATGAATGTGGATACCGTCTCCGATCAGTTCAACACGGACATTTGGGCATTCTGCAGCAGCGCCGACCAGTCCCGGATCACGATGCGCAAAGGGCAGCATGCCGTTGTATAAATGTGTGACGTGGGAAGCGCCTGCGGCAAAACCAGCCATAGCTTCTTCGTATCCAGCAGCACTGTGTCCTAAGGAAACCGTCACCTCCTTTGACAGACGTTTGATATATTCCAGGGCGCCGGGCAGCTCCGGGGCGATGTCTGTCTGAGTAATCCGGCCTCCAGAAAGCTCCTGATAACGGAGAAACGCTTCTATCGAAGGGAGCCTGAGATGCCTGGCGTCTTGCGCGCCCTTTTTTTGTTCGGAAAAAAACGGGCCTTCCATATGGATGCCCAAAAAGCGGGCGCCCTCCTTATCCTGATAATGAGAAGCGGCTCCAAAGACCTGCTCTAGCTGCTCTGGCGGAAGTGTCATCGTAGCAGGAGTAAAGCCAGTAATGCCGTTTTGTACCAGATAATCTGCCATAACAGGCAATGGATCTTCTGTAAAGTCACAGAAATCTACCCCCATACAGCCATGAAGATGAAGATCAATCAGGCCTGGAATGATATAAGCGCCGTTGGCATTTAAGATCGTATCTTCAGAGCTGTCAGCGGATATTTGTTCCGGGTGCATCATGGTCTGGACAGGAGAAGAGGCGGAGAGCATGGAAGCAGAGGGCGCACCGGAGCTGGTATAAGAAACTGCTGCAATCCGTTTCTCCTGAATCAAAAGGCTTCCCTCCCGAAAGGTATGCTCCGGGGTATAAAGCATGGCATTGATGATTTGCATAACACCCTATCCTTTCTGTTGTTTTGGCGACGGTTTAGGAATGTGCTAACAAAGCCAGTGCCGCCTGGTCGGCTACAATCGTCACATCGTTATGAAGCTGCAGCACCGAGGCCGGAACCTGCGGTGTGATCGGGCCGGTAATGATATCCTTTAAAATCTGAGCCTTTGCCTCCCCATTGGCAATCAACAGAATTTTCTTCGCCTGCATAATGCTTTTGATTCCCATCGTGTAGGCAAATCTTGGGACATCTTCTTCCCGATCAAAAAAGCGGGAATTGGCGCGGATCGTGCTTTCAGTTAAGGAGACCTGATAGGTTTCCTTTTCAAAGGCGCTGCCAGGCTCATTAAAGCCGATATGACCGTTTAATCCAAGCCCTAAAAGCTGCAGATCCACTCCTCCTAGATCGGAAATCAGCTTATCATAGCGGCGGCATTCTTTAACCGGATCTGGATTGCCTCCATCCGGCAGGAAGGTATATTCTGGGTGGATATTGATATGGCGAAAAAAATGTTCGTTCATATAGTAACGGTAGCTTTGCGGATTGTCCGGCGATAAACCGCAGTATTCGTCTAAATTGACCGAATGAACCTCGGAAAAATCCAGATCTCCCTTTTGATACCATTCAATCAGCTGACAGTAAACACCCAATGGAGTAGAGCCGGTTGCCAGGCCTAACACGCAGTTTGGCTTCATAATAACCTGCGCCGAAATAATGTTGGCCGCCTTTCGGCTCATGTCGGCATAGTCCCTTGCTTCATAAATACGCATAAAAATCCCTCTCCTTTTGTTTGATGGAAGGCCTCCCGTCTGTTAGAGAAACCGGCGGGAAGCCTGTATGTTGGTATGAGGCTATTATAGTATAAGAAAGAACTGGTGGCAAGGGAGAAATCGCACTTGACAAATCTTTTGAAACCGACTACCTTTATTCTTAGAGAACTTTTTTATCACAAGGCGAAAAGCCGGGAAAAGCAGGAGGATCAAGATATGAAGAAAATTTATTCCGTAACAGATGCAGAGTTTCGTCCATATGGCAAGGTGTTAGAGGGCTATGAGACGGCCGGATTGACAGAGGCTATGAAGCAGATTGCGCTGCCGGAGCAGGGGACAGCCTATGAACCAGGGATTGCCGCCCTAGAACATGTTCCGATAGCAAAGGAGCTGCAGGATCGCGCCTACGGCGGAATGCCGATACAGCTTGGGATGTGCTGGGGACGGAATACAAGGTTAAACTGTCTGGAATATCACAGAGACAGTGAAATCAATGTCGGAACAGAGGACTTTGTCTTGCTTTTGGCTAAAATCGAGGAAATCGAAAACGGTGTATTGGATACCGAAAAAGTAAAGGCATTCCGGGTGCCAGCCGGAGTGGTGGTAGAAGTATATGCTACGACGCTGCACTATGCGCCATGCCATCTTTCGGCCAAAGCTGGCTTTCGGGTAGCCGTTGCTCTCCCAAAAGGAACCAATACCGATAAGCCTGCTCTGGCTACCCAAAATGCAGAGGACAAGCTTTTGTGGGCGCGGAACAAATGGCTGCTGGCGCATGCAGATTCTGTAGAAGCAGGTCTGGGGGCATATGTCGGCCTGACGGGGGAAAACCTGGATTTGGAAGCCTTTGAATAATAAGAGTAAGAATGACTTTATATGCGACGGAGAATCCGGCAAAGCCGGATTCTCCTATTTTATGCACACATCCACATAGGAAATCTAGTTTGCACAGAGCCGCGTGAGGAATTTTGCCGCTACTAAAGGCGACCTATGTGACGGACAGGAGAGGATGGGAGAGGATTACCCTTCTAGTTATGCCTGATGGGTATAGCAAGGTATTCTATCTACATATTTGAAATTGAACGGCCAATGCTTTATAATAGGGCAAAAGGAAAAGGAAGTGAACTAACATGACGGAAAATCATAACTTAAAATTAAAAATTGCTCTTTTATCTACCTGTCTGGTCTCTGCCTCTCTAAATGCTGTAACCGGAATGGTGCCGGAGATGGCAAATTCGTTTCCAACCGTATCGCTTTCGACGATTGAATTGATCGCCACGGTACCCTCCCTATTTCAAATGGCAGGAGTTTTAGGGGGACCATTCTTAGCAAAACGCCTTGGTTATAAGGGTGTGATGCTATTAGGACTGCTGCTTTGTGCCATTGGAGGAGTCATTCCGATCTTTTTACCGTTATTCCCGGTTATTTTACTAACACGCTGCTTTTTTGGGATTGGCTGTGGTCTGATGGTGTCTTCTTTGCTGACGTTGATTATCGTTTTTTTCGATGGACAAACACGCAGTACTATGATTGGCTTAAACGGAGGGATTTCCGGATTAGGAAGCGCTTTTGCTACCTTTGCGGCAGGACAGCTTTTAGCTTTTGGCTGGAACGTGTCGTTTGCAGTATATTTTTTGGGATTTGTGGTTGCGTTGTTGGTATTCGTAGCAGTGCCGAGCGTTGCACCAGAGTGTAAGGAGCAAATAAGGTTCGCAAATACCGTCAGAGACAAGGAGCAGATAGAATCGAAAGAACAAAAAATCCGTCCAGCTTTGCCAATAGGGTTATGGGGATTAGGCTGTTTGATGTTTGTTTCCGTCTTATTTGCAACTATGTATGTAATCAAAGCGTCTACTCTGATTAGTGAATATGGCTATGGAACGGCAAAGGAGGGCAGTTTGGCCATTACCCTGCTGTCGCTCGGTTCCTTTGCTGCAGGACTAACGTATGGAAAAATTCGAGCCAAGCTTGGAACTATCTCACTTGCCCTGTTTTATGCGATTTGTCTGGCCGGTTTTGTGGTTGGGGGGATGGCCACTAGTCTGCTTCCTGTTTGGGTTGGCGCTTTTTTGCTAGGTTATGGTTATTTAGGATTTATGCCTTTTTTACAAGAGCAGGCCTCCCGCAGCTATGGAGCCTATGGAGAAACCGCTACCAATCTTATACTGATTTTCCAAAGTGTCGGAGCCTTTGTCACTCCGTGGCTGGGCAGCTTGTTTGGGCTGTTTACTAAAGATCTAAAGCTACAATTCTTTTTTACGGCTGGCTGCTTTGGCGTGTTGTTGCTGGTAGCGGTCTGGATATGGCAGAGGGAGAAAAAAGAAGCCTAATAGCTAAGTAGTGTCATCTTGGTGTTTTCTGTTCCACAATGATATAAGCAATCCCATAACCAAACATCATACAGCCAAGCAGCAGGAAAAACTTCCGTGCCAGCTCAGGCAGGCTGCCAGAAAAGACGAGAGTCAGGATCAACACCAGAAGCCCGGCAAGAGACAGCAGAAGAAAGCGAAGCATCGGTTTCATAAGGAAATCAGCTCCTTTCCAAAAAAATCAGCCTCTTCGGGACTGTGCGTGACAAGAAGCGTCGTCAAACCAGTCAGAGAAGTACACAGATAATCACGGACAATCTCATACAAGGCTGGATCAAAGCCCTTGAGTGGTTCGTCTAATGAGCGGCCAATACTGCACGCACTAGGGCGACACGGCGCTGCATCCCACCGGACAGCTCTCGTACTGGCTTGCTCTGGTAATCCGTCAGTCTTACTTTTTGCAGTTCCTGTTCCATTTGTTTTAGAGGAAGAGCAGGCAGAACCAGACGAAGATTGGTGATGGCATCAAGTTCCGGACAAAGCCGGTTTTCCTGAAAGACCATCGAAAGCACCGGAACGGTACCGTCCGGGTATTGGATACTGCCGGAATCTGCCTGCTCCAAGCCGGCAATCAGACGCAGCAGCGTTGTTTTTCCGGAGCCGGAAGGCCCCATAAAAACCGTACAGGCGCCTATCGGAAGTGTACAGGAAAAATTTTGCAAAACGGGCTGGCTGCCATAGGCTTTGGAAAGTGCAGTGATAATAAGGTTCATAACAATTACCTCAGTTTCTTATTTGCTTATCTTAACCGAAAGAAAATGGTTTACCAGTATCCGCAGCAGCCGCATTACAAGAAATTCCAGCAAAAAGCTGATTCCTACAATAACAAAGGTCCAGGCAAACAGATCCGGCGTCATAAGATAAAGCTTAGCCTCATAGAGCCGCTCTCCGATAGATCCAGGGGGCAGTCCGATGATTTCGGCGGCAATGCCGGATTTAAAGCAGAGGCCCAGGCCGACCGAGCAGGCAGAGAGCAGATAGGGCAGAACAGCAGGCAGATATAGATAGCGAAGTCTCCGCAGGAGAGGGATTTGAAATACCTGTGCCATTTCCAACAGCTCTGTACTCGTTTCCCGGATACCTGACAGCAGGTTGGTATAAACGATAGGAAGCACCATAAAAAAGGAAATCAGGACAGACAGGTTACGGGAGGATACCCAAAGCAGCGCCAAGATGATAAAGGAAGCGACAGGAATTGCTTTGATCAGACGCAGCAGCGGAGAGAGCAGCGCCTCTATCAAGGGAGAAAGCCAAGAAAGGACGGCTAACAGCGTTCCTGCAAAGAGAGCCAGCAAAAATCCTACCGTAATCCGAACAAAGGAAAAGAGGATGGATTCCCAAAACGAGGTCTGTCTTATAAGCGTACCAAGAGTGGCCAATGTCTGCAGCGGAGAGACGAGCAGAATCGCGTTGTCTATCCGGCGGGCGGCAAATTCCCAGATAAACAGCCAGAAAAACAGACAGACAAGGCGATAATCTCGAAGCTTTCTCATACAAAATCCTTTCACTTGCGGCGGTCATTGCTTCTGACCGCTATTGCTGTTAATGGTGAAAATAGAACTCCTCCTCCGGAAGTTTCCCTCCGACAGACTTTGGGTTCTGTCCGAATAAAACCTCTAAATAGGCAGATGCCTTCTGTTTCATATCCTCTCCGGTGATCAGGGTGATGTTGCAGTAAGGAATGGCTTTTGCGGCGACGGCTGCTTTGAAAATATTAAATTTTTCTACCAAAGCGGCTGCTTCCTCTACGTTGGCATTGACAAAATCAACCGAAGCCTGATATTCCTCTAAAAAGGCCTCCACGGCCTCCGGATGCTCCTCGGCAAACGCCGTATTTACCACAAGGACGCCGGTGACAACCGTGCTGTCTTCATTTCGTGCTTCCCACTCCTTTGTTACATCCAGGGCAATCCTGACCTTGTCGTTGTTCATCATTACTGTGGTGGCATATGGCTGCGGCAGCATGGCGATGGCATCCTCTGCTTCTGAGAGAACAGCCGCCACCTCGGTCGCTTCGGATTTGTATTCAATCGTGACATCCTTGGCCGGATCAAGACCGGCTAAGCTAAGAAGCTGATTTAACGTATATTCCGGGGTAGTTCCCTTTCCGGTGGAATAGATCGTTTTTCCCTTTAAATCCTCTACGGATTGGATCGTCTCGCCGGTTTCTACGATATAGAGAACTCCTAAAGTATTGATGGCGGCCAGTCTGACCTTTCCCTCGGAATTGTTGTATAAGACGGAAGCGAGATTGCAGGGAACGGCTGCCATAGCAAGCTCTCCGCTTACAAGCTTTGGGGTGATTTCATCTGCCGTACCGGCCAGGGTAAACTGATAGTGATTGGCAGTAGAGTCAGCCTCTGCCTGATCCATGACCTGTACCATACCGATAGCCGTCGGGCCTTTTAAGGCGGCGATTGCAATATCGAGCTTTTCTACAGAATCTGTAGAATCGTCAGGTTTTGCAGAATCTACAGGTTCTGTAGTATCATCAGATTCTGCGGAGCTGGCTCCTTGAGGCGGCGGGGTGGCGTTTTGCTCTTTCTTCCCGCAAGCAGCCAAAAGACTGGTTGCCGTCAAAAGGCTGGCTGCCGCCAAAAAGCCGCAAAAAAACAGTACCAAAAGGCTTCTACGTATTTGTTTTGTTTTCATGATTCTTTCTCCTTTTCTTCTTACTCAGGACGAACCTTTGTGATTAGATTTGGAATTATTTCCGCAGATTATTATAGCACAAGAATAAAAATGCTGCAAGTTCAGTCTTTACATTTTGAAGAACTATGCTAATATAAAGGGTAGAACTGTCACAAAGAAAGGATAAAAGAAGAAAGGAAGAAAAAAAGATAAAGGAAGGACAAGGAAAAATATGAAGGAAATTATTATCGAATGCAGTGAAATGGAAACGAAAAGCCAGGCACTGGAGGTTCTGGGGAAAAGCCTGTCGGCCAAGGGAGGACTCTCCGATTTGGATTCGCTTTACGAATGTCTGGTAGGACTTGACCAGCCGGTGGAGATTACCTTTGAGGATGTCGATTTGCTGGATGTCTATTTAGGGGAGTTTGGCGAGGAGATTTTTTCTACCTTTGAGCAGGCCGCCGAGGAAAATGAAAATATTGAACTGATTTAAGGAAATGGAGAAAAGCATGTGGTTGGAGCAGTTTTACCCGGATGAATGCACGGAATCGGTTTATCAGATTGATTTTGCAGCGTGGTATCAAAAGGGCTATCGGGGTGTGATGTTTGATATTGACAATACTCTGGTGCCGCATGGGGCGGATGCAACAAAAGAGGCGGTGGAATTTTTTGGAAAACTGCAAAAAGCAGGATGGAAAACCTGTTTGATTTCCAATAATAAAGAAGCAAGGGTGAAACGGTTTAATCAGGAAATCGGCAGTCTGTTCCTGTTCGATGCCCATAAGCCCTCCAGGGCAGGCTATCAAAAGGCAATGAAGCTGATGGGGACGACGCCGGAAACGACCTTGCTGATAGGAGATCAGCTTTTTACAGATGTCTATGGGGCAAAGCGTTCCGGAATTTACAGTATTTTAACAACGCCGATTCATAAAAAGGAAGAAATTCAGATTGTGTTAAAGCGCCGTCTGGAACGGATCGTTTTGCATTTTTATCAAAAGGAACAACAAGCAGGAAAACGGAACAAAGCAGAGCAAAGGAAGCGGCAAGCGGATGGAGAGACGAAGCGGAAGCGAAGGTGACAAAAGGATAGCAAAGGGAGCCGCCAGAAGGAGAAGAAGACGAAGAAACAAACGGCTTGGATTCCTTTTGGTATTCAGCCTTTTGGCTTTTACGGCAGTAGGTGCCTTTCTTTCTCAGGAACCAAAGCGGCAACTAGCACGGCTAGAGCGTTTGGAACGGCTGCGGGCAGAGCAGTCAGAAACAAGCCCTGGACAAAAGGCAGAAAAGCTGTCTCGTTTGGATGGCTTAGAATTTCCGCAATGGATCGACGTTCAGCTGATCGAAATAGACGGGGCATCCAGAAGGGGAGAGCGGCTGGAGGCCGTACGGGATATTGTGATACATTACGTAGGAAACCCAGAAACGACTGCCCAGCAGAACAGGGACTACTTTAACAACCCGGATTCGGAGGTCAGTGCGCATTTTGTTGTTGGAATAGACGGAGCGGTGATCCAGTGCGTTCCGCTGACAGAGAAATCCTCTGCCAGCAATGATCGGAATAAAGATACGATTTCCATTGAGGTCTGTCATCCTGACGAGAGCGGGAAATTTACCCCGGAGACTTACGATGCGCTGATTCGGCTGACGGCCTGGCTCTGTAAAGCAACCGGCTTAAATGAAAAGCATGTGATCCGGCATTATGATGTCACCGGAAAAAATTGTCCGTTGTATTTTGTGGAGCATCCGGAAGCCTGGAGCCTGTTTCGCCAGGATGTAAAGCAGGCCGTAAAGGAGTTATGACTCTTTAAAATAAGCATTTTTTAGGATATCGGTCGGCATAGCCTGTCCGGTCCATAGCCGAAAGGCCTCGGCGCCCTGGTAGAGCAGCATATACATCCCGTTAAAGGTCTGCAGCCCGGCTTTTTCTGCCATCGCAAGCAGCCTGGTTTTCCTAGGATGGTAAATAATATCGGATACCACCAGATTTCCTCCTAAATAAGAGGCATCCGGGATTAAGCAGCCGCTGATATCCGGTTCCATACCGACCGAGGTAGCGTTAATGAGAATATCGCTTTGACGCAGTTCCTTTCGGAACAGTGCATCCTCTCCATAATCGTAAAGCTTTAAGCAGCAGTCTGTTTCCTGCTGCAGCTTAGCAAGGATCTCCTCGGCACGTTGGAAATTGGCACCTCTCCGGTTGAATATGGTAATACTGGCGGCGCCGTCTAACGCTGCC
>CASCWU010000049.1 GCA_949155905.1 uncultured Lachnospiraceae bacterium
GTGAAGCGGCTTTCCAAGCTTTTTCTCCTCACCCGTCACATCCAGGATATCGTCCTGCACCTGAAAGGCCAGACCGGCCAGGATTCCGATCTCCTTTAGCTCCCTTCGGCTCTCCTCGCTTCCCCCGGCCAGAACGCAGCCGATTTCCAATGCCGCCGCCAGCAGCGCGCCTGTCTTTTTTTCATACATCCGGCCGAGACGCTCCAAATCCACCGGCTGTTTCCCCTGCTCCATCTCCACATCGGCCACCTGGCCGCCCAACATCCCCCGGATACCCGGACGCCTGGCTAATAGCTGCAGCGCCCGCCCGGTTCTCCGTTCGGCTCCCGGCCGCAGCAGTGTCCCGGAGGCTATTTCATACGCATACCCTAACAGACCGTCCCCGGCCAGAATCCCCATTGCCTCTCCGTATTGCTTATGGGTGCTTGGTCTGCCTCTCCGGTAATCGTCATTGTCCATCGCCGGAAGATCGTCATGCACCAGAGAGTAGGTATGTATCAGCTCCAGGGCGGCCGCAAAGGCATCCGCTATCTCCTGCTCCTCCTGGTTTCCGCCAAACAGCCGGAAGGACTCTAAGAGCATCACCGGCCGGAGACGCTTCCCTCCTGCCCGTACGCTGTAGCGCATCGCCTCTAATACCGTTGCCTCTGCGCACTCTGCCTCTGGGGGCTCCGGCAGATACCGAAGAAGCAATTCCTCTGCCCCCTTTGCCCGGTTCTTTAGCTCTGCCTCAAAGGTCTGCCGTTTTTCTTCTATGCTCATGGAAGATATCCCTCCTCCAGCACAATCATCTGCTTTTCCACATCCGTCAGTTGTTCTCCGCAGCGCTTTACCAGCTCCATTCCCTCCTCAAACAACCGAAAGGATTGCTCCAGGGTCAGCTCCTCCTGCTCCATCGCCGCCGTAATCGCATCCAGGCGTTTAAAGCCCTCCTCCAAGCCAACGTCTGTTTCCTTTTTCTGCTCTGCCATGTTTTCCCTTGTCAGCCCCTTTCTTCTTTTGGCTCTATCTGTTCCGCTCTGGCGGTTATCACGCCGTCTATCAGATGAATCCTCAGCTCGTCACCAGGACTTACCTGGCCGGCGCTTTTTACCGCCCTTCCGTTTGTCCCGGCTACGTACGAATACCCGGACGTCAGCCGTACCAGCGGAGAAGCGCCGTTTAAGCGCTCTGCCAAAAGAGCCAGCCGATGCCTGGCGGCATCAAGCCTTGCCCTCATCAGCGCTGTCAGCCGATCCTGAAGCTCGCCGTGCCTCTGACGCTGCTGCCGGAGGCGATAAGCCGGACTGACGTTCATCAGCCGAAGCCTTTTTTGCTCCAGCTTATCCTGCAGGCGCCTGAGCTTGTCCTCCATCCGCAGAGCCAGCCGGTTTCTGGCAGACATCAGGCGTTCCAGCATGTCCTCTATCCGCGGGATAGCCAGCTCCGCGGCAGCAGAAGGCGTCGGAGCCCGCAGATCCGCTACAAAATCTGCAATCGTAACATCCGTTTCATGACCTACGGCAGAAATCACCGGAGTCTGCCCTGGCAACCGCTTCTTCGTTAAATGCCCACAGATCCTCTATCGAGCCGCCGCCCCGTCCTACGATCAGGACGTCAAGCCCCATCTGATCCAGACGCTTAATGCCTGCCGCAACCGAAGCAGCCGCTCCGATTCCCTGGACTCTGGCCGGGCATAAAATAAGCTGCACATAGGGGTTTCTCCTGCCGGCAATGTTTCGGATATCCTGTATTGCCGCACCCGTATCCGCAGTCACGATTCCGATGGTCTTCGGGTATGCCGGAATAGGCTTTTTCGCTTCACGGGCAAAATAGCCCGCTGCCTCCAATCTTTTTTTCTGCTCTAAAAACTGCTGATAAAGTACCCCGGTTCCTTCCTGCGTAATCCGTTTGGCATAAAGCTGGTATTTCCCGTCGCGTTCGTAGACGCTGATGCTTCCGGATACCGTTACGCTCTGCCCGTCCTGCAGCCGGAAAAAAAGCCCGGCCGCCCGGTTCCCGGCAAACATCACGCAGGCAAGCTGCCCCCCGGCGTCCTTTAACGTAAAATAAATATGCCCGGAGCTATGATATTTACAGCCTGACACCTCGCCCCGGATAGAAATACGCCCAAGCAAACGGTTTTGCTCAAACAAATCCTTGATATAAAAATTGACCTGGGAAACCGAATATACCTGTTCCATCATTCGGATACCGTCGCCAGCTTCGCCAGCACGCCGTTGATAAAGGCAGGGGAATCATCCCCGCCGAACTGCTTGGCCAGCTCTACGGCCTCGTTGATCGCCACCTTTTCCGGCACCCTTTCATCAAAACGCATCTCAAATACGGCCACACGGAGCAAAGCCAGGTCTACTTTGTTCATCCGCTTTAGCTTCCAGCCGGTACTGGCCTCTGAGAGAATCGCGTCGATCTCCTCTAAATGCTCCAGCACCTGTCCAAACCGCTCTGTCAGCTCCTTTTTTGACGCATCCTCGGCAAGTCCCTCTTCCGACAGGTACAGGCTTTCCTGCTCGGGCAGATCTTCTTCGTAAAATTCCTTTTGGAACACCATTTTAAACAGATGCTCTCTGATTTCTCTCCTTGTCATCTTGCGTCCCCTTAACACACAAGTACAACCCCTGAACGCTTCCGTCCAAGGGCTGTACCGGTCTTTATTTTCCTTCCATTACCACGCCTGCTACCCGGATATTGACCTCTTCTACCTTTAAGCCGGTCATATTTTCTATCGCAGACATCACCTTTTCCTGTACCTGGCAGGAAACCTTAGGAATACTGCTGCCGTAAAGAATGTGAATCGCCATATCCACAAAGACGCTTTTGCCGGATATCTCTACCTTGACGCCTTTGTTCAGATTACGCACACCCAGCCTTCCTGCCAGCTCGTTCGTCAGGCTGCCCGCCATCGAAGCGACCCCTTCGACCTCCATCGCGGCCAGCGCTGCTATCGTCCCTACTACCTCATCGGCAATCTGTACCTCGCCGATTTTACCCTCTTCCTGTATCGTATGAATCTCTTTTTCCATTTCCTGAGCCATTCCGTTCTCCTTTCCTCATACCGGGAAGCCAACGCTCCTTTCTGGTTTCCCTTTTACGGATAGTATACCAAACATTTCTTTCCGTTTCAACATTATATCATGGTTTCCCGGATTTGAAAAGCAGTTTTTCGCTTCTGTTTTTATTCTGCCTTTACATTCCGCCTTTATTCACCTGTCTGTTCTCCCTCTCCGTCTGAAACTTCCGCCTTCTCCCCAAGAGTTGGCGTCGCTTCCTCCACCTCGTCTGCTCCATCAGAAGCAGCCAGCTCAGACGCTAAGGTAATCACGGTATTTTTGGCCGCTATCCCGGTTTTTCGTTCTACGATATCCTGAATCTGTGCTACCTGGCTGTCATTTAACTCGGTCGCTCCGACGCAGACATCCACGCTTTCATCGGTAATATTGACGACTGCCGAGCCAAAGCCCTTTGCCTGCAACAGTACCTCTGCCGCATTTTCCCGCTCTGCGATATCCGTCAGTGCAATCATCGCGGCCACCGCTTCCTCTCGCTGCTCCTCCGCCACCTCTTCATTTTCAATCAGAGCCGTCAGGGTTTCCTTGTTCCGGGCGCGCATCTGCTCTCTGGAAAGCTTTGCTGCTGCAAAGATATCCGTCTGGATGCTTCCGCTGACCAAAAGTGCCTCTCCGGTCGTATCCTCTCCCAAATCCTCTGCCGACAAATCCTGCATGGACATGTCCTGCATAGCTCCATCCTGCATGGACGCAGAGGTTTCTTCTAACTCCTGTGCGTTCCGTTTCTGCCTTTGTACATGATCCAGGTATCCGGCTACCACAATCATGATGGCCAAAGCAGTAATAATCACCTGATTCTTACGAAAAATCCGTTTCACTGCATTCCTTCCTCTCAATTTTTCTAACCTCGTCGCTTAATTACTTTAATTCTATGCGCCGGCAATCCAAATAATGCCTCCACTGCCTCTACAATCTCTGCCTTTATCGCATCGCTCCCGGCGCCCTCTGCCAAAACCAGGACGCCGGAAAGCTCCGGCTCCAGTTCCTTGACCACGTAGGGGGTCTGGCTGCCTCCGCTGCTTTCATAGACTGTCGTATCATCCTGTTCCACCTCCTTCGTTCTTCTGGTGCCTCCTGCTGCGTCCGTTTCTTCTATCTGGCGTTTGCTGTATGGATTATCCGACAGCACCACCCTTTCTCTGGAGGACACCACACTCAGCATCACATCAACCTTCCCGATTCCCTCTACCTGCTCTAAAATCGCCTTCAGGCGTGCTTCCTGACATTCCAGATAATGAAGCGTTTCCTCCTGTGTTCCTGTCGGATCGGTACCGGAAGCAGCAAAAGAAGCGTTCCCTATGGAAGTGTTTTCTCCCTTTCCCTCCTCTGTGACAGAGCCTGTCTTTTTCTGCCCGGATAACAGGCTGGAAAGCAAAAAGAGCAGTACTCCTACCAAAAGAATCAGACCCATTTTCGACAGTGCCAATTCCTTTATCCGTTTGCCAAGCCCTTCCCAATCCTTCACATTCCCTCCCCCTCCTTTCTTCTGCTTCAGAGCCTTTACTCCTCCTTCCAGCAAAGCACGATCTGATCCTGACGCACTCCCAGACGTTTAGCCAGACGGCCTTGCAGAAATTCCAGTTCTCTGTCTGCCGTGACAGCAGTCTCCCTCTCTACAGAATCGGTCTGCACTTGCCCGGCAGGTGTCTCCTGCCTGTCTGATGTCGCTTGTCCGACTGGTGTCACTTCTTTGACTGGTTCAATCCAGATTTCTTCTATTACAGAATTCTCTCCTACAAAATTCTCTCCTGCAGAATTCTCTTCTGTTTCCCCGTTTTTTGCCTCCTCCCATGTTTTAGATACTACGAGAGCAATTTCTTCTAACTCCCATTCCGGAGAAAAGGAAACGCTTCCCTTTACGAAAAAATACCGTTCCTCTAAAAGGCAGAGAGCCACTTCCTCCAAAATCCGTTCTTCATAGCCCTTTTGCAGCACCTGCTGCTGACTTTCCTCCGCCTGCTGAAGCCGAAGCCTGAAATCTCCCTCCTCTGTGGCAAACTCCACCCGTTTTTCCACCTCTGCCATCAGATTTCCTCCCTCTACCAGTGAACGGATAGCCGATACCAAAAGCAAAATCAGCAAAAATCCCGAAAAGGTACGGATGTATTTTTCATATTTACTCTGTCCTACCAGTTGTAGCAGCACCGTTTGAAACAAGAGAAACGCCGCTATCTGAAAGACGATATGCAGCACCTGGCTCATCCCGCCCGCCTTCCTTTCTGTTCATGGATTTCTGTGCTAATGGATTCCTGTGCTGGCTGCTACCAGGGCGACCGCTACAACAAACATAAAAACTGTCATCCCGGTCAGATACAATAACAGACGGGAGGCCTCCGCCGCTGCGGAGAGGCTCCCGACGATCCGTTTGTCGGAAATCGGCTGCAGCACGCCTGCAGAGAGCTTACAGACCCCATATTCTAACAGCAGCTTGCTAAGGGGCGCTGCGCAGACCATGACCAAAACCAAAAGCCCTGCCACTCCAACGGCATTTTTTAATAACAGCCCTGTGCTTAACACAGTTTCGGTCACGCCCCCGATTGCGTTTCCGATTCCCGGAATCACCTCTGCTGTTTTATAAAGAAGGGAACGCTTTACTTTATCGCTCATCGGCAAAATCATTCCCTGTACCACCTGAATCCCAATGACGAGTCCAAACAGGGTTTTGGCTCCCCACATCACTATCTGCCTGACCAGATCCGCTAACTGCTTTAAGCTTTCCTCTCTGGAAAAGCGGTTGACTAGCATCAAAATCAGGTAAACGTTGACAAACGGAAGCAAAATTTTTAATACGACCAGCTCGATCAGGCTGATCAACAGCAAAATTCCCTGATAAAACATCAAAGAGGTAGCGCTTCCGGTACAAAATGCAACTGCCAGAGAATAGGCCGGCACCAGACACTGCATAAACCAGACGACCCAGCCAATGGTTTTTTTGGCGATTTCAAAGGACAGCAGAAAGCCGGACAGCAACACGGCAAACAGCAGCAGATAGGTGACAAAAAATCCGGTTTCGCTTACCTGACGATTCTGGAAGCTTTCGGTCATACCCTTTAGCACTGCCGCGCCTATGGCAATCCCTGCTATTTGAAGGAGCAAGGCGCCGTAGTCCGACAGATTCAGGCTGATATGCTCTAGTAGTAGTCCCAGTATTCCCTTAGCGGACAGAGCGTCGCCGTTTCCAAGCAAATCCGCCACCAGCTCGGAAAAGTCGATTCCCGCTCCGCCTTCCGCCTGATCCAACGTCCGCTGAATTTCCGTATAATCAATATTCATAAAATTACGCACTCCCCAACACCAATTTTAATGTATCAAAGACAGCGAGCATGACTGGCAGGCTGATGGTCAAAATCGTCAGCTTCCCGGCCAGCTCGATCTGACTGGCCAGAAAGGAATAGCCTGCGTCCTTGCAAATTCCGGAGGCAAACTCCGCCAAGTAGGCAATCCCAATCATTTTATAGAGGATGGTCAGATAAGAGCCGGATACGGATATTTCTGAGAGATAGCTCCGTATCGTCTCTAACAGCCCGGACATCTGCCCGATCACACTGGAAAATATCAAAAAGCCTGCTGCCAGAACGAGATAAAGTCCATATTCCTGTCTGCCGCCCTTAAACTGAAGCGCCAGCAGCACGACTACAATCCCGATAGCCGCTATCCGTATCATGCTTCTTCCCTCCTTAAAGGACAAACAGGTTTTGGATGATTTCAAATAGCTCGGAGATGTAGGGCAGAATCCAGAACAAGACCAAAAGCAGCCCTGCAAGGCTTGTCAGAAATGCCTGCTCGTCCCGTCCGGCATGCTTTAGCACCTGGCTCAGCACCGAAACCAGAATGCCCACTGCCGCTATCCGAAAGATCAGGTTAATCGTCATATCAGCACGATGCAAAGAAAGGCTCCGCCCAGTACACTTAGCATCCGGTACAGGTGAATCTTTTCTTTTTCTCCTTTCCTGATTTCTGCCAGGGCCTCCTCGCTCTGTTTCAAATACCAATCCAGTTGTCTAAGCTGTGTGTCCTTGTCCTGCTGCCCCAAATATTCTCCCAGACGGATAAGCTCTTCCGCATCTTCCTTTGCCAGAGCCAGGCGTCCTCCTGCTCCCTCTACCGCCAGCCTCCATTTTTCCTGAAAGGCTCTGCCGTCCTCTTTGGAAAGACTCCCTGCCAGAAGGGAAAAGAAGCCCTCCTGCTCCCCGGACAATCTGGCAATCCGCTCTACGGCCTCCGGCAAGGTCGCGCTTGCATAGCCGACATCTCCCCGCAGCAGCAAAAGCTTTTTTCGGATATCCATCAAGCTTCCTGTCCGCCTTTTTAAATTTTCTACCAAATAGTTTCCAATTCCGATACAGCCAATCCAGACAAAGGCCGTTCCCAAAAGCTTCATCCACATCACTGGCACCTCCTGTTTACGTTCCCTCTCTTTTATAAAGCCTCTGCCCGCTTCCATCGCAGATTTCTTCGATAGTCCCGGCTCCTGCCGTCCGGCTAAGAACAACATAACGCTCAAATATCCCCTTGCCAAAGGCTTCCTTCCATTTTCCAAGAAGCTCCTCTACGCTTCCTCCATGCGCTGTCGCCAGTACCCGGCAGCCGCTTCCCGCCGCATACTGCACCGCCTCCAGATCCCTTTGGCTGCCGATTTCATCCACGGCCAGCACCTGCGGAGCCATCGAACGGAGCAAAAGCATCATCCCCTCTGATTTCGGACAGCTATCCAGCACATCCGTCCGCCTCCCTAAGTCATTTTGCGGAATTCCCAGATAACAGGCTGCCAGCTCGGAACGCTCGTCCACCACTCCGACCGAAACACCCTCTCTCCAGGAAGGCCGTCCGTCGGATATCTGCCGGATCAGATCTCTTAGCAGTGTTGTCTTTCCGCAGCCTGGCGGAGACAGCAGAAGGCTATGGCAGGGGAGGCTCTCCCCCTCCTCATACAGCCAGGGAAGCGCCTTGTCTGCACAGCCCTTTTTTTCATGGGCGATCCGAATATGCAGAAAGGAAATGTTTTTGATCGTCCGAATCTGCCCTTTTTCTACTACGGCCTTTCCGGCTACGCCTACCCGATGTCCTCCCTGGACGGTAAGAAACCCCTGCCGCAGTTCCTCCTCATACGCATAAAGAGAATAGCTGGCGACGCATTCTAATGTATCCCGGATTTCCTTGGCCGGAATGCAGACCCCTTGTCTCCAGTCTTTTCCAAGGCTTCCGTCTGCGGCTGCAAAAAACTCTCC
This sequence comes from uncultured Lachnospiraceae bacterium, assembly GCA_949155905.1. GTDB lineage: Bacteria > Bacillota > Clostridia > Lachnospirales > Lachnospiraceae > MGBC131033. Next base: position 8,297 of record CASCWU010000049.1, read on the forward strand.
CTCCTCTGTCCGTACCAGCAAGGGTTGTCCTGCCCGCAGCCGGATTTCCTGCAGTCCCCGGTAATCCGTATGCAGCTTAGAAAGCACTTCCTTTAAGCCTGCCGAGCAGATCCGCAGAATTTCCTCTCGTGTTTCCATAGCACGTCCCCCTTTCCTGCTTCTACACCAATATATGGGTTGTCCCCGTAAAATATACCGAAAACTATTTCCTTTTCTATTGCTTTCGGAACAAGCCTATGCTATACTAAATTCAAACATTTGTACGACCAAGAAGCTTTTCAATTGTTTCCAAACAAGAAAGGATCTTTGCTATATGAGTATGTATGATAGCTTGAACCCGGAGCAGCTCCGGGCGGTACAGCACGATAAAGGCCCGCTTCTGATTCTGGCAGGAGCAGGCTCCGGGAAAACAAGGGTACTGACCCATCGGATCGCCTATCTGATCGGCGAGCGCGACGTCAATCCGTGGAATATTTTAGCGATTACCTTTACCAACAAGGCCGCCGCGGAAATGAGAGAGCGTGTGGACAAGCTGATTGACTTTGGCGCGGAGGACGTCTGGGTTTCCACCTTTCATTCCGCCTGCGTCCGTATCCTGCGGCGTTTTATCGACACCATCGGCTATGAAAAAAGCTTTACCATTTACGATACGGACGATCAGAAAACCCTGATGCGGGACATCTGCAAATATTTAAACATAGATACGAAAAATATCAAGGAACGGGCGATTCTCTCCGTCATTTCCTCCTGTAAAAACGAGCTGATAAGCCCGGAGGAATATGAACGCCAGACAGAGGGCGACTACGGACGCGCCCAGTACGCCAAAGCCTATACAGAATATCAAAAGCGGCTCAAGCAGAACAACGCTCTGGACTTTGACGATTTGATCGGCAAAACCATCGAGCTGTTTTTAAACAACCAGGAGGCGTTAGCGTACTACCGCCGCCGTTTCCGCTACATTATGGTAGACGAATATCAGGATACCAACACCGCCCAGTTTAAGCTTATCAGCCTTCTGGCCTCTTATACGAACGAGGACGGTGAAATCGAGCATAACCTCTGTGTGGTAGGGGATGACGATCAGTCGATTTATAAATTCCGGGGCGCCAATATTTACAACATTTTAAATTTTGAGGAGCAATACCCGGATACCGCCGTCATTAAGCTGGAGCAAAATTACCGCTCGACCGGACGGATTTTAGAGGCGGCAAATGAGGTCATTTCCCACAACTCCGAACGGAAGGACAAGGCGCTCTGGACACAAAAGGGAGACGGGGAACCGATTACCTACACCCAGTATGACAGCGAAACCGAAGAGGCCGCCTCCGTAGCCGATGTTATCGACACCCTGGCCGCAGAACAGGCCAGACAGACCGGCGGCAAGCCCGATTACAGCCGTTTTGCCATTTTGTACCGGACGAATGCCCAATCCCGTATTTTAGAGGAAAAGCTGATTTTACGGGGTATCCCTTATAAAGTAATCGGAGGCGTCAACTTCTACCAGCGGAAGGAAATCAAGGATATCCTTTCCTATTTAAAACTCCTGGAAAACGACGCGGACGATCTGGCCGTTAAGCGCATTATCAACGTGCCGAAGCGAGGCATCGGTCTGGCTACTATCGACCGCATCACCGCCTATGCGATGGCACATGAGATCAGCTTTTACGCTGCGCTGCGGATCAGCAGCCAAATCCCTGGCCTGGAGCGAAGCAGTGCAAAGCTTCAGTCCTTTGTCAGCCTGATAGAAGTGATGCGAAGTCGTCTTTTTGATCCGTCCTATACGCTTTCTGAGCTGACAGAGGAATTGCTTACCCACAGCGGCTACCGGACGGAGCTAGAGGAGGACGGCAGCGAGGAAGCCATGGGGCGTCTGGAAAATATAGAAGAGCTGATGAATAAAATCGTTGCCTATGAGCAAAATTGTGAAGAGGAGCCAACCTTAGCCGGATTTTTAGAAGAGGTTTCTCTGGTGGCTGATATTGACAGTCTGGCCGAGGAGGAAGAAAACGGCAGTAACTATGTCGTCCTGATGACTCTGCACAGTGCAAAGGGACTGGAATTTCCGACGGTTTTCCTCTGCGGAATGGAGGATGGGCTATTTCCTGGCTATCTTTCGATTTCCTCCGACGATCCATCCGATCTGGAGGAGGAGAGGCGGCTATGCTACGTCGGCATTACAAGAGCGATGGAACGGCTGTATTTAAGCAGCTCCAGACTGCGGATGGTACGCGGCGACTTACAGTTTAACGAGCCGTCTCGTTTCCTACGTGAGATTCCGCGCTACCTGCTGCATGAAATCGCTCCGCTCCATTCTGGTTATACCAGTCATTCTGGTTATTCCAGTCAAGCCAGTTATACCGGCAGCCGCACTTCCTCCGGGATGCGCACCTTTCACCAGGCAATCGGCCGTGGCAACAGCGGTGCAAATAAAAACAGACAACCCGGACAGGTTGTCAGCCAAACGAATCCAATGAGCAGACCAGCAGACAGCAGGCAGCAGGCAGCAGACAAGCAAGCATCCAGAACGAAGGCCGACGGATTGTTCGCCGGAAACCCTTATATCCAAAAGGGGTTTGGAGCGCTCAGCAGCTCCAGCCAGCAAACGTCACCTATCGACTATCAGGCAGGCGACCGTGTCCGGCATATCAAATTCGGCCTCGGTACAGTGACGGCTCTGGCACCCAAAAACAGTGCAAAGGGAACGGATATGGAAGTAACCGTGGAATTTGATTCTCCTTCGGTCGGCACCAGAAAAATGCTTGCTTCCTTTGCAAAATTGCAAAAGCAGTCTTGAGTCGGATGGAAAAATGTGTTATGATAAGAAGCAGGCATAGAAGTCCTATGCCGGAAGGGAGATTTGACTATGGACAAGAAACTGGAAGAATTACTAAGCGCCGCTAAATTAAACGAGCTGCTCCACAGAAAACAGGCAGAGGAAAAAAAGGAATCCAATCCTATCGTCTGGATTCTGGCTATTATCGGAGCCGTAGCTGCTGTCGCTGCTATCGCTTATGCGGTTTACTACTTCTTTGTACCAGATTATCTCGAGGATTTTGAGGATGACTTCGATGACGAGTACGAAGACGACTTTTTTGACGAGGATGCCTCCAAAGAAGCTTCCTCTGCCGAAGAGGCTTCTTCAGAGTCTGCCGAGGAAGAAGCTACCGAAGAAAAGGATGCTTAGAATACCGGACAAAGCAACCCAGGCAGTTCCAAAAAAGGAACTGCCCGGGTTGTTCTATGCAAAGAGCTGGTAGGAAATGTTTTCCTTACGGAATATTAGCGGCAATCGTTTCCTCCGTCATCACATATTCCATCGCCTTAACGGTGCCGTCTGCCTCCTTCTCAAATATCCGCAGCCGGACTTCTTCTCCTTCCTCAGAGGCGCCAAGCAGCGTCTCTTTCACCAGATCTTCCCTTCCAAAAAGCCACTCTACGTTAAAGCTTGTATTCCCTCCATTATAAGAATATTCCGCCATTCCATCCTTTACGGAAAGCGTCTGCACAGAGGCCTCATCAAGTCTGCAATAGCCAAGCAGTGTCTTTGTCGGAATCTCACTGATATCCGAAATATCTGCGCCCTTTTCCTGTTCTGCAGACAGGATCTTTGCCATCATCGTGTTATACCGACTGTCCTCTGGACTCTTTTCCTGGATACTCTCCTCCCCGCTATCGCTGTTCCCTTCCTGCTCAAGTCCTTCCAAATAAGCAGCCGCCTTTTTTTCATCGGCTCTGGAACGGTCAATCGGCAGCTCAAACAGGACGTTGATTCCGTCATAGCCTTCGTTTCTCGTAATCGTCCCGTCCTCCTGATAATCAAAGGCTGCCGTATCATAAAAGTTCGTATCCGTGATGCACAAGTAAAGCTCGCGGTCTGCAAACACAGCAATATCGTCACAGCTAATAATCCGGTAGAGCATCCCGTCCTTGACCATATCTCCGTACCCGCCGCCCATCGAAGCTATGTTATACTGCCATGGTGACAGTCCCTGAATCAACGGAGACATAAAAAAGGATAGGTTTCCATATTCATCACTGCTGGTTGCCGGCATTGGCGTACCGTCCAGACGCTCTACGGAAATAACGGCATATGTGCCGCCGGCATCTGTTCCGATTCCTGATTCCTCCCATAAGCCGCTTTCTGCAAGCTGCTCCTTCGTTGCCACGGCATACAGACGGAATCGGTAGTCTCCGGCTTCCTTTGTCTGATTGATCTCTAATACTTCACCGGACTCAAACGCATCTTCCGCTCTCTTATTGTTCATTTCCTGCACGATCTCTTCCCGGCTCAAATATTTTACAGCGGCTACCGCCGTCACCGATACGGCCAGCACACAAGCTGCTGCCGCTGCCACCATCGTTGCTGCTTTTCTTTTTTTCATTACAATCACCTTTCCGCCTTTCTCCTGACTTAGACTCTCCGAGGCTTTGGCCGAATACTCCTTGCGGGTCAATCTGTCCCATTCGTCAAGCAGATGTTCCTGCAATGCCTGATCCGGCTCTTCTCTAGGTGCCAGTGCTTCCCGCAGTAACAGATCCATCTCTTTATCCGTTTTCATAGCCGCAGTCCTCCAATCTTTTTTTCATCATCCTTCTGGCCTTATGTAGTCTGCTTTTCACCGTACCGCCCGGAAGCTTTAGGATCTTTGCGATTTCCTCTATCGAAAGCTGCGCCGTATAGTAAAGATACACTGGAATCCTCCATTTTTCCGGCAGAGCCTGTGTCTCTCTCCGTACTATCTGCCACAGCTCCTCCTGTATGACTTGTTCCTCCAGATCCGTCTGCTCGTCTGCCAGCACCGCCAGAAGTTCCTCTGTCAGCCCCTCTGTCGGGGCAAGCCGTTGTCTGCGCCAGGATTTCTTCTGATGATTTCGATAGATACCGACTGCAATACTGTTCAGATACGCCTTTGGGTTGGCAGAGCTATCGATATCCCTGCAGCGCTCTACCGCTGCCAGCATCGTATCCTGATACAGCTCATCTGCGTCCTCTCTATTCGCCGTCAACGCCCGGCAGAAAGAATAAATTGCCTTTCCTTCTTGTTCAATCAATTCTTGAAATTCCTGCTTTGTCATAATAACCTCCACGTTGCCGTCTCTGGCAGATTCGGTGCGATATAGCTTTTCGCCCTACACCTATATATTGTCATGACGGACAAAGTGGTTCATTTTTTGCTCGCCAAAAAAAGAATTTATAACAAAACAGCCGCAGTCTGTTATAACTGCAGCCATTTTGTTTCTCTTATTTTATAAAGCTTCCCTTTTGCCATACACATTCAGGAATTTTCTTTCTTCCTTATTCTGTATAAAAAATCTGTGCCAGCGGCGAATCCTTATCCAGCATCAGCGTTTTATTTCCACCCTTTAAGGCAGCCTTTGCCGCATCCAACGCCCGGACAAAGGAATAAAATTCGCTTCTGCTTTCATCGGCATAGGCCTCCGAAAGAATCCTCATATATTCTGCCTCGCCCTCTGCCTCGATTTTCTCTGCCTCCGCCTCTGCTTCGGACAGGCTAATCGCGATTTCCTTATCCGTCGTGTTCCGAATGATCTGCGCCTCTGATTCGCCCTCTGCCGTATAGGTAGCAGCGATCTTATCCCGCTCGGAAATCATCCGTTCATAGACGGCGGCTTTGTTCTCGCTCGGCAAGTCCAAATGCTTCATTTCTATCGAGAGAAGCTGCATCCCATATTGTTCCATGGAATTCCCGATGCTGTCCATCATCTGCTGACTGAGCGCTCCTGCCCTGCCGGAAATGACCTCCTCCTGCGTCATGCTGCTGATTACATTTTTCATAGAATTATATACGGTCGTATTGATACGGCTTTCCGCATTGCTGACGGAGGAATTGAGCGTCTGGGCAAAACGGATCGGATCGGTAATCCGCCAAAGCACGTAGCTGTTGGCTACCATCGTCTTTTTGTCCATCGTAATAACGTCGGACGGATCGAGATCATAGAGCAGCGTCTCCTTAGGCAAGGTATCCACCGTCTGAATAAACGGAAGCTTAAAGGAAAGCCCTGCCTCCATCACCACATGATCGATTTTACCGAATTGCTTGACGAGCGTATATTCATTCTCCCTCGTCACAACAAAGCTGCTGTCCACAAGAATCAGAATCGCCACTGCTGCTATGATACCTAAGATTTTTCCTATTGTCTTTTTCATCTTAGTTCCCCTCCGTTTCTGTCTTGTCTGCATTTCCTGTTCCGTCGGAAGCTGTCTTTTCTGCTGCCTTCTGGCTGGATGCTCCGGTCGCATCAGTTCCGTTTAGAGGCTCTATCGGCAGGAGCTTTTGGATATCACCGCTTCCGCTGTCAATGATTACCTTTAGATCCGGCAAAATCGCTTCCATCGCCTCATAAAACATCCTCTGTCTGGTAATCAACGGATATTTGACATATTCGGCATACATTTCATTGAAACGAGCCACCTGTCCCTGCGCTTCGTTGATCCGCTGCTGCTTTGCTGATTCTGCTTTCTGCAAAATCTGGTCTACCTTGGCCTCCGCCTCCGGCATCTTTTCGTTTTTATATTTGTTGGCATTGTTGATCGCGGTTTCCTTACCCTGCTTGGCCGCTTCTACTGCAGTAAATGCCTCTAATACCTCCTGAGTCGGCGGTTCAGAATCCTGAATCGTGATATTGACTAAATAAAGCCCGATATCCTGCTTCTCCAAATCCGCCATAATCTTTTCCTTAATCACAGCCTGGATTTCGCTCTTTCCAGTCGTCAGCACACTATCAACATCGTAGCTGCCGACTACCGCACGGATGTTGCTCTGGGCAATGTTTTTTAAAATCTCGTCTGGCTTTTTAGAGGCATAAAGCATTTTTACCGGATCAGATACCTTATACTCCACGAAGAAATCAACGTTGATAAAATTAAAATCTTTGGTGATCATCAGCGACTCGTCCTCGACAGATTCGTTGCTTTCCCGGTTATAGCCAATGGAAATCCCCCGGATGGTGGTATCGACTTTCCGTACCTCCTGCACAAAGGGAATTTTAAAATGAAGCCCTGGCTCTGTCACTGCCTTTGCCACGCCAAAGGTCGTCACAACCGCCTGCTCCTGTTCCTTAATCGTAAAGAAGGAATTTAAGGCTAATACCAGCACCACCAGGATAGCCACGGCAATTCCGATGATCTTACCTATCGTTTTGCCGCCTTTTCCCTTGCCGCCTTCTGCTCCGCCCTTTTCCTGCTTTTGCTTTTTCTGTTTTTCCTTCCCGGCAGCGTTTGCCACTCCCTCTACGGTTCCCGTGTAGATGCTTTGATCGTCCATACCCGCCGCTCCTTTCTTTTTGTAACATGCCAGCCGTTTTTCTGGCTTGCACTGGCTTCTGGTGCTTTTTTGTTTTTCTTAGTATAACACAGGCGGCAGGAGGCTACAACCAGAGCAGAAGCTTTTTCATTTTCTTTTAATAAATCTTTTATCAATTCCCTTCTTAAACCGCTTCCTCCCAGACTACTGCACCGACTCCCTCTCTATCAGTCTCGTCGGCAGCAGCATCCGGTTTCCTTCCAACCGGTCGCCCTTGGCCAGCCGGATTGCTTCGCGTGCGCTTTCTGCTCCCAGCTCCTTAATAGGACTATGAACGGTAGTCAGCGGCGGAATATAATATTCGGACATTTCGATATCGTCAAAGCCCAAAATACTGATGTCCTTAGGCACACGGATTCCGTTTTCCCTGAATGCCCGGATACAGCCAAATCCCATCGCATCACTGGCGCAGAAAATCGCATCCGGAAGCCTGGTTCGTTTGGAGAGAAGACGCTTTATCTCTTCATAGGCGCGTTCCTGCTCAAAATCTCCCCGTACTAAAAATGCCTTATATGGCTTTAAGCGGCGTTTTTTCATGACGTCCAAATATGCCTGATAGCGCTGGGCATTATCGTAATTATCCGTTCCATGGATGTAACCGATTTTCCGCTTCCCGCGCTGTATCAGATATTCCACACCGTCTGCCGCACCCTCATAATTGGCAATCAGCCTGCTCGAAATATTGATTCCTGCTACATCCCGATCCAAAAATACAAGCGGCATATTCCGCTCTAGCAGCCTGTCCACATACTGCTGCTCGTGCAGAACATTGATGATAATTGCCGCTGCTACCCCGGAAGAGGAAACGATGCTAAAGGCCTCCCTGCTGTCTGCTGCATCACAAACGTAAATATTCAACAGATAACCATGCCGCTTACACTCCCGATAAGTTTCCTGTATCAAAATATTATAAAAGCTGCCGGAAAGATCCTGCACAAACAAACCGATTGTCGTTTTCTGGTTGGATTTTAACAGCCTTGCATTGATATTCGGAATATAATTCAGACGTTTGACAGCCTCTAACACTTTCTTTTTGGTCTCATCGCTGACGACGTCTACGTTGTTTAATACATTGGATACCGTGGAAATTGCCACGCCGGATTCCTTTGCTACGTCTTTAATCGTCACCATACTATCACCTGTTTCCCCTATCTTTTCCAAACGTTCTCTGTCCTTGCTTCTCCTTTTTCTTTTCATCCGCTCACCGCAGCCCAGAGCAAGACCTGGATGCAAACCGCCTTATAGCAGCAGGAAATTATAAAAAGCTCTGGCTCTATACAATCTCTACCTTTAACATATTTGTCGTTCCGCTCGTCCCTAACGGTACGCCAGCCGTCAGAACAGCGACATCGCCTTGTTCTAACAGCCCCAGCTTCTCGGCATTTTTTATCGCATGGTCAAACAGTTCAAACGCATCCTGCTTCTCCTCTAACAAAACCGGATAAACGCCCCAGGAAAGATTGAGCTGTCTGCAAACACTCTCCAATTCAGAGCCGCCGATGATCGGACAGGCCGGACGGTATTTGGAAATCATCTTTGCCGTACGCCCGGATTTCGTCACTGTCACAATCGCCGCTGCGTTTAAATCGTGTGCCGTCATACAGGTTGCGTGAGAAATCGCCTCGGTAATTCCGCTGTCCCGCTCCGCCTGCATCTTCCGAAAACGCTCCAGATAATTGATGTCCTGCTCGGTACGCCTGGCAATGTTGACCATCGTCTGAAGCGCTTCTACCGGATACTGCCCTGCTGCCGTTTCCCCGGAGAGCATAATCGCACTTGTTCCGTCATAGATCGCATTGGCCACATCGGTAGCCTCTGCCCTTGTCGGACGCGGATTCTTCATCATGGAATCCAACATCTGCGTCGCTGTAATCACGACCTTACCCCGGTTATAGCATTTCCGAATCAATTGTTTTTGGAGAATCGGCACCTCCTCAAACGGCACCTCTACTCCTAAGTCCCCGCGCGCTACCATAATGCCGTCCGCTGCCTCTAAGATTTCGTCGATATGCTCCACGCCCTGCATATTTTCAATTTTGGCTATGATGTGGATCGAGTTGTTTCCAGCCTCCTCTAAAAGCTGTCTGACCTCCTTGATATCCTTTGCTGTCCGGGTAAAAGAAGCAGCAATAAAATCAAACCCCTCCCGCACCCCGAACAAAATATCAGAGCGATCCTTTTTGCTGATAAACGGAATCGAAAGCTCGACCTCCGGCACGTTGACACCCTTATTGTCCGAAACCATTCCTCCGTTTTTCACCAGACAACGAATATCCGTGCGGCTTTTCTCGACTACCTCCATTTCGATTAGGCCGTCGTCTACTAAAATCGTCGTTCCGACCTTCACATCACCAGGAAGTCCCTCATAGGTAATAGACACACCGTCGGCATCGCCCTTGCGCTCCTGTGTCGTCAGTGTAAAATACTGTCCCTTTTCTAACATTACCTTTCCTTCCCGGAACTGTCCTAGCCGCACCTCCGGCCCCTTTGTATCCAAGAGCGCCGCCACATGCCGCCCACAGTCCTTTCGGATGGCCTTTAGCCGTTCCAAACGCTGCTTATGATCCTCATGAGTAGAGTGAGAAAAATTAAAACGGGCGACATCCATTCCCTCCTCTACAAGCCGCTGCAAAATCCCTTCCCGATCTGTTGCTGGTCCCAGTGTACAAATAATTTTTGTTTTTCTTCTAACAAGCTCCATAATTGCCCCTTCCCACGATTTCATCCTTTTTCCATCCGTTTTTCCGGCGTGTTTGCTTTTTTATACCTCAAACAACAAGTCTCCATAGGTCGGCACCGGCCACAGCCTCTTATCCACCAGAATTTCCAGCTTATCAATCGGAGTACGAAGCGCCTCCATAGCAGGAATTACGGTTTCCTTAAAGGCAATCGCCATTTCTGCCCCCTCCGGCTTGGCATTGGCCTCTGTATCTGCCTGCTGCAGCCCCGCAAGAGCCCGCTTTGCCTCTGAGAGCAAATCCGATACCTGCTTTAGTAAGTCCATCTGCACACTGATGTCTGCCTCCGAACACGCCTGCCTTACTGCGTTGATGGAAGCAGCCAGTTCCGTCGTATAACGAATCACAGCCGGAATGTACTGTCTTGCCGCCATTTCCGCCATCGTTCTTGCTTCGATATTTACTGCCTTAGAATATGCCTCGTAATGAATTTCCGCACGGGATTCCAGTTCTGCCCTGGAAAAGACATGCTGCCGTTCAAACAGCGCAATGGTGTTTGGATCTAACAGAGACGGAATCGCATCTACCATCGTCCGCTTATTCGGCAGACCCCTCCGTTCGGCCTCCTCTACCCATTCCTCTGCATATCCGTTCCCATTAAAAATAATCCGCTGATGCTCGCTTAACATCTTTTTGATCAAATCGTGAACGGCCAGGTTAAAATCCTCTGCCTGCTCCAGTTCATCCGCTATCTGTTCAAATACATCCGCTACAATCGTATTCAGCACGGTATTGGCTCCGGCTATCGAAAGCGACGAGGCCACCATACGAAATTCAAATTTATTTCCGGTAAACGCAAACGGCGAGGTACGGTTCCTGTCTGTCGCATCCTTAGAAAGCTTCGGCAGACTATGTACCCCAATCGAAAGCTTCCCGCCCTGCTTGCTGCTGCTGGCTTCTCCCTTCTCTACGAGCTGCTCTACGACGTCCTCTAGCTGCTCTCCTAAGAAAATCGAAATGATCGAAGGCGGAGCCTCATGCGCTCCCAAACGTCTGTCATTGCCTGGATTGGAGGCCGAAAGCCGCAACAGAACCGCGTTTTCGTCTACTGCCCGGATAATCGCCGAAAGCACCAGCAAAAACTGGATGTTTTCATGCGGCGTTTTACCTGGCTCTAGCAGGTTCTTTCCGGTGTCTGTCACCAGCGACCAGTTATTGTGCTTCCCGGAACCGTTTACCCCGTCAAACGGCTTTTCATGCAGCAGACATTCCAGGCCATGGCGTTTTGCCACCTTTTTCATCAACTCCATGATCAGTTGGTTGTGATCCGTCGCGATATTTGCCGTAGAATAAATCGGCGCCATCTCATGCTGAGCCGGAGCCGCCTCGTTATGCTGTGTCTTGGATAAAATCCCTAGCTTCCAGCATTCCTCGTTTAACTCCTTCATAAAAGAAGCAATCCGTTCCTTGATCGTACCGAAATAATGATCCTCTAGCTCCTGTCCCTTAGGCGGCATCGCGCCAAACAAGGTGCGCCCGGTAAATTTCAAATCGTCCCGCAGCAGATATTTTTCCCGATCCACCAAAAAATACTCCTGCTCTGCTCCTACGGAGCAATTTACCATCGTCACATCCTCATGTCCGAACAGCTTCATAATACGGACTGCCTGTCTGCTGACTGCCTCCATGGAACGCAGCAGCGGCGTTTTCTTATCGAGTGCCTCTCCGGTATAGGAACAAAATGCCGTCGGAATGCAAAGCGTCACCCCACCGGCATCCTCCTTTAAAAAAGCAGGAGAGGTACAGTCCCAGGTTGTATAGCCTCTGGCCTCAAAGGTTGCCCGCAGACCGCCTGACGGAAAGGAAGAAGCATCTGGTTCTCCCTTGACTAATTCCTTTCCGGAAAAAGACATGATTACCTTGCTGTCGCTTGTCGGATTGATAAAGGAATCATGCTTTTCCGCCGTAATTCCGGTCATTGGCTGGAACCAGTGCGTATAATGCGTCGCACCGCGTCCAATCGCCCACTCCTTCATCGCATGTGCGACAATACTGGCCACCTCGGAATCCAGATCCTCTCCCTTTTCAATCGTTTTCTTCAATGCCTGATAGGTTTTGCTCGGCAGATGCTCTAGCATCGCGGCATCGTTAAATACATCCTTGGCAAACATCTCCGATAATATAAACTTTTCCTCTTCCATTTCTAACTCCTCCTGTTTCATCAAAGAAGGGCGGGAGAAACAACCTTTGCTCCTTCCGCCCTTTGTATCTGTCTTATGTTATTTTTTTCCTGCCGGGACGTCTTTGATACTGAAGGAAACGCGCCCCATCTTATCTTTGCCAAGGCAAACGGCCTTGACGACGTCGCCCAGGGTAAGAACATCCTCTACCCGGTTGATTCGTTCCTTTGCAATCTTGGAAATATGAACCATCGCTTCCTTGCCTGGCGCAAATTCCAGGAATGCACCGAATTCCTTGATCGAAACGACCTTTCCTTCTAGCACCTGTCCTTCCTCGAAATCGGTGACAATCGTGTGGATCAGATAAGAAGCGCGATCCATCATGGTAGCATCTGTCCCACAGATAGAGACAGCCCCGTCATCGGTAATATCAATCTTTACCCCAGTCTGCTCAATGATGGCATTGATGGTCTTTCCTCTCTGTCCTACCACATCGCCGATCTTGGCCGGATCGATCTGAATCTGGATGATCTTCGGCGCATACGGGCCAACCTCCGGTCTTGGCTCTGCAATACACGGCGCCATAATTTCATTTAATATATATTCTCTTGCTTCCTTTGTCCGGCGGATAGCTTCCTCGACAATCGGACGGGTCAGGCCGTGGATTTTAATATCCATCTGAATCGCTGTGATTCCATCATGTGTCCCGGCCACCTTAAAGTCCATATCGCCAAAGAAATCCTCTAAGCCCTGAATATCTGTCAGCACGATATAATCGTCGTCTGTTTCCCCTGTCACCAAACCGCAGGAAATCCCGGCCACCGGCTTTTTAATCGGCACACCTGCTGCCATCAGCGACATGGTAGAAGCACAGATAGAGGCCTGTGAGGTAGAACCATTGGATTCAAAGGTTTCCGATACGGTACGGATCGCATACGGGAATTCCTCTTCGCTTGGCAGCACCGGAACCAAAGCCCGCTCTGCCAAAGCACCATGCCCGATTTCCCGGCGGCCCGGCCCTCTCGATGGTCTTGTCTCTCCTACGGAATAGGATGGGAAATTGTAGTGATGCATATAGCGCTTCGAGGTTTCGTTTTCATCCAGACCGTCCAGCCGCTGTGCGTCGGAAAGCGGCGCCAGTGTGGTAATCGTACAGATCTGCGTCTGTCCGCGGGTAAACATCGCAGAACCATGAACACGCGGAATCAGATCAACCTCTGCTGCAAGAGGGCGGATCTGCGTAATCTCCCTGCCGTCCGGACGCTTATGATCTTGCAAAATCATCTTCCGCACCGTCTTTTTCTGATATTGATAAACAGCCTCATCTATCAGAGCCAGCCATTCTTCATTCTCTGCAAACGCCTCTGCCAGCTTGTCCTTGATCTGGCGGATATTTTCCTCTCTTACTTGCTTGACGTCTGTAAACACGGCTTCTTCCATCTGCTCCGGCGTCACTAGCTCCCTAATCGCAGCAAATAATTCCTCCGGTACGGCACAGCTTACATATTCATGCTTTGGCTTGCCGCATTCGGCTACAATTTCATCAATAAAGGCGATCACCTTTTGGTTTATCTCATGCGCCGCATAAATAGCCTCTATCATCTTATCCTCCGGCACCTCATTGGCTCCGGCTTCAATCATAATTACCTTTTCCCTCGTGGAAGCTACGGTCAGCTTCAAATCGGATACCTGACTCTGGGCTGCGTTCGGATTGAACACAAACGCTCCGTCTATGAGACCTACCTGCGTCGTTGCACACGGCCCGTCAAACGGAATATCCGAGATAGCAGTAGAAATCGCAGATCCCAGCATTGCCGTCAGCTCCGGGCTGCACTCCGGATCGACAGAAAGCACCAGGTTATTTAAGGTGACGTCATTTCGATAATCCTTAGGAAAGAGCGGACGCATCGGACGGTCAATGACACGCGCGGTCAGCACCGCATTTTCCGAAGCCTTTCCCTCTCGCTTATTAAAGCCGCCAGGGATTTTCCCTACTGCGTACATTTTTTCCTCATATTCTACGCTTAACGGGAAAAAGTCTATGCCCTCCCGCGGCTTTTCAGACGCCGTAGCCGTAGACAGCACTGTGGTATCTCCATAGTGCATCAGCGCCGCCCCGTTTGCCTGGGCTGCTACCCGTCCTACATCGACTGTCAGGACACGTCCTGCCAGCTCCATTGAAAAACTTTTATACATATTTTTTATCTTCCTTTCCGCCGAAGCCTGTCTGATTCCTGCTCCGGTCTGCGGTCCGCGGAAACGCCGAAACAACTGAAAAGCACACTATCAGCCTGTATACTGTCCTTTTCAGAAGTCTCGGAACAAATCCGCACACCGCATACAGTATATCATAGCCGACTGCTGTTTGTAAAGGAGAAAGATATGCTATCTCAAAAGCTTTAGTGCCTGCTCTAGCTGCTTATCCTCTCCGTCCTTTCCTTTCTCGATCACATAATCCGGGCGGATTCCGGTCTTGTGAATGCAGATTCCGTTCGGTGTATAATATTTGGACATCGTCAGCTTTAGAGAACTTCCGTCTGTAAACTGCAAAAATCCCTGAACGATTCCCTTTCCAAATGTATTCTCTCCTACAATTTTAGCCACTCCGTAATCCTTGAGCGCACCGGTAAACAATTCAGAGGCGCTGGCGCTGTTGCCGTTTACTAATACCACCATCGGAAGCTTCAGTTCGCTTGCATTGGTCGTATAAAGATCCTCCCGGTTGCCGTACTTATCCTCGGTATAGGTAATCAGCTTTCCTTCCGGTAAAATACGCCCCAGAATCTCTGATACCGAAGTCAAAAGCCCTCCTGGATTGTTCCGCAAATCCACGATCAGACCCTTCATATTTTTCTTTTCCAGCTCTGCTACTGCCTGGTTGAACTGTTCGACTGTCACCTCTTCAAACTGGGAAATCTGAATATAGCCGATCTGGTTTTCTTCCATCCGGTAAGAAACCGTTTCCATCTTTACGACATCCCGGTACACCGTAAGCTTATTTCGGCTTCCGTTCCGCAAATACTCCAAAATGACAGGCGTCCCCTGTTCTCCCTTTACATAGCTGACCGCCTGATCCAAATCCATCTTCGTTACGTCCAATCCATCGACAGATAAGATAATGTCCCCGGCCTTTAATCCGGCCTTCTGCGCCGGGCCGCCGGAAAATGGCTCTATGATCTCAATTCCTCCGGTCGTCTCCTCCTTCTGGATGCTTGCGCCGATGCCGCAGTAATTTCCTTTGCTGCTATCCATCACATTCTGAAATTCGGCTGCAGTAAAATAGGCCGAATAGGGATCCCCTAAGCCTGCTACCATACGCTTTACGGCTTCCTCTGTCGTCGTCGCCAACGTCACCCCGGAGAGCGTTCTTTGAATCAGCCGGTTGATATCGACCTCTTCCAGATAATAGTGCTGGATAATCTCTCCGATATATGCCAAGGTCGGCTCAAGCTCCGCCCTCTTTTTGGCCAGCGCCTTTTGCTTTTCTGACAGCATCCGCCTTGCCAGAGCCAGACTCTTTTTATTGGAGCTGCTTCGGTACAGCCTCTTTTTCTGCGTAGCAGAAGCATCTGCTGTCTGTGCGCTTTCCCTCTGGTCGGCCTGACTTGCGGCTGCCTGTGTCGTCCTTCCCCCAAAGAAGCAGGCCAAAAGCAGCATGGTAAGAATTCCATAGTACCACTGTTTTTTCTGTTTCCCCCTGTTTTCCCTCTGTCTTTTTTCCTGCACCCTTTTCGTCACGTCCTGCA
>CASCWU010000050.1 GCA_949155905.1 uncultured Lachnospiraceae bacterium
ATACCGACATATAAGAACTTCTAAAGAGATAATCTAAATTCACCATAAATTTTCATATTTAAAAATTTTTATTAAGATCTCATTAGCTTTATTGACTTTTTTCGAGATTATGGTATACTTATTGTAAGCGGAATTTACACAGTTAAATTCCACCCATTTTCATAGGAAATGTCCTGTTTCCTATCAAACAAATGCGAAACAATGGAGGTGGCATTATGCAGGCATTTTGGGAATCCCTTTCCCTCTTGCAAAAAATTCTTTACTGTATCGCCGTACCATCTACTCTGGTTCTGATTTTACAGATGGTATTGCTGTTTTTAGGCTGGGGTGAGGATGCTTCAAGCTTCAACCCAAGCGATACATCCGGTTTGGATCTGGATACGGGCGCCGGTGATTTTTCTCCGGATGGCGTCGGTTCAGCTCCAGATGGTATGGCCCCTGGTGATTTTGGAACGATGCGGCTCTTTACCTTCCAGGGCATCATTGCCTTTTTCTGTGTCTTTGGCTGGAGCGGTCTTGCCTTTACCAGAGTACTTGCTTCTTCGCTTCTGTCTATGGCTTTGGCAATTATGCTGGGCTTTTTGTTTATGTTCCTGGTTGCCCTCCTAATCCGCGCTCTTTCTAAGCTGGCAGACGACGGCAGTATATCCATCGCCTCTACACTTGGCTACAGCGGTACGGTTTATTTGACGGTTCCGTCCAGGGGAAATGGCCATGGGAAGGTCAATGTCACGATTGGCGGCCATTTTAACGAATACGATGCGATCACGGATTCTTCGGTTCCGCTTCCGACCGGCAGCCGAATCCGGATCATTGACGTCCGCGGAGACGTCGTATTAGTAGAACCAGAGCAATAGTCCTGTTTTCAAACAGATGCCTGCCATACGCCGGCATTCTCATTACAATTACATCACAAAAAGGAGATTACGAATATGGAAATATTGATTGCTATTTGCGTCGCTGTCCTGGTTTTATTTGCCTGTCTGATCGCGATTCTCTCCCGTTACCGGAAGTGTCCGTCTGATAAGGTGTTAGTCATTTACGGTAAAGTCGGAACCGACAAAAACGGCGAAAGCCGCTCCGCCAAATGTATTCACGGAGGCGCCGCCTTTATTGTTCCGGTGATTCAGTCCTATCAATACCTGGATCTTACTCCGATTTCCATCAACGTGGATTTGCGCAATGCCCTCTCCAAGCAAAACATCCGGGTAGACGTTCCATCCCGTTTTACCGTTGGTATTTCTACCGAGCCAGGCGTTATGCAAAATGCCGCAGAACGTTTGCTGGGGCTGCAGCTTGGAGAAATCCAGGAGCTTGCAAAGGACATCATTCTTGGCCAGCTCCGTCTTGTGATTGCTACCATGGATATTGAAGAAATCAATGCAGATAGAGATAAATTTCTTATTTCGGTTTCCAACAATGTCGAAATCGAATTGAAAAAGATCGGCCTCCGTCTGATCAACGTCAACGTTACCGATATCAATGACGAGTCCGGTTACATAGAGGCTCTTGGAAAAGAGGCTGCTGCCAAGGCGATCAACGACGCCAAGAAAAGCGTTGCGGAAAAGGATCGCGACGGTGAAATCGGTCAGGCCAATGCCCGCCGTGATCAGCGTATCCAGGTAGCCGCTGCAGATGCAACCGCTATTCAGGGTGAAAATGAAGCCAAAATCGAAGTCGCCCAGTCCGATGCCTCCCGCCGTGAAAAAGAGGCAGAGGCGCTCCGTATCGCTGTGGCTGCTGAAGCCGTACAGGCCGCTAAGGCTCAAGAGGAGGCTTATACCGCACAGCAAAAGGCCGAAGAAACCCGTGCGCAGCTAGAACGCGCCACGCAGCAGGCTGATATCATCGTCAAAGCACAGATTGAAAAGGAAAAGGCGGAAATCCAGGCAGAAGCTGAGGCTGAGGTTGCCAGAAGGCTGGCAAAGGGTGAAGCAGATGCGATTTTCTCCAAAATGGAGGCGCAGGCACGCGGTATCCAGGAAATGCTTTTAAAGCAGGCCGATGGTATGCACGAGCTGGTAAAAGCGGCCGGAGGCGATCCAAATGCTGCAGTAAAGCTGATGGTAGCCGACAAGCTTCAGGATCTGATGCAAATTCAGGTAGATGCTATCAAGAATATCAAGATCGACAAAGTAACCGTTTGGGATTCCCTTGGCGGCAAGGACGGCTCTCCAGCCACCGCCAATTTCCTCTCTGGTATGATGAAATCTATCCCTCCGTTAAACGATTTGTTCCGTCAGGCCGGGATGGAGCTGCCGGAATTCCTTGGAAAAAGCTTAGAGGAAGAGGAAGCAGAGCCGGATGCTATGGCCGCTGCTACCCGTGAGGACATAGAACCAGAGACTTCTCATTAAGGTACTGTAGAAAAAAACAGATGATATCATGATTTACGGCCAGAGAACGCACCTCTTCTCTGGCCGTTTTCTTCTCTGAGCGTCTGCTCTTACTTGGTCATTTTCTTCTCTCACAATCTTCTTTTATCTGCATATACTATAACAACGATATGGATAAGGTAGTGGTAAAATGGCAAAAATTGTCATAGATGCAGGTCATGGAGGACGTGACAGCGGAGCCGTCTATCAAGGCAGGATGGAAAAGGATGATGCTCTCGCATTGGCTCTGGAGGTTGGAGCAATGCTGGAAAATGCTGGACAGGATGTCGTTTATACCCGAACAGAAGACATCTATCAGACGCCAAGCGAAAAGGTACGGATTGCCAACAACAGCGGCGCCGACTATTTCCTTTCTATTCACCGCAATTCCAACGTCACACCTAACCAATATTCCGGTGTTCAGTCTTTGATTTACAACGACGGCGGTATCAAGGAGGAAATGGCAGAAAATATCAACGACAATCTGGGAAATTTAGGCTTTGCCAATTTAGGGATTGATCTGCGCCCGAACCTAACCGTCCTCCGCCGTACCAGAATGCCCGCTGTTCTGGTAGAAGCAGGCTTTATCAACAACGACCAGGACAATCAGTTGTTTGACGAACGTTTTGAGGAAATTGCCCGTGGCATTGCAGACGGTGTCCTGGAAGCTATCGGAGATTCCCCTGGTAATTCCGGCCGTACAACAGGAGCCTCCTTCCAGGAACCGTCTGCTTACCGTGTCCAGGTAGGACTTTTCGCTCAATATGACAATGCAGCGGCCCAATATGATCGGCTGCTGCAAAATAACCGTCCTGCTACAATTATTTCTCTGGGCGGACTGTATGCTGTACTTTCCGGCTCCTTTGACACACTGGCAGAAGCGAGCCAGTATGCCGACACTCTGCGGGGGCTTGGATTTGACACCGCAGTAGTACAGCTATAGAACGCTTCTTTTTCTGCTTGCTGCACAAGCGGTATGCTGATTTTAGCAACAAATTTTCTTACGTAGCTCTGCTCATAAAACAAGAGGTATCTGATTTCATCCGATACCTCTTGTACTCTATTTCTCAATTCCGCAAGCTCAGCAGCTTTCCCTTCAGCTCTGTCTCGATCCGGCTTAGCTCCTGCTCGGCCTCGCGTCTCTTCTGACGGCCCTCCTGCTGGATTCTCATCACCTCGTCTAAGGTGCTGATTAAGGATTCGTTGGTCATTTTTAGTGTCTCGATATCCACTACTCCGCGCTCGGACTCCTTTGCCGTCTCAATCGTCGCCATCTTCAAGGCGGCGGCGTTCTTTTTGAGCAGCTCGTTGGTCATATCCGTTACTTCACGCTGCGCCTTGGCTGCCTGGCCGGAATGGGTAATCCCAAGCGCCAGCACCATCTGACTCTTCCAAAGCGGAATCGTATTGACAATCGTAGACTGGATTTTTTCGGTCATAGAAATATCGTTGCCCTGTACCAGACGAATCTGCGGCGCCATCTGGATCGAAATCATCCGCGTCAGTTCCAGGTCATGCAGCTTCTTTTCAAAACGATTGCAAAGCGCCGCCAAATCGTTCGCTGCCTGAGCGTCCTCTGCCAAACCGCTTTGTCTGGCCTTCTCCTGCAGAGCAGGAAGCTCCTGCTGCTCCACCTGCTGCAGCCGTTTCTTTCCGGCCAGAACATACATCGACAATTCTTTAAAATAGGTTTTGTTTAATTCATACATCTTATCCAGTACAGCAATATCCTTCATTAACTGTACCTGATGCTGCTCTAGCACCTTACAAATCTGGTTGACGTTGGACTCTGCCTTGGCATAACGCGCCTTCATTGCCGTTACTTTATTGGAGCTTTTCTTAAACAGGCCAAGAAACCCCTTGTCCTCTTCGTCCAAATCAAAGCTTTTTAATTCTGTGACAACACCGGAAAGCATATTTCCTATTTCTCCCAAATCCTTTGTCTGGACATTCTTTAATGCCGACTCAGAAAAATCTGCCATCTTTTTCTGCGCCCCGGCGCCATACTGTAAAATCTGGCTGGAATTTTGCAGTTCAATTTTTGCTGCAAAATCGTCTACCATTTTACGCTCCTCCTGTGTCAAGCTGCTCTCGTCAAAGGCCGGAACCTCCGGCTGCTTGACCTCCTCCGGCGGCTGTGTCTCCAAAACTAGCTCCGGCTTAGGCGCCTCCTCGGCAAATGGCTCAAAGGTCAGCGTCGGAGCAGCCTGTTCCATGTTTAAGATATCCTCGTTCATCTGTAAATTCCTCCCATCCTATTTTTCGTTTTGTCTGATCTTATGCCTCCTTTTTTTCCTCAAAGGAATGTCCGGTCAGACCCTCCTGTGCCAGCATTGTTTCCAGCACATCAATATCCGTAGAAATATCCATTGCCACATCTGCATAAAAATTGTCAAACAGCCGTTCAAAGGCCTGGTTAATGGTATCTAAGGTCTCTTCGATCTCCTGTTTGGCCGTCGTAATGTTGGCTCCCTGCACCGGCTGAGCATCAAACTCCTGATAGGCATTGACTAGCTTCAACGTGGTGGGCAGATAATATTCCATAAACCGATGCAGCTCCTCTACCTGTTCTGGATGCCGCTCGACATGCAGAAATATTTTGTCCATTATCATACTGAGCCTGTCCAGCTTTGCAGAAATCTCTTCTCCGGCAATCGCCGCATTCGCCTGGCGGATCTGCTGGATATAGGCATTGCCCTCTGCTGCTACAGCCTTTGCCGCCGCCTTCCTTGCATCCTCCTCGGTCTCCTGCTCTTCTTTTTCTATTTCCGCCATCTCCTGTATTCCGGCCTCGTTCCGTGCCTGCATCATTTCCAAATAAAGCTGATGGGTTTTATCGTCTAACATAAAACAGGTCTTTTTTTCATCCATATGTCCCTCCGGAAACATCCCCAGCCGGATCATCTTACCGAGATCCTTTACTAAATACCGGATAGAACGGCCGCTTTTTGCTGCCAGCTCCTTTATATCGCAATATCCCTTTGCCCCAATCAGCTTCACATATTGATTCATCCGAAAAAGCCGGTTGGATTTCAGCCGGCCGGCACTTAACATCAGGGCGCCGGAAAAAGTCGCTGGTATCCCGAAAAGCATCGCCAGAAAATATAAAGACTCCTCACTCATTACAAACCCCAGACTGGTAAAGAGCATCAAGCACAGCAGGCCAAGTCCCAGCAAAATCGAACCAAATATGGTAAAAAGAATTCCTCCTACCTTTCCTACCGGGCGCACCGGTAATGCCGGAAGCTTTGGTTTTCGGGCATTGACCACTGTCCCGCTGACCCGTTCTATCTCTGCTGCCGAACGAGCTGCGCCCTTTCCCGCCTGAACTGCTGCTCTGTTTGCAAAACGGGCTGCGCTGCTTCCTGCCTGAGCGGCCGCTCTGTTTGCGGAACGGGCAGTCTGAGCTGCTGCCTGGGAATAGGCTCTGTTTGCCTGGTTTCTCCGGGCTGTCTGGCTGTAATTCCCTCTGTTTTCCTGATTTCTATTTCTATTCTGCTCTGACATATCTTGATAAGCATGAGCTTCTCCAGAAGAATCATTTTCAGGCTGTCCGTTTGGCCGTTTTACATTGCTGTCCGTCCAGGTTCCCTGAATCGACTGCTTGATCTCGTCAAACGCCTGATTGACCGATTCGCCGATCTCAGCCTTCAACCTGGCAAAATCACCTTTGTTAATCGCCGACTGCACTGCTTCCTTGATTTCATCCCCCAGATTGGCAAATTCATTCTTTCCCATATCCGATTCCCTTCTTTGCTTCCAGTCTATACCGATTCTATCTTACCATATTTATTTTTTAGAGACAAGTTAAAAGACAATGAAAAAATCAAAAATTTACGATATTTCTTTTTTCTCCTGCTAAAAATGCCTGAATATTCCGGTAAACCTCGGCAACCACCCGTTCTCTCGCCTCTCTGCTCGCCCAGGCCATATGCGGTGTAATCAGCAAACGGCCGCTGTCCTGGATTTTGCCTAACGGATTCGTCTCCGTCATCGGCTCCTGCTCCAACACATCCAGTCCGGCTCCGGCAATCCAGTTTTCTGTCAATGCCTGATAAAGCGCCTCGGTATCCACAACATTGCCGCGTGCTACGTTAATCAAAATGGCCTGCGGCTTCATCTGACGCAAGGCAGCGGCATCGATCAGATGATGTGTTTTCTCCGTCAATGGACAATGCAGCGATAAAAAGTCACTTTCCCGGCACAGTGTCTCTAAATCCACTCGTTTATATTCCGTACAGGTACTCTTCCCGGAGGCAGAATAAAATATGACCTTGCAGCCAAAGGCTTTTGCAATCTTCGCCACCTGCTTTCCAATATGTCCCATTCCGACGATGCCCCAGGTTTTCCCTTCCAGTTCTGTATGGTCAAAATCAGAAATACGCCCCTTCCTCACGTACGCACCAGATTTTACATACTCGTCATAATACCGCAGCTTCTCCAGCAAATAAAGGGTCAGCGCAAACGTATGCTGCGCGACTGCCGCCGTGGAATAATCTACGACATTCGCTACGGCAATGCCACGCTCCCGGCAGTACTCCAGATCAATGTTGTCATAGCCGGTCGCAAACTCACAGATCAGCTTTACCTGCGATGCCTCCGCCAATGTTTCCCGGTTTAAAGACGCTTTGTTAGCAATGATAATCTCCGCTTCCTTTACCCATTCCGCTATCTTATCCACCTCGGTATTCGGATAAACCGTCACCTCTCCTAATTCCTCATAACAGGAAATATCTACGTCTGTTCCTACGCTGTTCCGTTCCAATACTACAATTTTCATGATTTCCTCCTTCCTCTCACTTTTTCGTACCCATGCGCGCCCACAAAGCAGGGCGGCACAGCTTCCCGCCGTGCCGCCCTGTAACCTCTATAACCTGTCTTCTGTTTTCTGTTTGGTTATTCCTCTGTCAGAGAAACAGTCTCCTCTTCCATCGCAGCTGTCTCCACTAACGCATCCAAAGCGTCCAGTTCCTCTTCTTCGATAAAAAGAAAATCCTCTTCTGACTCTTCCTCGATCTCTGGCAGCTCCAGCTCTTCCATTTCCTCTTCTTCGTTCTTGTCGCTGTCCAGCTTAATCGAGCGATAATGCTTCATACCAGTTCCGGCCGGAATCAGCTTTCCTAAAATAACGTTTTCCTTTAGACCAATGAGCGGATCGACCTTCCCCTTGATAGCGGCTTCGGTCAGAACCTTTGTCGTCTCCTGGAAGGACGCAGCGGAAAGGAAGGAATCGGTTGCAAGAGAAGCCTTGGTGATACCTAACATGACCTGTCTGCCATCTGCCGGCTCAAAGCCTTCCTCTAAGAGCTGTTCGTTCAGCTCCTCATATTCCAGCACATCCACCAGAGTACCCGGCAGATAATCCGTATCCCCATTATTTTCAATCCGCACCTTCTTTAACATCTGGCGGACGATCATCTCAATATGCTTATCGTTGATTTCCACACCCTGCAGACGGTATACACGCTGTACCTCCTGGATCATGTAGTCCTGCACGGCGCGAACGCCTTTGATCTTTAAAATATCATGCGGATTGACACTACCCTCGGTCAGCTCATCACCTGCATCAATGACTTGATTGTCCTGTACCTTAATCCGGGAACCATACGGAATCAGATAAGCCTTTGCCTCGCCGGTTTCATCGTTCGTCACGACAACCTCACGCTTTTTCTTCGTATCCTTAATCGTCACCCGTCCGCCAAACTCTGCAATGATCGCAAGTCCTTTTGGCTTTCTGGCCTCAAACAGCTCCTCGACACGAGGAAGACCTTGTGTGATGTCGTCTCCGGCTACGCCGCCCGTATGGAAGGTACGCATTGTCAGCTGGGTACCTGGTTCTCCGATAGACTGTGCTGCAATGATACCGACGGCCTCCCCAACCTGAACCGGCTGTCCGGTTGCCATGTTGGAGCCGTAGCACTTTGCACATACCCCGATATGGGATTTGCAGGTCAGCACGGTACGGATTTTCACCTTGGCCTGGTTGCCGGCCTCTACCATTTCCTTCCTTGCTACAATCCTGGCGGCGCGCTTTGGCGTGATGATATGATTTCTCTTTACAATCAATTCACCCGCATCGTCATAAATATCTTCACAGGAGAAGCGTCCGGTAATCCGTTCCTCCAGACTCTCGATCTCTTCCTTGCCATCCATAAAGCCTTTGATCCACATACCTGGAATCTCTTCCTTGCCGTCGCAGCAGTCCGTTTCCCGAATAATCAAATCCTGGGACACATCTACGAGACGGCGGGTAAGGTATCCGGAGTCGGCAGTACGCAGTGCCGTATCCGACAAGCCCTTTCTCGCACCATGTGCGGAAATGAAGTATTCCAATACATCCAGCCCTTCACGGAAATTAGATTTGATCGGCAGCTCAATAGTACGTCCTGACGTATCGGCCATCAGTCCACGCATCCCTGCCAACTGCTTGATCTGCTTGTCAGATCCACGGGCTCCGGAATGAGCCATCATATAAATATTGTTATATCTATCCAGACCGGACAGCAGCGCCTCGGTAATCTCGTCATCGGCCTCCTTCCAGGTTTCGATAACTGCCTTATAACGCTCCTCCTCCGTCATTAAACCACGGCGGAAATTCCTGGAAATCGTCTCTACTGTCGCCTCGGCATCTGCCAAAATCTGCTTTTTCTTCTCCGGCACGGTCATATCGGAAATCGAAACCGTCATGGCAGCCCTTGTAGAATATTTATACCCCAGAGATTTGATCGCGTCCATTACCTCGGCCGTTCTGGTCGCGCCATGTGCGTTGATACATTTCTCCAGAATCGTCTTTAGCTCTTTTTTCTTTACCAGAAAGTCTACCTCTGGCTTTAAGAAGTTTTCTTCCTTGGTTCGATCTACAAAGCCCATATCCTGCGGGATGCTCTCATTAAAAATGAAACGTCCCAAAGTGGATTCTATGATCCGGCTTTCCTCCATCCCTTCGGCATTTGGGCCGCTGCAGCGCACCTTAATCATCGCCTGCAGCGTAATGTCTCCGTTCTCATAAGCCAGAATCGCTTCGTTGACATTTTTAAAATACTTTCCTTCACCCTTATCGCCCGGCTTTTGCAGGGTCAGATAATAGATTCCCAGCACCATATCCTGAGACGGTACGGCCACCACGCCGCCGTCGGACGGCTTTAACAGGTTGTTTGGAGAAAGCAGGAGGAAGCGACACTCTGCCTGTGCTTCCATCGACAGCGGAAGATGGACTGCCATCTGATCGCCGTCAAAGTCTGCATTAAATGCGGTACAAACCAACGGATGCAGACGGATCGCCTTTCCTTCTACCAATACCGGCTCAAATGCCTGAATACCCAATCTGTGCAGAGTAGGAGCGCGGTTTAACATCACCGGATGCTCCTTGATGACATCCTCTAACACGTCCCAAACCTCGGATTGCAGACGCTCTACCATCTTTTTCGCCGATTTGATATTGTGGGCAGTTCCTCTCGAAACCAGTTCCTTCATAACAAACGGCTTAAACAGCTCAATGGCCATTTCCTTTGGCAAACCGCACTGATAAATCTTTAAATCCGGACCGACCACGATAACAGAACGGCCGGAATAATCGACACGTTTTCCCAACAGGTTCTGACGGAAGCGTCCCTGCTTTCCCTTTAACATATCAGAAAGGGATTTTAACGCCCGGTTGCCAGGACCTGTCACCGGACGCCCTCTACGTCCGTTGTCAATCAGGGCATCGACGGCCTCCTGCAACATCCGCTTTTCGTTCCGCACGATAATATCCGGCGCCCCTAGCTCTAGCAATCTCTTTAAACGGTTGTTTCGGTTGATGATCCGACGATACAAATCGTTCATATCGGAAGTAGCAAACCGGCCGCCGTCGAGCTGTACCATCGGGCGCAAATCCGGCGGAATGACCGGAATCACTGTTAAAATCATCCATTCCGGGCGGTTCCTGGACTCGCGGAATGCCTCCACGACTTCCAGACGCTTAATGACACGCGCCCTTTTTTGTCCGCTCGAATCCTTCAGAGCCTTTTTTAGCTCTGCGGACTCTGCCTCCAGGTCGATAGCCTGCAGCAGCTCCATAATTGACTCGGCTCCCATACCTACACGGAAGCGGCTGCCGTATTTATCATATGCCTCGTGATATTCCTTCTCAGTCAGCACCTGCTTGTACTGCAGGTCGGTATCTCCTTTATCTAATACAATATAAGATGCAAAATACAGAACCTTCTCCAGCACTCTAGGAGACAAATCCAGTATCAACCCCATCCGGCTCGGTATCCCCTTGAAATACCAGATGTGCGATACCGGGGCAGCCAGCTCGATATGACCCATCCGTTCACGGCGGACGGCGGACTTTGTCACTTCTACCCCACAACGGTCACAGACAACGCCTTTATAACGGATTTTCTTGTACTTGCCGCAGTGACATTCCCAGTCCTTGTTCGGCCCGAAAATCTTTTCACAATACAGCCCGTCCTTTTCCGGTTTGAGGGTTCTGTAATTGATTGTCTCTGGTTTTGTAACCTGACCGTGTGACCACTCCTTGATCTTCTCTGGTGAAGCCAGACCAATCTTAATGGCATCGTATGTCATTTCCTGAACATTTTCTATTCCTGTCTCTGACATCCCGGTTCTCCCTTCTTATTTTGAGTCCCGCAAAATTCTTTCCCAGGCACCCACCTGGCTGATCTATCAGCCTGTTCAACTTTCCGGTCGCAAAGAAACACGCCTGCAAATCGAACTGTGCCTGGTACAGAATTTTGCTGTTTTTGAGTCCATCCACAATGGACTTAGTTCCGCAGTTCTAATCCCATCTATTATTCATAATCATCGAAATCATCCAGTTCTTCTTCAAAGCCGCTGATCAGGGAATCGTCTTCCAGCTCTTCGGCGGTGCCGGAGCGGAAGCCGTCGGATTCCATCGGCTCGTTGTCAAAGCGGAATGTGTCGTCGCCTTCGATCAACGGAGTCAAATCCTCGTCGCCGTAATCGATGTTTTCTGTCATACGGACTTCGTTTCCGTTTTCATCGAGGACGGTGACATCTAAGGCCAGGGACTGCAGCTCCTTTAACAATACCTTAAAGGACTCCGGAATGCCCGGATCGGTGATATTGTCCCCTTTGATAATTGCCTCGTAAGTCTTGACACGCCCGACGACATCGTCAGATTTTACGGTCAGAATCTCCTGCAGCGTATAGGCGGCGCCATAGGCCTCCAAAGCCCAAACCTCCATCTCGCCGAAACGCTGTCCGCCAAACTGCGCCTTACCGCCGAGCGGCTGCTGGGTGACAAGGGCATACGGCCCGGTGGAACGGGCATGAATCTTGTCGTCTACCAGATGGTGGAGCTTGAGATAGTGCATGAAGCCGACCGTAACGGCGCCGTCAAAATACTCTCCGGTACGTCCGTCACGCAGCCTTACCTTTCCGGTGCTGTCAATCGGTACACCTTCCCATTCCTTCCGGTAATCCTGATTTTCTACCAGATATTCCATAACCTCCGGCGCCAGTATATCCTTATATTTTTCCTGGAACTCCTCTAATGGCGTATTGACATAGTCGTTTGCTAACTCCAGAGTATCCATAATATCTATCTCGTTCGCCCCGTCAAATACTGGCGTCGCTACCTTAAAGCCTAACACCTTGGCAGCTAGGCTCAAATGAATCTCCAAAACCTGTCCAATATTCATACGAGACGGCACACCCAACGGGTTCAGCACGATGTCAAGCGGACGGCCGTTCGGCAAAAACGGCATATCCTCAACCGGAAGCACACGGGAAACGACACCTTTGTTTCCGTGACGGCCTGCCATCTTGTCGCCTACCTGAATCTTTCTCTTTTGCGCAATATAAACACGGACGCTCTGGTTGACACCCGGAGACAGCTCATCGCCATTCTCTCTTGTAAAGACCTTTGCATCCACAATAATCCCATACTCGCCGTGCGGTACACGCAAGGAGGTATCCCGTACCTCTCTGGCCTTTTCCCCAAAGATCGCACGAAGCAGCCGCTCCTCGGCGGTCAGTTCGGTTTCACCCTTAGGCGTTACCTTACCGACGAGGATATCCCCGGCACGCACCTCTGCACCGATACGGATAATCCCGCGCTCGTCCAAGTCCTTTAGTGCTTCGTCGCCGACACCTGGTACATCTCTCGTAATTTCCTCCGGTCCGAGCTTGGTATCTCTGGCCTCTGCCTCGTATTCCTCGATGTGGACGGATGTATAAACATCCTCCTGTACAAGCCGCTCACTTAATAAAACGGCATCCTCGTAGTTGTAGCCTTCCCATGTCATAAAGCCGATCAATGGGTTTTTCCCTAAGCCTAACTCGCCGCGGGAGGTCGAAGGCCCGTCTGCAATCACCTGTCCTGCCTCTACTTGGTCGCCCTTTGTCACGATTGGACGCTGGTTGATACAGGTTCCCTGGTTGCTGCGCGCAAACTTGAGCAGCTTATAATCCGAACGGCTTCCGTCCTCATTTCGGATCACAATCCGATCCGCACAGGAACTTTCTACCGTACCGGCCTTTTTTGCTAACACACAGACACCCGAATCTACGGCTGCCTTTCCTTCCATACCAGTGCCGACGACCGCAGATTCGGTAATCAGCAACGGTACAGCCTGACGCTGCATGTTGGAGCCCATCAAAGCCCGGTTCGCATCGTCGTTCTCCAAAAACGGAATCATTGCTGTCGCTACGGAAAAGACCATCTTAGGCGATACGTCCATCAGATCGACCTTCCGCTTTTCAAACTGAGAGGTTTCCTCACGGAAACGCCCGGAAACGTTGTTATTGATAAAGTGACCGTCTTCATCTAACGGCTCGTTGGCCTGTGCCACGATAAACTTATCCTCTTCGTCTGCTGTCAGATAGACTACATCATCCGTTACCCGCGGATTCGCTGGATCGGTATGATCTAGCTTCCGGTACGGAGCCTCTACAAAGCCATATTCATTGATCCGAGCATAGCAAGCCAAAGAATTGATAAGGCCGATATTCGGACCTTCTGGCGTCTCTATCGGACACATACGCCCATAGTGGGAATAGTGTACGTCACGCACCTCGAATCCGGCACGATCTCTCGAAAGACCGCCAGGCCCCAGGGCAGACAGACGTCTCTTGTGCGTCAGTTCGCCAAGCGGATTGTTCTGATCCATAAACTGAGAAAGCTGGGAACTGCCGAAAAACTCCTTTACTGCTGCCGTAACCGGCTTGATATTGATAAGAGATTGAGGGGAAACCCCGCTCAAATCCTGCGTGGTCATCCGCTCCCGCACGACACGCTCCATTCTCGATAAGCCGATGCGGTACTGATTCTGTAACAATTCTCCGACTGCACGGATACGGCGATTTCCAAGGTGATCGATATCGTCAGCATTTCCGATGCCGTATTCTAAGTGCATGTTATAATTGATCGAAGCAAAAATATCTTCCTTTGTGATGTGCTTTGGAATCAGATCATGAAGGCTTCTGCGGATAGCCGCCTTTAATTCCTCCGGCTCCGGATATGCATCCATCAGCGCTGCGAGCGCCGGATAATACACATCCTCCGTCACACCTACTTCTTTTTTATCGACCTCTACAAAATAGTTCAAATCTACCATCATATTGGAAAGAACCTTGACGTTACGCTCCTCTGCCTGTACCCAGACAAACGGTACGGCCGAATACTGGATCTGGTTGGCCAGCGCCTCTGTCACTACCGTTCCCTTTTCCGCCAAGATTTCCCCGGTGCCAGTGTCAATGACATCCTCTGCCAGAGGGAAGCCGACGATCCGGTTACGGAAGGCCAGCTTCTTGTTGAATTTATAGCGGCCTACCTTTGCCAAATCATAACGGCGCGGATCAAAAAACATACTCTCGATCAGGGACTTTGCACTCTCTACTGCAAGCGGCTCGCCCGGACGGAGCTTTTTATATAATTCCAGGAGACCATCCTGGTAGTTATCCGAGGTATCCTTCTGAATGCTGGCTAAGATCTTCGGCTCCTCCCCGAACATCTCCAGAATTTCGTTGTTTGTCCCGACTCCAAGCGCACGAAGCAAAACCGTAATCGGCACCTTCCGGTTCCGATCCACCCGTACGTAGAAAATATCGTTGGAATCTGTCTCGTACTCAAGCCATGCACCGCGGTTCGGAATCACGGTAGAAGAAAACAGCCGCTTTCCGATCTTGTCATGGCTGATCGCATAATAAATACCAGGGGAACGTACTAACTGACTTACTATGACACGCTCTGCCCCATTGATCACAAACGTGCCTGTCTCTGTCATGAGCGGCAGATCTCCCATAAAAATATCATGCTCGCTGATTTCGTCATTTTCCTTGTTGTAAAGCCTGACCTTGACCTTGAGCGGGGCAGCGAAGGTCGCATCCCTCTCCTTACATTCCTCAATCGAATACTTTACGTCGTCCTCGCACAATACGAAATCGACAAACTCCAGGCTCAAATGCCCGCTGTAATCTTCGATTGGGGAAATGTCGTCAAAAACCTCCTTGAGTCCCTCCTTTAAAAACCAGTCGTAGGAGTTTTTCTGGACTTCAATGAGGTTGGGCATTTCCAGGACTTCTTTTTGTCTGGAATAACTCATTCTTACGCCGTTGCCAGCTTTTACCGGACGTATTCTGTTTTTTTCCATTGACGTTTTCACCCCTTGATATTTTTTTATTTCACAAAGTTTTGAAAAAAGCTTTGCTTTTTTTAGACTTTGTGTTATAATACAATTAAGTTGAATTTTAAGCACACGATACCACAATAGTGCATTTTTCATATTACCATATTTTTGTCAATTTGTCAATCCCCTTTTTAAGGGGATTTTTTTATATCCGGCGCACATCCAGAACAAAAAGAAGGAGCCGTGAAAAAATAACAAATATTTTCACAGCCCCTTCTTTTTGTTCTATAAACCGCACTGCGGCGGAACGGAGGAGACTGCCTGCGTAGCCCGCCGCTGGATTTTACTTTAAGAATAGCTTCAGTCCCTCTGACATCCCCATGCTATACAGCAGCAACGCCGCCGGCTTCCCTAACAGGATAATCCAGATAAATTTTCTTACCTTCATCCGGGTCAGCCCGGCCAGATAGCATAATAAGTCGTCCGGCGCCACCGGAAGGAAAATCGCTACTGCAAACATTTTATCAAAACGATCCTTTTGCTCCAGCCAGCCTGCATACTTCTCATACGCCTTATCCGATACCATCCGTTTTACAAAGTCGCGTCCGTAGCGTCTCGAAAGCAAAAAAGCCGCTACCGATCCGGCGCAAATCCCAATATAATTATAAGCAAAGCCTGCCATCGGGCCGAATACCAGCACACCCGCCGCGCAGCCAATCGCTCCCGGCAGAATCGGAATCACCACCTGTACTGCCTGGATTATCACGAAAATCAATGGCGCCCAGATGCCAAAGCGAGCCATATACTCCTGCAATGCCTCTAAGGAGGAAAAAATACCAAGCTGATAGCCGTAAATACAAAACAAGACAATCAGCGCCATCCCGAGGATAGTACTGAAATTCATCCACTGAAACTGCTTCCCTTTTTGCTTCCTCTCTGCTTCCATTTCTATCTCCTACCCTTTTTTCTGAACTTCACGGCCATTTTTCGCAAAGCTATCTACTCTATCCTTCCGGCGTTTACGGAAAGGCGGAGCTTTTTTCTGCGTTTTGCCTCCCGCTCTCTGATTACCCGACTATAAAATGCCCTCCACATCTCAGCTACGTGCCTGCGGCTGTAATACTGCTTGCCGTCTAAGGAACGTCCGCAGCCCTCTGTATATAAGTCCGTATCCTCTGAAAGCTGGCGCAGCAAATCCTCCAGTTCCTCCTGCCCGTCTCCAAACAGACAATAATCCGATAAAATCTCTTTATAAATCGGAAGCTTCCGCAGCACCACCGGCAGCCCTACGCTCATACTCTCCAAAACCGTCATCGGAAACAGCTCCTCAAAGGACGGCAGAAACAGCACGTCCGCCAGGTTATAGACCTCATTCATCCGTTCCCGCTCCACATATCCTAACAGTGTCACATTTTTAGGAAGATTTTTCATGCTCCGTCTGATTTCTTCATAGCCATCAGAAATCTTTCCAAAGGCAAAGACGCCGACCCATACAAACTGAAGCTGCGGGAGCCGTTCGGCTGCTGCCAGAAACTCCAAAAAGCCCTTTCGTTTTTGAAGCTGTCCGACACTCAGTACGGTAAAGCCCTCCTTTAAATGATACTTTTTCCGCAAATATGGCTTGTTTTTTGTAGGCAGCGGACGGAACTGTACCTCAGAAACTACATTCGGGATATAACTTATTTTCTCCGCCGGAATCCCATATTCCTGCAGCACCTCTACAAAATACGGATTTACCGTCACCAGATGATCCATTCTCCTATAGAAAAAGATCACATACTTATAAAAAATCTTCTTCATCCACTTCGGCAAATGAATACTATTTTCTAACGTCTGCGGCAGAAAATGAACATAGCCAACGCTGCTTCCCTTCAGTCTGGCAAACGGAAGCCGCAGCAAAAAGCCCGGATTGATCGTATGGATATGGGTAACGTCCCCAATCCCTTTATTCTCCTCTACCTCGTACTCATTTAAAAACTCTCTTACCAACGCTACCTGCTCATCATGTGCCGAAAGCACGCCCTGTCCCTTTACCATATCGGCTCTGGACAGCATGACAATTTTCTTCATGTTAAATCCTCCCATTTCACTATTATACAATTCTGTCATCAGTTCCTTTTTTCCTATGTGACTCACCCTATAGAAAAAATAAAAATGACTGCAGCATGTCTATTTATTTAATATAACGACTTACAATCTTTCTATTCTTCATATTTATAGCATAAAAAAGAAATCTTAAAAAAAAACAGGGTTTTCTCCTAAGATTTCTTACTTTTTTATTAACATAGCTTTGCTTGAAAAGCTTTTTTCTTTATGCAAGACTGTAAAGGCCTTTATCCGAGAATTATTTCTAATACCGGGAAAAAACGGTCTAATCCCGGCTGATATTGCCGCACGACTTAAAGCGCTTTCTGCACAGGCTGCTTCTGAAATTGATACGGGACATTTGTTTGCTATTTTAAGCGATTGGTGTGCCGTCTCTCCAAAGCCTATTGTGCTGCTTATCGACGAAGTTGACAGCGCTACAAACAATCCGGTTTTTTTGGATTTTCTTTCTCAGCTTAGGGGCTATTACCTTTGCCGCGAAGAACGGCCCACCTTCCGTTCTGTTATTTTAGCCAGTGTTTATGACGTCAAAAATATCAAACAAAAAATCCGCTAGGAAATGGAACATAAGCGGAACAGTTCATGGAATATCGCTACTGACTTTCATGTTGATATGAGCTTTTCCATACTGGATATTACAAAAATGCTGGAAAGCTATGTAAACTGATGGATGAAGAAATTTCTGGCACCGACGGATACTCGGATAAAATTTCTTTACCACGGACGATTAAATATGGAACGGACTGATGTTATCGTAGATTATCAGGGAGAACAATTTATCATCGAACTGAAAATCTGGCACGGCAATGCTTATCAGGAACGCGGGGAACAACAATTAATCGAATATTTAAACCACTATCATCTGAAAAAAGGATACTTGTTAAGCTACTGTTTTAATAAAACAAAGCAAATCGGAATACGGCGGATTGTGCTGGGAGATAAGGTGCTGATCGAAGCAGTTGTTTAGTTTGGAATCAACACCCCATGCAGCACAAACCTGGCGTCGTCAAATTCATATGCACAGGTGGAGAGCAAGACATAACGATATTCAAATTCATCCCAACGGCACAGTTCCTTCCAGCTCTCCTCCGGGCGGAAATTGGTCTGTCTGACGCAGGTTTCCAGATAACCCTCCAGCTCTTCATAAGCCTTCGGGGAACGCTCTCGGAGGCTTTCTCCGCCGCTTCCACCATAAGTCTCCAATGGGAAAATCGTATAAGTATCGGAATAGGCAGAAGCCGTATAGCCGCTAAACAGCACGATCTTATAGTCCTGCTCTGGCGTCAGCAGCCACATCACCGGATGCTCCTCATAAAACTCCTGATTTCTCCAACTATGCAGGACAGAAAACATGGAACCGTCCTTCATATGGTGGCCGTAAATAATCGTATTGCGGTCGGAAAAATCCCGTTTATTTTCTACATCTATAAAAATAGACCCCTGCTTTAACGGATTTTTGTCGTAGCTGTGCTGCAAATAAAAATCATTGTCCTCCCCCTGCAGCACTGGATAATTAATTATCGTATCCGCACAGTAAATCCAACCGATGATATCCGGGTTGACTGCCTGCAGCGCTTCAAAATCTACTGTTAGGGGCGCACGCTCGGAAAGCCGGTCTTTCGTCTCCAGGGCTCCCTCCTGTGATAGCGCAGCATCCCCCTCTGCAGACAAGTCCTCCTCTCCAGTCGGAAGATCAGAAAGAACCAGGCTCGTATACTGTTCTGCCGCCTGGCTGTAAAAATTCCTGCTTTTTTGGTATTGTAAAAGAACCGAAAGCATGCCTCCTGCTGCTCCTAAAAAAACAACCAGCAAGATTCCTACAATCAGCCGCCTTTTCCCTTTGCTCATCTTATTCTCCAAACTCCTTTTCTTCGGATTCCGATCAGCTGCAATCCGATCTGCTATGCCTCCTCTGCACGCTCCCGCAGCCGGCCGGCCAGCATATTTAGCATCACTCCGCAGGCGGCTACGCATAAGGCGTACAGCTTCCCCAAGGTACTTGTCCACAGTGCCATCAGACTGCCCAGTACCGGAATATGGTACTTCACACGTCCGATCAGTTCCTCGTAAGCGATGGCATTCATATCCGCCGCTGCGTTCGCATCCCCCTTGGTGACAAATTCACCTTCCACTAAACGGTTGCGCAGGACACGATGTGTAATAATCGTCCCATTGCTGCGGAAGGCAATGATATCCTCTGCCTGTATCTCCTCCGGGGTCAGCATTTCCACATAAACGAGGCTGCCCACCGGAATCGTCGGCTCCATACTGCCGCTGATCACATGGTACATCTCATAGCCCAACGTGCGCGGCAGCGTAAGAGACAGACTGATTAAAATAACACCGATTAACAACAGGCAGCCTAACAGATTACACAGAAGGGGAATCCATTTTTTGGTTGATTTGCTTCTCATATCGCCTCTTCCTCTTTTTACGAGATATTATATACCAGGTTCCCATACCGGCCGCAACCAGCACTGTTGCAACGATACCGGCTTTGGCCTGAATCGACAGTCCGCCGAAAAGCAGCACGCCGTCCGCCAGGATTTCACGGCCTTTCTTCAATAAATCGTTCGCCAACGGCACGTCGTTCTCATCTAAATCCACGATATCCGGCGGATTGTCTGTCTCTCCGTTTTCGTCCTCGCCGCCCCCGGTCGTATCGTCCTCCTCTCCGCCTGGATTGCCGCCCTCGTCCTCTTCATTTTCTCCGTTTGGATTTTCCTCCTCATTTTCGTCCTCGTCCTCTTCTATGATGGTGACAGTTTCCTCCGTATCCTCCCCGCCGCCTGGCTGGTTTGTAACAGAATCCACCGTATAGACAAAGGTAAACACATTTTCTTCTGCATTGGCCGAAAGCGTTTTGGTCAGATTGTACGCCTGTGGCTGATAACCCTCCAGATACAAATAAGCTACTACCGGCTTATCTCCTACATTTCCGTAATACGTTTCCGGAGGAAGCAGGGTATTCCCATCTTCATCCTCATAATGAATGGTATAAGCAACCGAATCACTGAGCAGACCATACGCCACTACATAATCCTGATCGCCCGTCACCAAAAAAGAAGCCGCTCCTACCGTCGCATTGTCCTTCCCGCTCTCGCGGATTCCTTTTATATAATATTTACTCCCATCCTTGAGTGAAACCCTTCGGATGTCAAAATCCAGGCGCTCCCCATAAGAAAGGCCGTGATAAGTAATGACCTCGCCATCCGAAAAGGTTCCCTGCTGCCCGGCATAGATCCGAACCGTATACGTATAGCCCTCCCCTGCTGCCAGTACCGGAGCCGTCCGGAAAAAAGCCGACAGAACAAGGCTTAGAAGCAAAATCCCTGTCACTGGTATTACGCACCATCGTCTCATATCCATTCACCCATTCTCCTGTTCCAGACTTCCTTTCGTTTCTGCCGTCTGCATCCCTTCTGCCTGCTCCTTTTTCTGCTGTTTCCGGCTGTAGATTCCCAAAAGCAGCAGCAAAAAGCCGCTGATGCCCATCGCTGCCAAATAAGGAAGCAGCTCCGTTCCGTCGCCTGTTTTTACGACCTTTGTCCGCTTAGAGCCGCCCGGCTCGGAATCCGGCCCCCCACCCAAGGCTACTGCAAAATTCATCTGCAAATCTGCCAGCGTATTCTGGTAGGCATTTCCTTGTGTTTCCCCGTCCAGGGCAATCTCTAAAATCAGCTTTCCATCCTGCCCCTGGGCAAGCGTATCCAAATAGAAAAAATCCTTTAAGGCATTGGTCGCTTCATGAAGTCCCTGTTCCTCTCTGCTCCCCCGGCTCATAGACTCCCCGCCGACCGTATCGCTACTAAAGAGTACCTGCTCCTCCTTGTCTCTGTCTATATACGTCAGCACATACGTATAGGCGCCTCCCGATGTCCCGGAATTGGCACTCCGATCCTCAAGAGAATACAGCACCTTATTGGTCATATACCAGTCGGCTGCCTCTTTATGCTCATTCTTTAGATTCAGCGTAAAAATAATCGTATCCCCCGGCTGCAGGCCGGATACCGCCTCATCCAAATCAGATGCTCCGAAATTACTCTCCAGTGCCTCCTCCTCGGTAAAGCGAACCTGCCACCCGCTTTCTCCATACAAGGTTTCCGCCCGAACCACCAGCGGACGCCAAGGCGAGCCCACGGACGGCTCTAAAACCGAAAGAACGGCTACTGCAGCCAATAACACCAAAGCAACTACTCGTTTTTTCCTCGCCATCAACATCACCTGCTCTGCTATTTTTCTACTGTCTTAAACGAAGCGTTCCGTCTGCGGCAATGTCTGCCTCACAGCCCCAGGCGCTTCGGATCGCCGCCTCTGCATTATGCGTCTGCACGGCATCCACTCTGGCTTCAATCCAAAATTGTACCCCGTCATAATCGTAGGTCGTACGAATCGTCGTAACGGCACCTTCCTTGGTCGTCGTTTCACTGACCTTTTTGGCAAGAGAATCCTCTACCGTCAACGTATCGCTTAACGGAGACGTCGTATCCCCCGCCTTTAAAATTCCCTTATAATATAAAACTGTCCGCTCCTGGGTAGCAGAGGCTTCGTCTATGATCCAATCCGTCCCTACATTGACCAGGTTTAACCCTATCAAATCCGGCGAAAGCTCCGGCAGCTTTTCTCCCTTGGCATTCAGCCAATATTTATACAGCCGGACACGCACATACTGGTCAATCGTCCCGCTGTTTGTCACCGCCAGTTCCTCCGGGTAAACTCTCCCTAACAGGAAACGCTCGCCCTCAGGCACCATATGCTCCAGTAAGGCGCCGGTTGCTTCACTCCAGGTTCCGTCAGAGGAGCTGCCGTAATCCCGCCAGGACACTTTTTCCCCATTTTCCAGCAGGCTTACTCCGATGCTGTCCATCTCCACACGGGACGTATAGTTTTCTGAATAATAGGACAGAGCCGCTCTTGTCGTTCCGACCGCACTTCCAAGCAGTAGCACCGCAGCCAGAACAAACAGCAAAACAGAGGTGATCGGCGCCTTGATGATTTTTTTCACCATCATTTTCCTCCTTCCCGAGCCGTGCTTCCTGTCTCTACCTTTACTGCCCAATCCGCATATGGTTCTCCATTTTCCCGGTAACGGACAGGCGTACACTCATAAACCACGATAACATTAAAATCTGCCGGATCTGCATCTGCCGGAAGATTGGACAGTATCCCGTCCCGCTCTGCCTGAATCTTAACAGAAAGCTCCTCCGTTGCAGTTCCGCCATATAAAATATCCTGATAATAATAGTAGCCGTCGTCCCCCAGCGACCACTTTGAAGAAGCGTCGTTGTAAACGAGCTGATATGCCGAACCGCAGAATGCCTTTACCCGGACGAATACCGGCTCCGAATTCTCTTTGCTCACGACAGAAATATGCTTTGTCCAGACAGAAAAACGCTCCCGCAGCTCGGTTTCTGCTCCCAAATCAATCCGCATCCCGCCGCCTGCCTCAGCATAGGTCGTAAAATATGCCCCGGTACTCTCCAAATCCGCCGTCAAAATCAGCAGCGCTGCCGCTATCCCTAGAAGTATGCTTTTTTTCATGCTATTCAGCCTCCTTCTGTACTGCTCTGTTGTCTGCATTGTCCTCTAGCTGCATCCAGTCCCAGCCGCTGATTCCCGTCGCCGGATCCACTCCGTATTCAAAATGATTCGTAATCCCATAGCCCTCATTTTGACGCTGGTTATAATCGTTGACAAAAGCAGCCGTCACCGTACCGGACGCCGGAATCGTCACGATCTGATCGTTATCGGAAACAAGCGTATACGAAGAACCGCTGTATACCTCCCGCACGACTACCTTCGCCCCTACCGGAATCTTGTCGATCCGCACGCTTTTCTCACCTGCCTCTGTAAAGGTCATAGAAATCACATCACTGTAAACTACCGTGCCGTCCGCCTGCGTCGCCTCAACAGAAAAAACAAAGGTCGCCGGGCTTGACGCCTGATAGGTCAAAAGTGTCTTTACAATCTCTAAAGAGCCATCCCTCTCTACCCGCCCTGGCTTTAACACAACCTGACTGCCGGAGCCTGTACCGGAACCAGCCGTCCCGCTGCTGCCCGAATTTCCCGGTTCCGTCCCAGAATCGCCTTCTCCCGGTGTCTCTCCTGTCTCAGACGAAAAGACCAAAAGCGGCTTAAATTCATATGTATACTGAGCAGATTTCGCTATCGTCACTAAAATAGACTCGTCTGCTTCTCTTTCTACCAGCAGCGTATAATCCGAAACATTGGTAAGATCGGCGCCTCTGGCAATCAGTAAATAAATACCATCCTTTTCTTCTGCCGGAAGAAAATCCTCCCATTTGCTAATCAATGCGGCGCTGTCTCCGCCGTCTTTTAAGCTTCCCAGCGCGGCTCCCTCCACGATAGGTTTTAATTCCAAAGACCCTTGTGTATCCTGACCCAGTACATAACGGGCTACTCCCTGTGCCAGCTTTTCCCAGCCCGCAGTATCCAGGTCTGCCGTCACTGCCCCGCCTGTCACCAGCTCATAACGGCGCGCGCCTGTCGCCTCGTCGGTCAGGATGCCGCCTACCCGGTAAATATCCAGGACGATTTCTGTCTCGCTTCCTGCTGAAGTCTCACCAGAACCTGCCTGATTTCCTCCCACCTCTCCCGGAGCCGTCTCAGAACCAGAAGCGCTCCCGACAAATGGCAGGAGCCATATAAGGCTTAAAAGCGCCAACCCCGCCAGCCCGTATAACCATTTCCGTTTCATAAGCTAAGCCTTTCTTATTTTGAGTTCCGCAAAAACCCTCCCAGGACATATCCTAAGTTGAATTTCCAGCCGCAAAGAGACGCGTCTGAAAATCCAACTACGTCCTGTACAGGTTTTTGCTGTTTTTGAGTTCCGCAAAAACCCTCCCAGGACATATCCTAAGTTGAATTTCCAGCCG
>CASCWU010000051.1 GCA_949155905.1 uncultured Lachnospiraceae bacterium
GAGGAGGAAGAGCAGCTTGGCAGTTCCGGGAGCGCAAAGACGTCTATTTTAGAAGAGGACGACAGCGACGAGATGGACCCGAGGATGGAAAAGATTATGCTGGCAGGCGGGATTACCGCGATTGTCATTTTGGCGGCAGTGATCATCGTGCTGGTAGTAAGGGGCTTCCATCTGTTTGACAGTAAGAAAAATCCGGATGCCAATGTAGGGCAGGATAACCGTCCGGGGATAGAGGGATCGGATCATCTTACGGACAATCAGCAGCCGTCCGATAACGATCAAAAGGAGAACGATCCGAACCAGAATCCAAACGACCCGACGAATACAGACGATCCAAACGCTTCAGATGATCCAAATGAGACAGACGATCCAGAAGGGGATAATCAAAACCCGGATGAGGAAGATCCAGATAAGCTGGAGCAATTTCCGATGCCGGATGTAAAGGGACGGAAGTTTTCGGATGCTGTGTCGGTTTTAGAGGGAAATAAGCTGACAAATTATAGCTATACACGTCAGTTTTCCGATACGTTTGAAAAGGATACGGTAGTTTCCCAGGAACCGGAGGCTGGTGTATCCGTCGATACAAACCAGAAGATTACGCTGATTATCAGCGACGGGAAGCAGACGTTAAACGTTCCGGACGTCTATAACCGGACGCAGGAGGAGGCAGAGGAGACTCTGCAGAAATCAGAGCTGCTCATCAAGCATGATTACGATTACAGCGATGATTTAGAGGAAGGGCGCGTCATTTATACCTCACCGGCCAGAGGAGAGGAGGTACACAAGGGCGATACCGTGACGATTGTTCTAAGCCGCGGGCCAAAGACCGTGATGACACAGGTGCCGAATCTGATCGGAAGGACAGAAGCGGAGGCCTTGCAGCTCTTAAAGGATGCGAACCTGAACCCAAAGGTTTCGTATGCTCATAGCGATAAGGTAGAAAACGGGCTTGTCATCACGCAGGATACGTCGGTCGGCGTCAGTGTGGAAGAAAACAGCACGATTGGCTTTTCCGTCAGCTTAGGCAAGGAGGAACCGACGTATTCCTATATCGGTTCGGTTGTGATTGACCAGGCGCCGTTGCCGGAGGGCGTGGAAAGCGCTTATGTCACGATCTGTATGGATCAGACCGGACAGGAGGGCGTTGTGCTGTGGGAAGGAAATCTTTCTGCTGCCGATATTCCGCTGACCATTAAGGACATCAAAGGAACCAGCCTGAATTCCGGTATTGTCTATGCGAAGATAGGAGACGAAACCTACGACGGAAAGGTCTGGTATGCGGAATTTATCCAGGTGGAAAACTGATGCAGGGGAAAATTGTAAAAGGAATTGCAGGCTTTTATTATGTGCATGTCCCGCATCCCGATCCGCCGTTTTCTCCGGGCGTATACGCTTGTAAGGCGAGAGGAATCTTCCGCAATCAAAAGCAAAAGCCCCTGGTGGGGGACGATGTGGAGATACGGCTTCTGGAGGGAGACGGACAGGAGGGGACGATTGAGAGGCTGCTGCCGCGCAGCAGGGTTCTGGTGCGCCCGGCAGTTTCCAATCTCGATCAGGCGGTAGTGCTGTTCGCTGCCGCCGAGCCGGAGCCGAACCTGCATCTGCTGGATCGGTTTCTAGTGTACTTAGCGTGTCAGGAGGTTCCGGCTGTCGTTTGCTTTAACAAGAAGGATTTGACCGAGACCAAAAGGCTGGAGAAGCTAGTCAGCATTTATACGGCTTGCGGTTATCCCGTGTATGGAATCAGCGTCAGACAGCAGGAAGGGATTGAAGAGCTGCGGCAGCTTTTTTCCGGGAAAACGACAGCTCTGGCCGGCCCGTCCGGGGTAGGAAAGTCTTCGCTGACCAATCTGCTGATCCCGGAGGCCGGGATGGAAACCGGGCAGGTAAGCGAGAAAATCAAGCGTGGACGACATACGACCAGGCATTCGGAACTGTTTGCACTGGGTGGGCAGTCCTATCTGATGGATACGCCAGGATTTGCCACCTTAGAGCTGTCCGGGATAGAGAAGGAAGAGCTATGGAGGTATTTCCCGGAATTTGCCGCCTATGAGCCAGAATGCCGTTTTCAGGGCTGTGTCCATATCGGAGAGCGGGAATGTGGTGTAAAGGACGCACTGGCACGGGGAGAGCTGGCAGAAAGCCGTTACCGGAGCTATCAGTTGTTGTACGAAGAACTCGCACAGCAGAAAAAATACTAGGGGGAATGAGGGATGTATTATCTGGCACCGTCGATTTTAGCAGCAGATTTTACCAGGCTGGGAGAACAGATAAGAGAGGCCGGAGAGGCCGGAGCCGAGCTTTTGCATCTGGATGTGATGGACGGGCGCTTTGTCCCAAGCATTTCCTTTGGGATGCCGGTGCTTCGCTCGCTTCAGTCACTTAGGCCGCAGAGCCGTCTGCTCTTTGACGTTCATCTGATGATAGAAGAGCCGGATCGCTATTTGGAGGAGTTTGTCGGCTGCGGAGCGGATATCCTCACGGTACATGTGGAGAGCTGCCGTCATCTGCACCGGACGGTGGCACATATCCGCGAATTGGGAAGCAAGGCCGGAGTAGCATTAAATCCTGCCACCTCCCCGGAGGTATTAAAATACATTCTGCCGGAGTTAGATATGGTGCTGGTGATGAGTGTTAATCCGGGCTTTGGCGGACAGAGCTTTCTGCCGTTTACCTTAGAGAAAATCAAAGAGATACGCCGGATGGCAGATGAGGCGGCACCAAAGCTTCTTATCGAGGTAGACGGGGGCATCAATCTGGAAACCGTTTGTCCGGTGCTGGAGGCCGGAGCGAATGTATTCGTGGCCGGAACGGCAGTGTTTGAGGGAAGCATTACCGAAAATGTCAAAGGATTCAAGGAGGTTTTTGCAAGATGGAAGTGAAAAACCTGGAATTAGGGAGGAAGCTGGAGATTACTATAGAGCGTGAGGAGCGTCTTTATCATTTAACCAGCGATATTATCGCGATCAAAGACAATATTATCTGTGTTTCCCTGATACTAGGGCAGTATGGGGAACCGTTCCGCTTCCGTCCAGGGGATAAGGTACTGGTGACATACCGGAAAAATGACCGGCTCTGGCGCTGGACAAATGTCAGGCCGGGGTTAGCGAGGCTCGAGGGCGAGCGGGTACATGTGCTGGTGGTACAGGATTTGGAGGGGGAGGTCTTTAACCGAAGGGCGGTTTATCGGGTATTTATTGGAGAAGAGGCCGAAATCAAACGGAAAATACCGGATTTTGAGGGCATCCGTAAGTACCGGCAGACTCATCCGGCAGTACGGGACGTCAGCCAGCTAATCGACGTGGAATCCTGCTACAAGACGGTCGTCATCCGTGGAATTGTCAAAGACCTGAGCGAAACAGGGATCGGAATTTACAGCGCAGAAAAGCTGCCGGAGAATATCGAACTGACGGTGGCCGTACAGACGCCATGCGGCTCGATCAACTGCCTTTGCATTCCGGTGAGGAGTACAATAGAGGAGGGAAGCCGCTATCCATATTTTTACGGCTGCCGGATCGTTTCGGTCGGCAATGACATTGCGAAAATCGTCAATGCTCTGCAGAGGAGACAGATCGTACTCCAGAAAAAGGATCGTTGATTCCAGAAGGAGCGTCGGAGCTTTAAGGTTTTGCCAGGAGTGAAAAAAGAAAACGAAAAAAGAGAAGAAAATAGAGGAGAAGGAAACAGGAGAGGGAAGGGTATGGAAGCGAGAGAGGAAATCCGGAGGGGAAACGGACAGGAAAAAAAGGTACAGGCACGAGTTGGGCAGAAACGTGTAGCGATTCTGACCGGCGGCAGCATTGATTTGGCGTTTGCCGAGGCCTATTTAAAAGAATACGGGGCAACGACGGTGATTGCCGTCGATAAAGGACTGGCAGCGGCCGTCCGGCTGTCTGAGACCATGGGACTGGAATTAGACTATGTTGTCGGGGATTATGACAGCGTGGATCCGAAGATTCTAAGCCAGGTACAAGAGCGCTTCTGGCTGACAGGAAAGCCGGTACTGCGGACCTATCCGCCGGAAAAGGATGCGACGGATACCGAACTGGCTCTTTCCCTGGCGCTCTCCTTAGAGCCAGAGGAAATCGTGCTGTTAGGAGCAACCGGGACGCGCTTTGACCATGCATTTGCCAATATCCAGCTTCTCTACCAAGCGTTGACCCGGGAAATCCCAGCCTCTATCGTGGATGGGCATAACCGGATTTCCCTGATTGATGCGCCGATCCGGCTCCGGAAGAAGGACGCCTTCGGCGATTTCCTCTCGCTGATTCCCCTGACAGAAGCCGTGACCGGGCTTACCCTGACCGGAATGAAATATCCACTAGAGCGGGCAGAGTTGCGGCTGGGCAGCAGCCTGGGAATCAGCAATGAAATCGTAGAGGAGGAAGCGGAGATTCGCTTAGAGGACGGGGTGTTGATTGTGTTTGAGACGAAGGACTAAGAAAGCAGCTTTACTTTCTTTTTTACCATATATCCGGTATCCCCGTCTGAAAGCCTGACCTGATACCAGTTTCCGATCTGGCAGATCACCCGGAAGGCCGTTCCTTTTTTCACGGTTTTCCGATTGGTAGAGGGATCGACTACCCGGTCAGAA
Organism: uncultured Lachnospiraceae bacterium; assembly: GCA_949155905.1. GTDB lineage: Bacteria > Bacillota > Clostridia > Lachnospirales > Lachnospiraceae > MGBC131033. The sequence continues at coordinate 4,595 of CASCWU010000051.1, forward strand.
CGGAGCATGACCGCTTCTGTTGCCTCCCCGGTTCGGTAAGGGGAAAGCCCTTTTTTAGAGAGACAGCTATTTTTTACATAGCCAAGTGTTCCTTTATGATAAACGGACGACCATCCGTTGCCCAGATCCAAAACCCAGTAGACCTGGCTTCCGACTGGAAGGCTTTGGTATTTTCCGTCTGCGGTATTGTCTTTTTTGTAAAAGGCACAGGCCAGCTTGGTAGAAAGACAGCAGTCATGCAGTTCTGCCTGAAAGCGATTCCAGAGCCGCTCGTCTGATCCGTACCAGCCCTTCCAGCCGGGACAATGCTTGCCAGTGACGTCGAAATGCCGGTAGACATGTGATTCCTTGATTTGATATTTGGACATCAGGCATTTGGCTAAGTGTAGGGCATTTTCTATCGTTTCTTTGGCAATCGTCTCCTGGTGGGAGCATAATTCTATCGAAATACTGTTTTCATTTGTGATTACCCCATATAATTTTCCTCCTCCGGTAACGGCGCAGTCGGAATATTTGTTTCCGCCGACTGACCAGGCGACGTAGGAATCCAGCACGGATTGATAGACCGAAGTTTGATCGCAAAAATAATGGGCGGAGGCATAGACTACATTGTTCTGAAAATATTTGGCGTTGTTGACTGCCCGATCTGTCTTATTGGCCGTATAATGGAGAACAAGATAACGGATATCGGCAGGCTTCCGTTTCCAGCCGTAGTTGGACGGATGGGCAAGAAGTGTATGGAAGGTATATGGCATGTTGTATTCCTCCTATATATAATTCCGCATCTGCCTCGTCCAGTACCCAGACATAGGCAGACACTGTTTTAAACATGGTAGCCATAATCGTACCAGCGTCCGCTTTCGACAAAGGCCTTCGATTTCTGATAGGCTTCTTTTACGGTCATTGGCTCGGAGGCGCTCAGTGTCAAAAGCTGCTGGTATTCCTCCTCTCCGACGATGGCCAGCGCCCATTCTTTCGGAACCCACAGGTGAAAATGGGTGTCCGGGGATTCCAGGTGGAACAGCTTGTTCCAGTAATAGACGTTAGCCAATGCTCTGGCCTTGTGCATCTCACAGATATACGTGGCGCGCTTGTTTGCCGTGCCGAAGCATTGATAATTATAAGCGGAACACCAGGCGCAGCCAAAGCCAATCGGACAGTAAAAGCAATTGTCTGTACTTTGCGACCTGCGGTTAATCTGCTTCAGCCCGGAAATCCGTTTCTGCTCTTCCTCGGACTGCCCGATTCCGTCCCATACGTTTCCGATCCGGTAAGCAGGGCGATCTTCTCCTATTGAGCTTTCCATATAGCGCAGGCAGGGATAAAGCCATCCGTCCGGATCCATCGCCAGCATCAGCCCGGTTCCTCCGCAATAATTTTTATTATCAGAGGCGGTATGCGGGACAAAAAAGCTGCAGTTAAAAAGAGAGCAGTCCATCTGCTGGAATCGTTCTTTTTCTAACAGATAATCGGCTATCTTCTTTAATTGCTGGTAAAAGAGTGCAGCGTCCTTCGGCTGCCAGACATTTTCAAAGACGCAGTTCGCGTTAATGTCCTGATAGCCGTTTTCGGCCATCGTGACAATCGCGTCATAAAGGTAGGGCAGGTTATCCGGTGAAATCGTCAGCTTATTGCCGACATAATAGCCCTGCTTCCTTCGGTCAAGGACGGTGGCCATAGCAAGATCGTAGGAAGGGGAGCCATCCGGGAATTTCCGGCAGGCATCGTGAAGCTGTTTGTTTCCGTCTACGGTAACGGAATAGCTGAGATGGTTTTCGTGCTTGGTAAGGAACCGTTTGACCTCGTCGGTATAAATCGTGCCGTTTGTCGTAATCGAAGCACGCCATTTGTTTTTCCATGGATGGTCTAATTTCCAGGTGCGGCGGTGGAAATAGTCGATTGCCTCGTCGATGACCTCCAGAGCTAAGAGCGGCTCTCCGCCGATAAAATCCAGATTGATGCCGGTCGTAGATTCCGAGGCAAGGTATTCCCGAAAGCCCTTTTCCCCGGATAAAATCAGATCGATCAGCAGCCTGGCGGTTTTTATCGGCATCACCCGCGTTCCCTTGTTCGTCTGGTAGCAATAGGAGCAGCGCAGGTTGCAGGCGTCTGTCACCTGAAAGGTAATACAGCGGGAGGCAACACTGGAGTCGGTTGCCGTTTTGGGATTGTAATACATCGCGGCGAGCGATTCACTAAAATCATCCGGTCTTCGATAAAGCTTCACAGGAATCCTCCTTTTGGCCCTTGTAACAGACCTCAATCGTTTTGTTTTTGATATCTATGGTATAGTCATAAAACGGAAACGGAAAACGCTCCTCCACCAGCAAAACCGCATACGTACACAGGTGAAAGGCACAGGCCGTCTCCTCCAGCAGCCGGAAGGCTTCTTCTATCAGAGGCCGTTCGGCCTCCTCCTGGCAGGTGGCCAGGAGGAAGCTGAGACTGTCTATAGCAAAATAGCATTCAAAGTTTGTCTGCTGCAAATACTGCATTTGCAAATCGGTTACGTTGGAAGCGTCGATCTGGCGGAGCGGCTGCATGGCCACTTTGTCGGCATCCCAGATGCTGTAGCGTCCGTTCATCAGATTCAGGCCGAACCGATACCGGGCGCTCTGGAAGGCATCCGGCAGATAGACGTCGGTAAGCGGACGGGAGCATTCAGCGTCCTGGAACTGGTAATACAGACGTCGCTCAAAGAATTCCGGCAGAAATCCGCCATCTATGGCAGGCACCATATATTTGCGGAACAGATCGGAGGCGACGCGATCATACGCCCAGGACAGAGCCTTTGCCTGGAGGATAGGACAGACCGTTTCCTCCGGTAAAAAAACAGAATAGTCCGGATCACAGATCTTCGATTTCTCTGACATCTAATTCTCCTTCTTCACTTGCCTCTCTGGACAAAATAACGGTATAGGTGGCAACGGTTTCCGTCAGCGTATAGTGAGCGAGCTTTAAAGAAAGATAGCTTCTGGTCAGTTCAATGCCGCTGTCGGTCTGGTAGGTGATAGTGGAAATATTTTCCTCTGTAAAAAGCTTGCTGATGTTGTCAAGGCCAAGCTCCCTTGCATCTTCATGAGAGATCGTAAAACTATCCTCTACACTTTTTCTAACCCCGGTCTGGTATTCGCAGCTTAATCGTTCGATTTTCAGTTCTGTTCCATCGTGTAATCTCGCAATCATATCACATTCTCCTTTTTGATTTTTTTGTTTTTGATTTTCAGTTTTTTGTCTTTAGTGTTTTGCTTTCAATCTTTCAGCTTTCCTGGCATTTAGTTATTGCTTCCTTTACAGCTTGAACCGCCGCAGGCTGCCGCACAGGAGCCGGAGCCGCACAGACCGGCGCAGGAGGAGGAAGCCAGGGCGCATACGGCGGTACATACTCCGGTACAGCCGCTGCATTTGCTTGTGCAGCCATTCATACAACCGCCGGAGCAGCTTCCGGAGCAAGAGCCGGAACACCCCTGGCAGGAGCCGGAACAAGAACCGGTACAGCCAGAGCAGGTGCCGGAACAGCTCCCGGAGCAGCCAGAGCAGGTGCCGGAGCAGCTTCCCGAACAGCCGCTGCAGTTATACGAGCATTGTCCGCCGCAGCCAGTACAGCCATAGCAACTGCCGACACAGGAACCAAAACACCCGGAGCAGGTGCCAGTACAGGTATTAGAGCAGCCAGAACAGCTTCCCGTACAGGTACTCGAACACCCCTGGCAAGTACCGCTGCAGGTGCCGGAACATCCTTGACAGGCTGTCGTGCAGGTAGAGACGCACAGCCCGGTACAGGCAGCGGCACAACTGGAGGCACCCGTCATGTTTTGCGCGGCCAGGGTATCGACATAGCTTAACAGTTCTGCGTCAAATTCCGGCTGGATCGTCTGCTCGGACTCAACCGGGACAAGCCCGTTATGCGGGGCGATCTGCAGCAGCAGATCGACGGTTTTTTGCCCGTGTTCTGCCTGGATAACGGCCTCCGGTTCGGGATTTTTTGTGAAATCGTAATTCGCTCCTCCATAGGCAGCGACACTTCCGTGAGCAGAACGTCGTAGCATCTCTGCCTTGATTTTGGCTTTTAAGGTCATCACTTGCGCTGCCGTCAGCATGGTTATCACCATCCTTTCTTTTTACTGGATCTTTCCTTTCGCACACTTGCGAGTGCATTTCTACGTTTTCCATTTAGCCTGGATAAACGGTCGCGAAGCTGATATGGTGCTTTTTCAGCAGCTCGATCCCAGAGGCATCGTAGACTGTAATAGTCATCAGGCGGGTGGCATAGGTAATGTTCCAGTCATAGTGGAATTTCCCATAAAGAAATTCCGGGACATATTTTTCTTCCATCTGTGCCTTCTGCTGCTCAAAGGCCATACGGGACGCCAGTTGCTTGTCCTGATAGGAGGAAAAGACCTCCTGGCGGATGATATCCGGCTGGCTGCCAATCAGCCGGGCAATGGTATCGGTATAAAGCTCCGTTTCGATTGCGGCCTTTTGCAGCAGAGAAACGTCCTCCGGTTCCATGATGACAGAAAACAGGGCAGCTCGGGTTGGATTTGGATACATAGATCGTGACTCCTTTCGTTTGTAGGTTTCTGGTGACAGTTCAGACAGGTCTGCACACTCGTTGTGTAGACCATATGAAAACTTCACGTCTGAACTGTTACGGTTTATGACCAGATAGAGGCCAGCTTTACCCAGGCAGTACCGTCGTAATAGGACATGACATGCGTAACGCTGTTGATCCATGCCTTTCCCGGATCTCCCGGCGGCTCCTCTGCCTGGATAAGAAAAGGCGAATAGGTTCGGGTTTCTTCTGGGAGAGCTTCAAACGGAACAGAAAGAATACTCATCGTTCCGTCCTCGGCCACCGCCACCTGCTCGCTCGCCTTTACCGCGCCGATGGTGGTATCCGTGGCAATCGGAAGCTGTCTGGCCGCTGCTTCCTCGGCAGCTTTTGCCGCGGCAATCGCCCGTTCCGTGGCCTGGTCAGCCTGCTCGGTTGCCGTCACAGCCCCGGCCGCCGCTTCGTTTGCCGCAGAAGTCGCCTGGTTGGCGTTTGCCGTGGCCTGGTTAGCCTGATTTGCCGCTTCACCGGCCTGGCTGATCGCCGCTTCGACCTGAGAAACCAAACCGGATACGTCCTGTTCCGCCTGTGAGAGCATAGCAGATACGTCTTGTCCAGCCTGTGTGATCATAGAATTAACGTCGGTTTGTGCCTGGGAAAGCGTATCCGTAACAGACTGTTCGGCGTTGGAAATCATAGAATCGACGTCAGCTTGTGCCTGGGAGAGCGTATCCGTAACAGACTGTTCGGCGTTGGAAATCATAGAATCAACGTCGGCTTGTGCTTGAGAGAGCGTATCGGAGACGGACTGCTCGGCGTTGGAAATCATAGAATCGACATCGGCTTGTGTCTGAGAAAGCGTATCCGCGACGGATTTTTCGGCGTCCGCAATCGCTGTTTCGATATCGGTCTGCCATCCGGCCACCTTTTCATCGGTTTCGGCCAGCTTTTGCTCCATATCGCCGATCACCGTCTGGGCGTCGGAGATGACCTCCTGCATTTTTTCATTGGTGTCGTAGATCACGGCGATTGCCTGGTTGGCTTCGTCTACTGTTTGCTCGACTTGTACGAGAGCCGCGTTGACGTCGTCTACTGCCTTTTCAATCGTGGTAATCAACTGATTTAAGACGGAGAATTCATCTGTTTTAATAATCGTATTTTCGTCAAAAGGATCCGGCGGGATATGGATGAGAAAGGAAACCGTGGTTAAGATTTGTTCGGTTTCGTCGTTCCGCAGCTCGATTTTGGCGCGGACGTCGCCGGGGATATTCAGGACATAAGGCGTCATTTCATAAAGAACCTGGTTCCCGATGACCGTACAGGGCAGCTCTTCGATAATACCGGCCCCATCCGGCCTGGTGCCAAGGAACCGCGCGACCGTTCCTTCCGGCAGCTCATAGATTTCCCCTTCGTAGGTAAAATGAAAACGGATCGTGCGGGAGTGTGCATCGCCGCGGTTGGCGGATACGATGATATGGTCGGTGCGATCCCGCAGATTGATAAAGACATCTGTATTTACTTTTTGTAATTCTGGCAAAACATCGTTCACCACCTTTCCATTTTGTGTGGAAGCTGTTTCCATTGACAGTGTTTTCAGGACAGCTCCTGCAGCTCGTCCTCTTCGATCCGCAGGGTATCGGTTTTGACAGGAGAGCAGAGAAGCCTGCCGACCTCGCCGAAAAGCTGAGCCTGTTCAAAGCCCTCTACCTTGACCCGTTTTAACAGATCCAGGATGAGATTGATGACCTTTTTATCATACAGGTAGGCCTCGATCTCCCGTATTGCTTCGTTGTTCTTTGCTTCTAACTGTTTCATAACATTCTCCTTTTTTAAGTGCTGGGTGTCGGCGCCACTGGTCTGGAAGCCAGGGCCGAAATCTGTGCCTGCAGCCCGGCAATCTGTGACTGGATTGAAGAAAGATGACCGGAAACATAGCTGGCCACCCAATCTCCGGTTGGGATCGCCTTTCCGCCGATGTTCAGATATTCTCCGTTTGCCCCGCTGCCGGTAGAGGCGGTGAGATTTTTGGTGTGGATCAAATTTGCCGAACTGCCAAGATTTCCGCTGTCAATGTTGGTATGAAAAGCTCCGTCTCGGTTGACCCGGAAGGTCGTACAATATAAAATGACAGGAGTTGCCTTCAAGGTTCCGGTATCCAGAGCCGTATCTCCATGGACATATCCGTTTTTCCCGGTTTGCTGCCCAATCACCAGGTTGCCAAGGCTGGAAATCCCAATCAATTTGATATAACCAGAATAGTGATCCGTTTTGGCGCGAAGATAAGCATTATAGCTGCTTTGGATTAAAACCGTGCCGTCCTTGATCTGGACTTCGCCGGATTCATTCGTCTGGCCGTCATCGTTATAGATCGTATAGCGGCAGCGGTTAATAAAGCTGGCGTTTGTTCCGTCCTGCTTGATGTTGCTGCCGCAAATGGTAACGCTGTTTGTTCCGGCTATGGAATGGATCTGGCCGCCATTGATGGTTGTACTACCGTAAGCGCCATTGGAAGTAATGATTGCTCCATTGATCGAACCGCCGCTGATCACCCCGTCGCCGCGCAGCCCGTTTTTATCAATCGTCCATCCACCGATATACCCGGAGTCGGTGATGATCCGAGAGGTCAGGGTTAGGTTCCCTTCGGCATCGGCAAACATCACAGGCGTATTGCCCTTTAGGATCTGAAAGACATGGTTGGTATCGGGCTGGATGGTGACGGTATTGACGCCGTTGGTAATCCGAAGTCCCGTTTTATCAAAGAGCATCGTATTCTGGCTGTTTCCGATATACAGGTTCTCTCCGATGATCACCTTGCCGATGACGACATCGCCGATCAGGCCGTAGACGTCTGCGCCGTTTATCTGGATTTTGCCGAGCGCCAGCTTGCAGGATTTCCAGCCATCGTCGGTAAAGACAAGCTTGTTGTGGATCGCGTGAAGCTGTTCTAATTCGTAGTCGCCCTTTTCCTCATTCCATTCCTTTCCAATCAGGCCTCTCGAACCGATGGTAAATTCCTGGTTGTCTGCGTTGTGGACGTCGGCCAGGGCAGAGGAGAGTCCCAGGAGACGTACCGCCTTGACGTAATTCATCGCATTCTTGTCCTGCTCTATCTGCTTGCGGATAAAGCTGTAGGAGCTGGCAGCCTGGCGCACGCCGTCCATAAAGCGGTTGGCAGCGGCAGCGTTATCCTGCAGCTCCATCTGCTCGCCGAATTCGACGGTGATGTCTTCTGGCTGTTCAAAGCAGATGCTCAGCTTTAAGAAGCGTACCTTATGCACCTCGTCCTCCTGGTTGCCGACACGGATGAAATTGCCAAGCTGGAACTGGTCAACGAGAGCCTCCTGCGCCTCGAAAATCGCATACAGATTGGCCATTTTGGTAGAAAACTGATAGATCGGATCGTTGATTTTCTGGATTTCCTCATAGGCCTGTTCATAAAGCTGGCGTTCAAGGGCAAAGCGTTCGATATCGCTCATATCGTCAGTGACTTCGTAGTTGGGATTGTCGTAAGTCTGCTCTCTTCGGTAAGAGGAAAGCTCCTTCCAAAGCTCTGTGCCAAGAAAGCGCTCCAAATCCAGGCGCTGCTGGATGGCCTGCTTTTGTGCCAGAAGCGCGTTGTATTCTGCCCGCTTGGCGTCGATCTGTGCCTGGCGTACCTGAAGCTCGGCCTTGATAGCGACGAGCCGCTGATAGATCGGCAGGTAGAGGGTGGTGTAATTCGGATCGTTTACGGAACCGCAGCCTTTTTGGATTGCCACGTCCAGAGCATTTTGATTGCTTTTCCGCTTTTCCTCCAGGTAATTCAGGCTGTAGCTGCTCCAGTCCTCGCTTGTCAGGTCAGCGGGAGCGGCGGAGGAGAGCGCTAAAAGCTCCTCGATTTTCTGCCCGATTTGCAGCATAAGCGCCTCATAAGGCTGCTTCTGGCTGTCATACAGGCTGTTGTAGGCCACAAGCCGCTTTCGCAGCTCTGGCGTCATATCGTCCAGATCCTGTGCGCCCCAGACATACAGATAGGCCGTTCCGTTTGGATTGACCTCGCGGATGTCGATCCCGCTGCCGCCGGAAACCTTAAAGCAGTTTTTGATTTCTCCGGCATTGGCTTCTATTGTGAAGGAGTCGATAAAGTTGTCGTGGGAGAGAAAGAGGGTCGTTTCCGCGCCGAAGGTATTCTGATCGTAGACATGGATCAGCCGCCGGAAGCTGTCAAACTGGAAGATACAATGGAACTGCTCTGAAATCTCGCCCATCAGCTCGTCATACACAGAGGTGCCGTCTATTTCAAAGCTGCGCTGCTTATCCGCCAGGCTTTCGTCTACATGGCCAATGCTCCAGTGCGGCGCTTCCTTCAGCAAAAGATGCAAAATACTATGCTCCGGATCAAGCGGCTGGTAAAACCGTTTCGGAGCGAAATCCTCGTCCTTGATATCGCCGTCTACGACATTGATTTGCACCCCATGAAGCAAAATCTGGCCAAGCTCTGCCTCCTGGCTTTTTCCTGTCACCCGTTTTGTTTTATTGGCTCCGTCGTCCTGCTCGGAAACCTCGATCTGGAAATAGCCGAACTGCGGCAAAAAGACGGTGGCCAGATCCCGGATACGGTTCCAGAGCGGGTGAACCTGTCCCTGATAGCGGTAAGGGACGGAAAAGGAAAGCTCATTCCAGGAGGAGAGGTTTAAGTCAAGCCGCAGATCGGATACACCGACTAATTCACCGATTTTCTGGTGGGAGCGTCTGCATAAAATGACCTGCGGGTATTCCATCTGCCGGAGCAGGTTAAAGTCCAGTTTCATCAGGAAACACCTACCTTCCGTATGTTCTGATAGGCCATCGTCACCGTACAGGGAAGAGAAGCCGAAAGGAGGTTCTGGCTGCTTTGATCCGTCTTGCAGAAGCGAAGCCATTTCCAATTAAAGCGATCCTCTAGCTTGTCCGGCCTGGTCGATGTGATCTGGCGCAGATCGCCGTTTAAGGTAAGGATTTCCCCGGCCTGGCAGTCCCGGATGGCTGTCTGCCGTGCTTCAAACTGGTTGGTAATCGTCAAATCCCCGTCTGCCTGTACGGTGATTTCCAGATCCGGATAAAGATATCCATAGTCATCCGACTGGTTAAAATAGGTGTAGGTGTTCTCTCCGGTAAAGGAGATGGTTTTGGACTGTTTGGGAGCGAGGCCGTAAGGTGCGTCGGTTATCATCTTCACCTCCAGCCCATACGTGACATTTCCAACAGAAAGCTCGTTTAGCTCTGTGGCAATGGCATAAAATTCGATCCCGGCAAACTCCGTTCCGAAAAACTGAAACCGCTTGTAGCCGTCCCGGCGCTGCAGCCAGCGGCTGTACTCTGCGATTTCATGCCGTTCCATCCTGGATTTGTCGGTTTTTACGATATGAAGGGTAAAGCTTAACGCTTCCCCAAAGGCAGAGGAGTAGTGATACCAACGATCCCTGCCGCTAAGCTTTTGCGTAGACAGTTCGATTTTTTCCCCGGCGGAGGTCGTATCCAGGCCGCTGCCGCCAAAGCTGCAGAGCCGGACACCCATCTTATCCGAGGAAATTCCATTGTAAAGAAAGCCACAAGAATATACACGCAAATCTGATTCACCTCTTTTTGTAAAAATTTTTATACCTGATAAATTCCCATCCTGCCGCTGCCGAGCGCATTTCCCCAGATCGCCTCCTGCAGCAGCCGTTGGGTGCGGCCATCCTGCATTTTGGTAATAAAGTCGTCCATATTTTCTACCTGGTCGATATGGATTTGGACGGCTCCGCCGGAGAGAAGCACCTGTGTTCCCTGATTCATCGGCAGCGCTTCCTGCGGAGAAGGGAGTTCTAGAAGATATGGCGACATAGCAGGAGCAAAGCTGTTAAAGCCCTGCAAGGCAGTGACGGCCTCCCGGCTTAAAATAGCCTCGCCCTTTTGCGCCAGCAGATAGCCGTCCTCCCCGGTGACGGATCGGATGATACCGCCGGTCGAAAAGCCCTGGATATGGAGCTTTTTTAACTCCTCCTCGATCAGCTTTTTCAGGGAAGTGTCTTGCTTAACGGAAACGGCGGTATGGGTTTGCAGGCCGTTGATTTTTAGAAGATTCGCCAGTTCTGCCATTCCCTGGTAGCTTAAATTGCCGTATCCGGCGTCAATCAGGTGTTTGTTGAGGCTGGAAAGCTTGGCGTAAGCGGGATCCTCCGAGCTGGTGATCCGTTTGCTGGAGTAGTGTTCGCTGTTTTGTAAGAAGGCTTCCACACTTTCCTTTCGTCTCTGTTCCTCTGTACCAGAGGACATCGTATCGCTTCCCATTGCGTTTAGCTGCGCTATCCCAGCCCGTTCTGCGGCGGCCTGTACCTCGGCCCATTTAAGGGCAATACCCTCTATCACATGCGTAATTCGTTCTCCAACGCTTTCCAAGGAGTCAGCGGAATGATTTGCTTGTGCGGCAGAGCTTTTCCAGATATCCGTGATATGGGTCGTGATTTCATATCCGGCCTGTTCCGCCATCCGTTTTATCGTATTTCCGACAGACTCGGACGCCTGATCGACGGTTTCCATGGAGGCCAGGAAGAGCTGCTCGGTGTCGTTTAAGACGGTTTCCATATTGGTTGTATAGACTTCTAACACTTGATCCAGAGCCTTTTCCTGTTCTTCATAGGAATGGTCGCGCTCGGTATCGGACAAATCCTTTTTGGCATCGGCCAGATCAGATTGGAGCTGCCTCCTCTTCTTTTTGGCCTCCTCCGAATCATCTCCGGCCAGGGCAACCATCGCTTTTTCGAGGTCTGCTACATGCTTTTGTTTTTCGGCGATGGATTCCCGGTAATCTTGCAGATCCCGTTCTGCCTGCAGAGCCTCCTTTTTCTTGCGGATCAGCTCGCCCATGTTGTCGATCTGCTTTTGGATGCCCTCCTGTGCCAAGGCAATCATCGCCTGCTTTTCGTCTCCTGCAGCAGCGATACAGTCCCGCTGCAACGCCAGAAGCTCCTCCCGGCGCTCGATAGAAGCCTCGTCGGTCGCATCCGCCAGGGAATCGGCCTCCTCTTTATATCGTTTGGCTTCTTCCTGTTTGGTCTGATATTTGGTACGGTGCATAGCCAGAGTAGCAAGCCCTTCTTCGGTGTAGTTTCCGTTTTCGTCGATCTGCTCTGCGTCGGACATCAGGTCAATCAGGAAATCTGCTTCCTCGTGAATGGCATTCAGCTTGTTCATCAGCTCGTCAAAGTTGCCCCACTCCATATCGCGGACGGAGTTGTTCATCTCGACAAGACTGGACTCGCAATCTAAGATTGCCAAGTTGGCATCCTGAATCTGGCTGGTTAGGGCATACCATTCCGGGGAATATTTGGCGATTGCCCCGCTTGCCAAGCCAGCATCCCGGATCTGGAGGAGATCCTGCTGCTCCCTTTTCAGATAAGCGAGCTTGTTTTTCTCCAATTCTGCGATCTGTTCGTAATAAGCTGCCGGCACGGCAAGGCCGCTCGCTTCCCGGATACTGATTTCCTTTTGGATCGCATTTTTCCGGGTGTCTATATTGTCAGTACGGTGATCGTACCATTGACTGACTCGATTGGCTTTCTCCAGGTAGGAATTTTGCCAGGTCTCGTGTTCCTTGTGGAGATTGCTTTTTGCTTCATCCCGTTTTTTCTTTTTCTCCAAAGCATCCGTTATCCGGTTATAGTATTCCTCACCTGTCTGACCCTGGAATTCTTTTATCTTTTTCAGGTCGTTGGATTCTACTGCTTTTCGCTGTTCGTCTGTCAGCAGCGCTAAGGAATCCTGGTATTCCTTTTCGCGGACGTCCAGCAGATCCTTGGTGGCATCCCGTAGCTCTTTGTGCTTCTGGATGAGGATATCACAATATTTGATGCTGTTTTTGTAGGATTCCGAATTGTCCAGCATGGATTCGTATGTGGAAAGTTCGGAGTTGAGGTTGCTAATCTCCTCGGCAGCCCAGTCTAAGGATTTTGCCCAGTCTTGGATGCTGTCCTTTTGGTTGCTTTCCATTTCCTTCCAGTTACGGTAGGCTTCCTGGGCTTTTTGGAATTGGTTATAATCCTGTTCGTCCTTGTCGCCGCTTAGTTGCTCGATGTCAAATTCTGTTCCTTTTTCTAAGGCATCAATCCATTCTTGCGGCAAGCCTTTTTTCAGGGTGTTATATTGCTCTTCGTATTCGTTGGCCGCTTTTTCATAATACCCGGCTAATTGTTGCTCCGCTTTTGCAAGTTCCTTGATTTTTTTCATCCGTTCCGTTGGATCGGTAAGATGCTCCAGCTCTGCTTTTAATAGAGCAATCTTTTCGGTCAAGGTAGTAATGGATACGGATACTAAATCTAATTCACCTGAAAATTCTTTGCCTGAACCGCTTGTCTTTGTCTCCCCTAAGTCATATTTATCAGGGGATAATGTAAGGGGATTAAGCTGCTCCTTTAAGGAGGCTAAATGCTCCTGTTTGTTAATAAGTTTCGTAAAAAGCCCGCTGTTAAATATTTCCTCATATTTTTTATTACCTTCGGCAGCTCCCTTGAATTGTTCCAGGATTTGCTTCTTTTGAAGGGGATCCATTCCTTCTGTGACAGTGCTGTAGGTTTCCGCCAGAGTTTGCAGAGCTTCTGCTTCAATGCCATATCCTGCAACACGGCTGTAAATCCCATCTATTGCGGCCTGTGTCTGGCTTAGGGCAGCAGTAATTGCTTGCTTTGATGTATCTCCGTATTGGATGGCAAGATTCGTTAAGGCTTCTGTCTCTATGGAAAATCCGTCTGCGGTTATTTGTATGGCATTTGCCAGGGAGCTATGTTTGCTGATCAAGTCTGCTACTTCTGCAGCAGTCAGAGATTCGCCCTTTTGGACACGGGTTAGCACATTCAGGATTTCTTGATAGTTCTCGGCCAGGCGGCTTGTTTTCTGGCTGGTAGTTTCTACCGCATTGCCCATAGAAAGGATTTCTGCCTCTAATTCCGGGATCAGGGGAAGGGTTTGCTCTATGGCGTTTTGACGGAGCTGGTTTAGAGCGGCTTCGTAGTTGATTGTTCCATCCGCAGAGCGGTACATAGTAAGGTCAAAGCCTGGCTCGTCTCTCATAAGAGACAACAGACGTTTCAGGTTTTCTTCCGGTTTGTCGGTAGAAAGGTTGTCAAAGGCATCCTGTATGCCAGCTAGTCGGGACTGAAAGGCATCAAAGGCGCTCCATTGTTCTTCAGAAAGGTAAAAATTGTCTAAACTATGCTCACTCGCTTCTGCAGCGGCACGGATTTGTTTCAGAAACAGGAAGATTCCATTTTCCCCAACGAAATCTGCTTCCTGGATAGCCTTGTATAAAGCGGGGTAACTCTTGAGGACAGTAGAGGTTAGTTTTCCTTCTCTTGCTAAAGAAACTAATTCCTCTTTGGTGGCATCGATATCCTCGCGGTCAAAGATGCTATTAAATTTTATCGTATTCCATTGATCGGTGTTGTAATAAGAGTGGATGAGTTTTTGCAGATCTTCCAGTTCCTGGTAGTAATCCCAGTCTACTTCCTCTGCCAGTTTGGCGTCGTTTTGGTAAGCGTTTAGGGTTTGGATAGAATTGTTTAGGGCATGGGTAGAGTATTCCTTTAGCTGTTGCCAGTACTCCAGATCTTTGTTTAAAGAATGATCCCAGGCACCGTTTTGCTCGATCTTTTGTTGGGTGATTTCCTGTTTGATTCGTTCGATTTCCTGCCCGGCAGTGACATAGGCAGCAATCTGGTCGCTGATATCGCCGGATTGGACGCCCCGAAATTCAAAGGACTGAAAATATCCGGCAGCATGATTCGCGAGAACGGAGCGGACAGCTTCGTCTGTGTTTGTGGATCGGTAGTCGCCAAATTCCTTGTCATAGGTTTCTTTGCTTTCCTTTGCTGTCTTATTGGCTTCTAACTGTGTTTCTACTTTTGCTGCTTCCAGGGCTAGTTCCAGGTTTTCCCGGTAGGCAACCAGCCGCTCCAGTTCTCCCTGTTCGAGAAAGGAAAGGTGGCCTTTTGCCTGTAGTTCTTCTATTTGGGTGCGAACCTGTTCCAGTTCGGAAGTGATGTTTTTGAGGCCAGAAGCGGCGTTGTCATAGGATTGTCTGGCGTTTTGCAGCTTTTCTTTTTGGCGATCCAGGGATTTGCTGAGCCAGTCGGCGGCGGAGACGAGCCCCATGGTGGCAGCTCCGACAGCAGCAACCGTAGCAATGGCTGGATGGGCAAGGGTGAATACCTTTAAACTGTCAACAAGAGCTTTTAATCTGCTGGGAAGGGCTTTTACGTACTCCAGAAGCCCTTTGAACGCTAGGATCCAATCCTGGATAAAAGGAATAGCATCGCACTGGGCAGCAGAAAGGGCTTTGGTGGCAGCAGCTTGGGCTAATTCAGCGGTAGTAGTGTCCAGGATTAGATCTTTTAATCCCTTTGCACTTAGTATTGCCTTTATTGAGCTTTCGTCTAGGTCTGTCTGGGGAATAGCAATTTTTAGTGCTTCTATAGAATAATTTTTTGCAGTTGAAATTAATTTTGAAGTGATTTGTTCTTGACTTAATCTTGCATTGTTTGTTATAGTATTTATGGAAGTTAAAGCATTTAAAGACTCTCCTATAGCCTTAAATTGCATATTAAGAAATAAAATATAATAAAACAAAAAGAGGTATTGATATGGATCTATCACAAATGCTAGAAAAGATTAATCAGGATAGGAATTCTCCATTTATAGCAATATATAATTATATCAATGAAGGTAAATTAGAAGAAGCGATAACACGTATCCAAAATTATTTTAACTGTAATGAAGAAACTGCAAAGGAGTTTTTAGTTGGTTTTAGGAAAAGATATTATGATACTCTTAAAGAAGAGTGTTATTCACAACTGACGCCTGAAGAAATAGCCCGTAATAACGCAGAAGCTCTTGATCTTTTTGTAAATAAACCTAAATGTCCAACCTGTGGCAGCACTAACATAAAGAAAATATCTGACTTTACCCAATTATCCGATACGTTTGCATTTCAAGGACATTATAAGCAGTTTCGTTGTAAGAACTGTGGCTATAAATGGTAGGCAGAATGGCCTGCCATTTTTAATGTTCTATTCAGCTGAAAAATTTATTTTGGTGAAATACTAATATCTAATCCATATCTATTTTCATTTGGAAATCAGTTCTTCTCGTTAGACGAAACACCGCGTCTAAATACCTTGCAGAACTGAACTATACAAGGTACACTATGCGTTACAAGCAGAAGCTACATGATGGCTGTAGTCTACTCGGAGGATGGGTAGTCTGTGGGGATTGCTCTCTGGTATAAAAAATATACCGAGTGCCGTCCTGCTCGTTGCCTGTTGTTAGCGGTACGTAGCCACCTACCGGCTCCCGCCGATATTTGCGTATACCAACATGGTCAATTTTTTCTGCTTTCGCAACCTCATCCGCCAGATAGGGATTACGGTTTGCCATGTATTCGAGGGTTCAAGCATTTACTCCTCCATGTCATAGTTTATACTCCGTCAAGGTGTGTTTCCAGAGTCTTGTTAAAAACCCCATGTATCCATAGTCTTGTCCCGGACGCCGTCTATGTCCGTTCCTTGGCTATGATCGCCCAATTTAAAACAGTAGGAGAGTTTTAAATAGAACTCTTTTTTCAGAGTTAAGCAAAGTTTTTAACGATAGAAGTTGTTGCGCTGTTCCAGCCACCCGGTCAGGGAATGGGAGTCAGACAGGATTTCCGTTGTATCCGTCCAGGAATGGGAGAATTGTAAGAGGTACTTTTTCCAGGAAGCGGCAGCTTTGGCATATGGAATTACTTACTGCTTTTCCAGTCCCCGTTCCGTTGCCAAAAGCTTGAAAAACTCCAAAATAAGCTGATCATCGTCTATCTGTTTGGCGTTTTCTAAAAAACGGAGGAAAAGTGCAGCCGCTTCTGCCTGTTTTTCCGCCAGGCTCCTAAGAGCAGGGAGAACGGCAGCGGCAGTCCTGGCAAGCTCCCGTTTGGCGATTTTTCTATATTTGCGGTATTCCAGATATTCTTTGATTTTTCGTAACACTTAAAAGGCCTCCTTCAAAGGTTATTTTATAGAAACTTTACAGAGATAATAATTAAGACTAAGGGAGTATAAAAAACACCCCAATTCTATAGTGAATTGAGGCATTTACTTAATATTTTTAAAATTCAATTTTCGTAGTGTCCTCGGCACGAAATGACATAAATAGTACCATTTTGTTCAAAATAAACAATCCGGTTTGTTTCATCAATCCGTCTACTCCAATATCCGCTTAAATTTTCTTTTAATGGTTCTGGTTTCCCCATGCCTTGGAAGGGGGTTCGTTTCATATCATTGATTAATGCATTGATACGTTTCAATGTTTTTCTATCCTGTGTTTGCCAATACAGATAATCCTTCCAGGCACGTTCTTCCCACAATAGGCGCATTATTCATCAACCTCCAACAGTTCATGCTCGGCAAAATGTGCCTTTCCCTGTGCAACATCGTTGGCGATTTGTTCTAAATAGCGGATGTTTTGTTCCGAGTAGAATGGATCAATGCTTACATCAAACGGAATCCGCCTTTCACGGCTCACTTTTTTTGCAAAAATAGTAAAAGCAGTCGTCATGGACATTCCCAGTTCAGAACAGGTTTGTTCCATGCTTTTCTTTAAATCTGCATCCATACGAAAATTGACGTTTACTGCCTGTGCCATAATAACACCCCTTTCTTTCTGTCTATAGTATATACAATTATAATGAAAAAATCAATTCTTTTCATTACAATGTCATTATAAAATAGACTAAAACCCTTCCTTCAATTTTCGTTTATACGCTTCCTCAATGATCTCCATCGACAGTTCCATCTCCCCATTTTCCAGCCCATTTTCCTCCAACAGCCGTTCATATTGCTCGTAGCTGCGGATACAGTGGGAAAAGCTGTCCTTGTTGCAGGGTTTCCCTTCGGCTACTTTGGTGGCGAAATTATTGATTTCCCAGCGGATATCGTCGATTTCCTTTTCGATGAATAAATCGGTCAGCCGTTTGATGTCATCCCGCATTTCCTGATCGAGCAGATCGGAGCGTTCCATATCCCGCTTGTGATGCTCCTGGAGCAGAAGCAGGTTTTGGGAAGTAGTAAGAAGCAGCTCGTGATCCTTCCGTTTTTCCCGCATCCATTTGGTTTCCAGGCCAAGCTGCTGGATAAACCATTCCAACAGAGAGAGAATCGCTTTCACGCCGAACAGCGCAGCGCATACGGAAAGGAAAAGAAGTGGGAAGTCAAGCTTGGTAAGTGCGGTGATTGCGTCCATCGGATCATCTGCCTTTCTGTCGTTATAGTTGCTGATTTTTAGTCGTTTCGTTGTTTGTTCTGTCTGTCTGGTTTAATTCCCGCCAGGCTGCTTCTAAAAGGATTTCGATTTGTTCTCTGGTGATGATTTCTTTTTTGGAATTGAATAGCTCATCTATTATGCGGATGACATAAGCCCGTTTTTCCGTGCCGGATTTCGGCAGATCGAAGAAAACCTCTGCGGCCTGGACAGTCTTGGTCACCCATTGGCTGATTTGGGTAAGCTGGGCGGCGGAAAGCCTGGCTTTGAAAAGTGGAATCAGGAATCGGCCAAGCAGAGCGCCGCATACCGGAATCAGCGCCAGAAGGATAGAAAAGAAAAGATCGCTCATAGGATTCACCTCATTTGGTTTCCGATTGAAATTGTTTGCACCCGCTTTGTTGCTGGTGTGGGATATATTTGTCCTGGTCAGGGCAGTAGCGCTGGCACAGACACAGGCCGTTTAGCGGTGTTGTTTGTGGTGGTATCTGGCTGTTGCCTTTTTCTGTGCTGCTGTTGTTACTGTTCTGAACGCAGCAATTTTGCTCACTGCGGTTCTGGTAGCCACGATTCTGCGTTAATAACCTGCAGTACAGCATAACTTTACCGCTGCGCGGTACAAATGCTTCATAACAATGCTTGCATAGACACATAAGATCTACCTCGATTGGCTGGCGATAGGAAAGAAAGCCGGGATACAGACGGTAGTTCCTGTACCCCGACCCTCTAAGCTTTCTACGTGCTTACGGAGTTTCGTTATCCAGCACACGGACTTTGACGGTCTGGACAAAGCCTCTTATGTGCTTACGGAGTTTCGGCTGCGGCAGTAACGACTACCTTTACCATGTCCTGGATGCCGTTGTAGTCGATGTCGATGTAGGTCTGGCCTGCGGCAACGGCTGTCACCATACCGTTTTCTACCGTAGCGGTAGCCGGGTTTTCGGATACAATCGTACAGTCGGCTGCGTCGATAGCGACATTGCTGTACAGGCCGCCCTTGATACCAACGATAGAGATCGCGCCCTGTTCACCTACGGTAAGGCTTAAAACAGCAGGAGTAGCAGCGATATCGTTTACGGTAATTGCAGCTTCTTTAGAAGGGATTTCCGTAATGTAAGCGTAAACCGTACCCTCCGAGCAGGAATCGCTTTCTACGGCCAAGGCGTCGCCGTCCAGCTTGGTAGTAGTATTTCCGCTTGCTTCCAGGGAAATATCAAAGGTGCCGGAAAGCTGGAAGGACGGAACCTCGATCTGTACCTCGCCGACCTTACCCTTCTTGTTGTTGTGCTTTTCGGCGGTCATGATCA
>CASCWU010000052.1 GCA_949155905.1 uncultured Lachnospiraceae bacterium
CCCTCGTATTTCATTTTGCATTTTTTCATTACCTGACCGGAATGGGGATTTCTCGGATCGTGCCTTGCCTCAATCCGATTTGCCCCTACTACATCAAACAGAAACTCCATTACGGCCTTTAGAGCCTCGGAGGTAATGCCCTGATGCCACCAGTCCCTCCCGATGCAATAACCGATATGTACCATCGAAATTTCCTCTTTCTTTTCCACCACAGAAATACTGCCTATCGGCTTTCCTTGCTCCTTATAAACTATCGCCCACTGGTAATAATCCTCCTTCTCATAGGATTTTATCCAATCCGCTATCACCTTCTGGCTTACCTCCAGACAAGTATGGGTCGGCCAAGTCAGATATTTCGTAACCTCCTCATCCGATGCCCAGTTCTGATACATCGCCAAAGCATCCTCTTTTGTAAATCTCCTTAAAACCAACCGTTCCGTTTCTAATCGTTGCGTCCCATAATGCTTCATAACAGTCCCTCCTTCTGCTGCTATTCATCCGCCCTTTTCCGCCAACAATTCAGACAAGTCTTAATTAAAATTTTTTAAAATATATGGCGCAACAGCCAGATATCCGAATATCTGTACGATTACGCCATAGTCCTTGTCTGACCTTGTCTGACCTTCTCTGATATCTGAAGCTTATTGTCAGCATTATACCTCAAACAAAACTGCTTTGCAATTTATTTTTTACCGCAGCAGCAGCCCTCTTCCTTTAGCTTTACCTTCACAGGCTCTTCCCTCGAATAAGGGGAAAGTGACAACGGCACAAAATAGCCCTTGTCTACTTGACAGGTTGGACATTGCTGCGGCAGCTCCATTCCCTCGTAAATATAGCCGCAGTTTAGACACATCCAATGTGTACGCTCCTCGGCACAAAACAGCTTATTCTGCTCCAGCATATCGGCAAAATGTCCGAAACGATCTCCGTGTGTTTTCTCGATATCCTTGATCATATGAAACGAGCCTGCTACCTGCTCAAAGCCTTCTTCCTTCGCTGTCTGCTCAAACTCCTCGTAAACATTATCGTGTTCTTCATATTCATTGTGCTGTGCTGTCCGCAGCAGCTTGTCTACATCCTCATACACTTCCACCGGAAAGCTGCCGGTAATCTCTAAGTTTTCTCCATTCAGCTCCTTTAAATGGCTGTAAAAAATCTCTGCATGCGCCCGTTCCTGTTCTGCTGTAAATAAAAAGATTTTTTCTAGCACCTCATAGCCTGCCTTTTTTGCTTTTTCTGCTGCAAACGTATAACGGTTTCTGGCCTGGCTCTCCCCTGCAAAGGCTTTCATCAGATTATCCTTGGTCTTGCTCGTTTTAAAATCCACTGCCATGATTTCCTCCATTTCTTATGCCGCCTGACTACATTTATTTTTCGTATTTTTTCTTTCTCGGGCTGTGGCGGCAAGCCCTTACATGGAGTATGCCCAAATGCTGTTAATTTGATTCTCGATTTTATCGTAGCTCCATCGCCTCCGGCTTCTGGCCACACAGTTTGGATCGTTTACGATAAAGCCCTCCTCGTCATAACCAAGAATCACAATAAAATGCCCGGACGACGTAAAATCCCCGCTCCGCATAGCACAGATAATCACCTCTCCCCTATCAAGACACGCTTTCATTGAAGATTCCGCCAGATTGACGGCAGACACCTTAACGCCGTATTGGGAAGGAACATCCTCCATCAATGCCCAGGCCGTACCTGCTCCCTCCACATAGTAGCCATATTCCATCGCATAATCCGCTATCCGATCCGGTGTAATCGTGGTATCCCTGGTCAAATAATACAATACCATTGCCAGGCTTGTCGGCCCGCAGCCTGCCAGTCCGATATTGCTGCTGCCATACGGCACATAGCCCCAGCGGGGGTCCCATTGGAGCAGCAATGGGAATTCCTCCTCCTGCTCTGTCTTTGTCAGGCCGCCCGTCACCGTTCTGTCTGCATCCAGATACCCTGCCACAAACCCCGCCATCTCTGGATTGTTTGCCAGCGCCCCTAACATATCCTCCGGGTAAGCACTGCTTTTTTCTAAAACTTTTTCCAGTATAGAATCCTCTTCTGCCAACTCCTCCAATTTTTGTAAAATTTCCACAAGAGAACGTTTCACAGGCTTATCCACTGAAATCACTGCAATGCTGCTGACGTAGTCGCCCTCTAACGTGCTGGCCGAAGCTGCCTTTGCATCTGTATCCGCCAAATGAGAAGAATCTGCCTCACCAAAAGCTGTGCTGCCTCCCTCACCGTTATCCTCCGTGCCGATTTTATGCAGATTCTCCAGACGCCTCAGCTCTCCCTGCACGTCCTCCAGCTTTCCCTTCATCTCCAAAAGACCAAGCGCCAGCAACACCAAAATGACACATCTGCAAATAAAAAAAACACCGTTTACCCACATCCTCCGCCTGCGAAGCTCCGCCTTCCGTTCCCTCACTCTCACACCATTCCTGCTGTTCTCCATTGTTTTCCTCCTATTTTTATGCAGTTCCAATCGGCGCCTCACATGGCTAAACATTTATCCGTTAGAGCAGCCTGATAAATGTTTACCCGACGCCTCATTCCACTGCGATGTTCTTTTATGCAGTTCCAATCGGTATTGTTAGTTTATTGTTATGTTGTATGTCACCATAATCCCTTCCTGTACCTGTCCTAGTTCCCATTCTTCCTTATCACCGATAACGCTGCGGCTTTCTACTTTATGGCTTTCCATTTTGGCATACATGTCCGTATCCTGCAGTCTAAGGAACGCATAGCACTCATTTCCGTCCAAATCCATATAAGGGCCATCCAATGGCTGTACCCCTGCTAATTCTGCAAAGCGCCAGAGGCGTTCTCCGAGCAAAATCGGCAGTTCCTCTAAAATAGTTCCATACCAAAGCAGGGTGGCCTCCCATACCTCGCCGGTTACGGCATTTATTTTAAACGATGCTGTCATTTTTTCGTTGGAAAACCATATGCTCCAAAAGCTAAGGTAAGGCTCTGGCGGCACATTTTCTCCATCTATCCTCTTCCCGACATTTAACGAAGCGCTAAGGGAATGCAGGATTATCTTTTTATCGGCATCGGTACTAGCTTCCCCGCTTTCCTCTGATTTTACGCTCTCCTCATCTGGAGCCTGTTGTAGATCCTTTGCAGAGCTGACTGCGGCCGACGTAACCGCGACATGAGCCTTTGAGATAGAATCTGCCGATTCCGAAAAATCTGTTTGGAACACTCCTTTTATTACAACCTCCAAAAACCCCATTGCCTGCAGCCAGGCACTGCCCTTTTCTATCGCTTCTTCCATAGAAATCTGCCCTTTTAGGGGACTATGAGAAATTTCATAGGAATAATGCTCCCAATGGTATATGGCCTGTTCCATCTCCCGCAGCTCTATCGTCTGCCGGATGTCCTCTCCGGCCTTCTTTTCTGCCTCCTTCAGCCCTTCTCCCTCTATCTCTGCCTTGCTGCTGTTTTTCTTTTCCTCTTGCCATGCCCAGACAGGAGACTGCACAATGGCATTTCCCCTCTCTGAAAGCAACGTCTTCTCCCTTGTTGCTAAAATCAGATTCATCCCGGCCATACTGCCAAATACAAAGATCAGGGCTAATAATAGAGCCAATGCTGTATGCTTCCAGGCTTTTTTCATTCTTCCCCTTCCTCCTTCCCGGTCTGTCTCTGCTCTTTTCCCGGCAGCCGATCAGGGAAAAATAAATATACGGCTGTCCCATGCGTTCCGTCGCTTTCTATACGCAGCTTCGCCCCGTGCAGTTCTGCAATCTTTGCCACCAGAGCCATACCAAGCCCTGCCCCATGCTGTCTTCTTGCCCTGGATTTATCTACCATATAAAAAGCCTCTGTAATCCGCCCCACTTCCTCCGGCGGGATTCCTTTTCCATTATCCCTCAGACAAAGCTCATAGCCCGTCTGCTCCTCTTCCTGCGTTCCGATTATCCCGATTCCCTCTATAGCTCCTGTTGGTTCTGCAAGCTTAAAAGATCCTGCAAGTTGCCGTCCTGTCAGCCAGATGTCCTTACTGTCTGCCTTTGCCGCATTGTCCGCTAAATTCAGCAGCATCGTTTTAAACAAATCATAATCTACGGCAATATCTCCTTCCGCGAGTTCCATATGAAATGTCACACCATACTTCCTGCATAACGGCTCAATTCCCTGTTTTAAATCCGCAAGTGTTTCCTGCAGCGCTGGCTTTTGTAAAACGAAATCCTGAAATAAAAATTCCTGTTTATCCAAAACAAACAAATCCATCAGCTTTAAGGAAAGCGCTTCCAGTCTCATACCCTCCTTCCAGATATATCCTGCCGCACTTTTTACCTGCTCTCTCGGCAGCTCTTTTTGGTAAATCATATCTGCATAGCCAATCACCGAGGTCAAAGGCGTTTTTAATTCATGAGCAAAATTGGCGGTAAAATCCTCCTTTTGCCTGACAAGATCAGATAGTTCTGCCATCTTTTCCTCTATTCGTGCCGCCATTTGATTAAAGTCTGCCGCCAATTCACCGATTTCATCCTGTCCGACTATCTGAATACGCTCACAATAGCGCCCCTCTGCTATTCGTCTGGCTGCCTTCCCTACTCGTTTCACTGACTTGGTCAAATAGCTGGTAAGCAAAAAAATCACCGG
The DNA here is from genome assembly GCA_949155905.1 of uncultured Lachnospiraceae bacterium. Lineage (GTDB taxonomy): Bacteria > Bacillota > Clostridia > Lachnospirales > Lachnospiraceae > MGBC131033. Next base: position 4,615 of record CASCWU010000052.1, read on the forward strand.
AAACCCAATCCCTAAAATCAACAAATAAATTCTCTGAAAATAAGCAATCATTTCCCTTTGAGAGTCTACTACAGAGCTAATATCCGTTTCCGTCATCAGATAGAGAACGGATCCCGTATAAGAGGCGGCATCGTAGGGAACGGAATCCCCTACAAAAATATAGCTGCCTGTCTCATATTGGGTTATTTGATAGCTCGATCTTCCCCATTCCAGTTCCTCTAATACTGCATATTCCGAGGGTACGGTCATATTGGAAAACAGACACTCCTTCCCCTCTCCATAAAAGGCCACCGGAACCGTAAAGCTCTTAGCATAACGTTCTAATCCCTTTCCGCCCTCCAAAAGCAGCTCCGGCTCTAAATAAAGAATGGACTGTAACACATATTTATTGTAACGGAACTCCTGAAAAGCCATCTTCTTTTCCTGGCTGACCGCATTTTGATAGGCAAAGTTAATCAGCAGATACCCTGCCGCCTGAAAGGTAATTCCAAAAATAATCACAAAGCAAAGAAAAATTTTAAACGACAGCTTCACGCAGCTACTCTTCCTCCTCCAAACGGTATCCTATCCGAAATACGGTTTTAATATATTTTTCCAAACCCAGCTTTTTCCGCAGGCGCTGAATATGAGAATCCAACGTACGGGTATCCCCTAAGAATACCTCACCCCAGACCTTTTCATACAGCCTGTCCCGGTACAGAGCTACATTTTTATTCTGTACCAGCTCCACCAGCAGATCAAATTCCTTGACCGTCAGATCTACCGGCTGGCCATCCTTTATCACAACCCTGGAAAACAAATCAATCTCTACATCGGCAAACGCCAGCTTCCGGCTTCCTTTCCCGTACCTTCGTAAAACGGCCTCTACCCGTGCCACCAGCTCTCCGACCTGGAACGGCTTGACCATATAATCATCTGCCCCTAACCTAAGTCCTTTGATCCGGTCGTTGACAGAACCCTTTGCAGTCAGAAAAATAACCGGAATTCCCATCGGCTTACTATACTCCAGCAGCTCATAGCCGTCGATTTCCGGCAGCATAATATCGAGCAAAATCAAATCAAACGTCTCTCGTTCGATATAGTCTGCCCCTTCCTTTCCATCATAGGCACAGGTACAGCGATATCCCTCTGCCTCCAGATTGATTTTCATTAAATTGGAAATAGCTTCCTCATCCTCTACGATTAAGATTCTTGGCATTCCTTCTGCTCCTCCCTATTTTTTCTGCAAAAAAGGGAACTCCCCTCCCTTTGCAGGACTTAGTATATCATAAACATGTTACGGACTTGTATCAAAACTCCCTATAAAATCATAACATAGGAGCAGAAGAAAGAAAGATGAATTTTCTGATATTTTTCTGAAGATTTTCTGATATTTCATAAAGATGGATGCTGGGTTACTCCTCTAACCCAAATCCAAGCAGCGTCAGCAGCGCTCCCAGGAAAATCCCTATATCTCCCAGGTTAAATACCACCTGCGGAAGCTGCCGGAAGCTGAAATAATCTACTACATAGCCCTTCCGGTAACGATCCAACTGATTGGAAAGTCCACCCCCTGCCAAAAGCGCCAGCCCCAAGCGGCAGAGCCTGGTACGTGCCAGCCCTGCCAGCACGATAAAAAGACCAGAGGCCACGGTAGAAAGCAGGCGCACCAGCCGTTCCCTTCCGCTTAAAAAGCTTAGAAAAACCCCGCGGTTATGATAGCTTGTCACCCGGATCTCACCTCCAAGCAGCTTTCTGTCCGGGTTTTTCTGCTGCTCTATGTTGTGCTTACAGTATTGATCGGCGGCAAACAGACCGGCCGACACCAGAAAATGAATCATAAAAGACCTCCCTCTCGCAGCTTCATCAACTGCTCTATCATCACCCAATCCGACGGCTCATCCAGTTCGTAAAAGGTTTCCTCCGGCATCTCGCAAATACGGATGTTCCCGGACAGGCGGTTTTTGGTCTTTAACAGACGCTCTCGGGATGTGATGTAAAAAGCGCCGTTTTCTACAAAATACCCCGCAAAATCCTGACGGCGCGGTCTGTGGAAAATGTCATAATTTTCCGCCTGCGCATACCCGTCCTCTGATACGCCCCAGCAGAAACGCTTCTGGCTGACTGCCGACAAGACGCTGTCGGTATCCGGCTCGTCATAAATCGCCATCCCTCGTTCTAAATCCTCTGCCTGCAGCAGTGGAGAGGTCGCCTGGATCAGCACTATCGTTTCAAATTCATATTGACCGGCAAATTCCAGCATCACACTTTCGAAGCCGTATCCGTAGCAGTTTCCTCGCTGCGCCCAATCACATGAACCTTTTCCAGCCCGAACTCTCTTATCGCCTGCGCAATCGGTTCGGAATCGGTTGCTATATATACCTCGTCAATCCGGCTGCATTCGGCTGCAGCTTTCGCAGTCCAGTAGACCAGAGGATACCCTCCTAATTTCCGGATATTTTTCAATGGAATCGACTTACTGCCTCCCCGTACCGGGATAAGGGCTACGGTTTTGCTTATATTCATCATAACATCCTCCTTTTTCTCTTATTTTGCTACAAGAAGAGGCTTCTGTCAATACAGAAAATCTGCTTGACTAACCGGTAACTTCTGCTACAATAAAATAGTACTATCCTTAAAAAAGGGGGTTCTAACGATGATATATCTTTCCCAATTTACCTTTCCTTCTATCGGCACCGAGGAACGTTTTCTCCATGAAATCAAAGAAACCTGTTTTTCCACTGTTTATCCCTTCCAAATTTTGACGGAACATCAGATTCACACCCTCAATTTTGACGAATCCATTACTATTTTATATGGTGGCAACGGCTCCGGCAAAACGACCGCACTCAATGTAATCGCTGAAAAATTAACGTTACAACGGGATACTCTCTATAACCGGACAAATTTTTTCGGGGATTTTGTAAATTTCTGCGATGCGGTTCTGGAGCGGGAGCTGCCAAAGAAAAGCCGGATTATCACCAGTGATGATGTGTTTGACTTTATGTTAAACCTGCGCAGCCTGAACGAAGGAATTGATCAAAAAAGAAGCGAGCTGTTTGAAGATTACTACGAAGCCAAACATTCTCGTTTTACATTACATTCTATCGACGATTACGAACAGCTTGTCAAGGTCAACCGCGCACGGAAAAACACCAAATCTCAATACGTCAGAGAACAGCTTTCCGAAAATGTCAGAGAGCATTCCAACGGCGAAAGCGCTTATTTATACTTTACAGAAAACATTCAGGAGAATGGCCTGTTCCTGTTAGACGAGCCGGAAAACAGCCTTTCCCCCGAACGTCAGCAAGATCTGACCGCCTTTTTAGAAGAATCCGCCCGCTTTTTCGGCTGCCAGTTTATTATCGCCACCCATTCCCCGTTTCTGCTGGCTATGAAGTATGCCAAAATCTACAACCTTGATGAAACACCAATGCGCGCCAGCAAATGGACCAATCTGCCGAATGTCCGGGCGTATTATGAATTTTTTAAACAGCGTGAAAAAGAATTTACCTCTCCCTAAACTAGACATACTCCTTTAAAGCAGCCGTATAGGTCGGCTGCTCTACCTCTGGAATCTGTAACGCCCTCATCGCCTGCTCGGCAGGCCAGCCCATACTCTTCATTAAATTTCGGATAGAAACTAAAATTCCTTTTTCCATTCCTTTTTCCATTCCTTTTTCCAGTCCTTTTTCCATTCCTTTTTCCATTCCTTTTTCCATTCCTTTTTCCATTCCTTTTTCTAGTCCCTCTTCCATTCCTTTTTCCAGTCCCTCTTCCCAGCCTTTTTTCAGGCTTCTTTCTATAAGCCCTTTACTTAAATTACACATAGTCTGCACCTCTCCTTCAAATTTTTTGGTCATTTTAATATCAAAATCCTCCTGTAAAATCTTTTTCTTTTCTTCTGGCTCTTTTTCACCGGAAAGCAATACACCCAGCAGCTTCAAGATTCCTCCATAATTCTCCTTTTCGGAATTTCCCAAACAAATCATCACTACAGTAAGCAGATCATAATACTCCTTTTTCTCTGTCACCATTCCTACCAGATTTTCTTCCTTCATCACATACCTTGTGATCGTATTTTCCCGGTATTGCGGCGGATTGGCACAAATCCAGATCGAATAAACCTTTTTTAGCTTCTCATAATGAGTATCTGTAAACTCCACCCCATATTGGGAAGAAAGCATCCTCCCGCAATAATAGATTCCCCGCTTGAGAATCGGATATCCGGGATAAAAGTCATTTTGCGCTTCTATGTTAATAATCAGCCGGATCCGCTTTTTGGAATGTGGAACCACTGCATAAAAACGAATATCGTAAAAAATCGTCCCTTCTGTTATCGTACTGTCCTCTGTGACAGCGCCCTTTATTTGCTCGCCCGTATCTCCTTCTTCGTCTGGATAGACGGCAATTTCCGTTATCTGCGGCTCTCCCTCAATATACTTTTCTGCAATCTCGTTTACCTCAAAATCCTGGTATTCTTCTACACAGCTTTTCATAATCCAGGCCAGAATTATTTTATTCGCCAATAAGCGTTTACATGCGGCATCATAGGTGGCATTTTCCTTTGCTGTTCTTAGATATTTTGCCAGAATTGTTTCTACCTCCATCATATTCCCCCTTTGCTCCACCTCTATTTTCTTATTTCATTTTACCACATACCTTGTCAGAAATCCAGCCTTTCTTTTTGTTTATTTTAACTCTGTCCGACAAAACAATTCTGCAGAAAGAACCCCTGCAATGACAAAAATAAAAGCTGTCACAACTCCTATTTGAAGGATCGAAAAAACATTATGACAGCTTTCCCAAAAGGCATCCGCAATGAACCGATATGGATTGATATTTATATTGCTGCGTCTGATTATAAAAGCTAACATAAAAAAACTGCTCAGGGCAATCGCTTTCCATTCCGATTTGCCTAAAAAGGAGAACACAACACAAAGCATTGCCAGTCCGGTATTGCACAAAGAACGCAATACCAGCCCTTTGATGATATAGGAAGCCGAAAGCAGCCAAATTTTGGGGATAAATACGGCTATCGCTAATCCGAGTTCTGCTATAGAGAAGCACAGCGAAAAAAGAATAAAAATCAAATAGTTCCCAAAAAAAATTTTTCTTCGTTTCTGTCCGGCAAATAATGCTCCCTGATATCCGCATACAGTAAACTCTCTCCCAAAAAAAAAGCTGCAAAAATAACCGTGGTGATATAGGCAGCGGAAGGATCTGTCAGCAGCCAATAAAATCTCTGCCTTGTCTCAAAATCCCTCTGTTCCGGTGATGCAATCTCTCCTCCTATCATTTGCTGCAATACCATTCGCTCTGGAAAACAATACTCCTGATATTTTTCGTATAACTCTCCTCCCTCCTGAAATAAAGCGAGAGCCTCTGATGTCATCCAAAAATACATTCCATTCCCTGCGGTATGATCCTCCTGCCCGTATCCTATCAAATCGTAAATATCCTGTGCTATACAGCCATTATGGGAAAAAAACTCCCGCTCTTCTTCTGTTTCATCTAGCAAAACATATACCATTTCATATTTCCATCCAATAGAAGAATAAAACGTTAACAGGGTTATTCCTGACAATAAAGCCATCAAAAGCCATAACCTTCTGCTATGGCACAGCTTATAGCATTCTCTAAAAATTACTTTTTTCATTGAAATCCTCCCTTATGTATTTCCTACTTTAACTCTCCCCGCCAAAATACCACCACAGACACCAGCAATCCCACCAGCAAATACCCCAGACATAACAAAAACGCTTCTTGCATTGCCCTTGTTTCCAGCGCCATCCAAAAATGCAGTTTTAGCATTCGGGCAGCAGGATAAAAATGCTCCATCAGTTCCGGCAGGAAGCCCTCTCCCTCGCTGCCTAACATATTTTGAATCAGAAAGGTCAGCCCGGAGGAAACCGCCATACTGCCAAAGACATCCCGAAACAGAAAGGAAAACAGCAGCGGCGGCGTCAACAAGGCTATCCCAAAGAAACCATGAAACTAGCTGTCACTTCATCCATATTGTGAACATCCATTCCGTTTAGCGCTCGTCAAGGACTAATAGCTCTGGCCATCCCAGTAAGGCAAAGGTGCTGCCAACTGGTATAACGCTACCCCTACGATCAGACAGACAATCTGGCTTACTTGTGCCTTTCCCCATACCCGTTCCGTAGAAAGGGTATTGATAATGTAATGCGACAGCAGCAGAGTAATAATATTGGAAATACTGCTAAATAAAGCAAAGCCCAGCACGATAGCGATATGGCCTTTACAAAAACGTTGGATGGCGCGTAGCATGTAGAGGTTGTTGGAAAGGATGTGAAGGTTCGTTCATTTTAATTCAGCCCGCTGAAACAATTCAGAAGAAAGAAAGCCTAAAGCGATAAAAATGGCAGCTGTAATAATTCCTATTTGAAACGTAGCATCCCAATTGCTGCAAGTTTCCCAGTAATTCGTTGGAATAGTCTGGTAAGGATCTATGTTCACTACTGCAAAACCACTCATAAAAACAATTGCTCCAATAAACGCTAATCCAACCGCTTTCCACTCTGATTTTCCTAAAATGGCAAAAGGAACAAACAACAATGCTCTTCCCGTATCTAATAAAGAACGTATGAAAAGCCCTTTAACTAAATAAGGGGTCGGTAGCAGCCATAACTTTGGGATAAAAACCAGCATTGCTAAAATGAGTTCTGCTAATGACAAAGAAAAAAAGAAAAGGAAAAATACCAGATATTTCCCTTGAAACAACACTTTTCTCTTCTGTCCCCCAAACAAAGCACCTTGATAACCACGTTTGCTAAAATCTATACTAAAAAAAAGAGCGGTAAAAATAATAGCTGTATAACCAGCTGCTGAAGCATCTGTCAGCATATTATAAAATCTCCAGTTCGTTTCAAAATCCTCTTGTTCCGGTGGCGCAATCTCCCCTCCTATCATCTGCTGTAAAACCATCCGTTCCGGAAAACGATATTCTTTGTATTTTTCGTATAACTCTCCACCTTCCCGAAATAATTCTAATGCTTTTGGTGTCATCCAAAAATGTGAATCTCCTGCAGTATGGTCACAATGCCCATATCCTAATAAAGAATAAATATCACCATCCAATTCCCCATAAAATTCTCGCTCTTCTTGAGACATCTCTTCATGTATTTCATCAAATAATACATACACTATTTCATGCTTCCATCCAATTGAAATGGAAAACATCCACCAGGACATTACCAAAATCAAAAAAATAATACCCCTTAGACTTCTGCTATGAAATAGTTTATAGTATTCTCTAAGTATAACTGCTTTCAAATAAACTCCCTCCTTTTTAATTTTATTCTTGTAAAAATAAAATTATAAAAGTATCCTGAAATTCCAAGATATTTTATATTATATCAAACACCTTACTGGAATTCCAGGATCTTATATAAAATGAGTGACAAATATATTGATTATATTGCTGTTACACAAAGTTTGCACACAAAAAACACACGAAAGAAAGTGACCTGGTACGTCAAACTTATTTTACCACAAAAGCAATCTGATTACCAGACTTTATTCCTATTTTTACGCTTATTTCCATACGTTTTCCACTCCTGATTTTATTAAGTTTATTTATAATATCCATCCTCACCTATCCCTAAAAAGTCTTTTAAATATCCCTCCTGACATTCGTTTATTTCTGTTTCCACCTCCATCGTCTTGCAGTCCACCTGAATACAGACGCCCTCTGGCGACGATAGGGAGATCAGCAGCAGGGAATGTATTCCATCCTCATAAGTCTCATAACAATCATCGCTCAGCATCCATTGCGAAAACTCCTTATGCTCCCGCAGCAGCTCCTGCAAATGCTTCTCCTGGTTGTCCTCCTCCCCGCTGATTCTCCCATCACAAATCGGAATCAACCGGTAAGTCTGTACTTCCTTCAGGCATAAATGGACATTAACATAAGTAACCGGAAGAGGCTGCATCGCCAGCCCCAAATAGGGTTCCGTATCATAATCTACCACGTTATCTATCCAAATGCTGATTTCTTCCCCTGTCGGCGATATGATAACCTCTCGAATACAGGCATCCGCCAGTAGCCAGCTTTCTCTACTTTTTAAATACGGCTTTGACTGCTTTACCTTCTCCCACAGTTCCTTCCGTATTGCCTTTCCCTGCTTCCTCCAGGCTTCCTCCGTATATTCTCCATTTTCTGCATTAGACGGAAACACCTCGTTAGAATAAAACGAATACCAAATCAGATCGCAAAGCTTTTGTCCTTTTAACATGTTCTTTCCTTCTTTCCAAGCCTAATCAAGTAATGATGGCTCTATTCTGTTCCCTGCATAATTTTATCCAAAACAAGGAAAGCAATTTTTTGTCGATGTCATTTACCTTTAGTTCATTTTATCATAGAACTACACTTGATACAATCCTATCTCTGCAAAATATCTTTTTTGTTATTTTTTACTGTTTTTTACCTTTTTTCATCCTTTTCTTAGTTTTCGTGCAGCCTTTGTTCTGGACATTTTTCTTCCTTTTCTATATACTATACCTAGCATAAAAATCACTCAATATTCACTTAATAATCACTTAAAGGGGGAACTATCATGAACCGTTACTTTAAACAACACAAACGGAAGCTGTTTCTCTGGATGTTCGGGGAATTCCTATGTGCTCTGGCTATGGTCTACCTGTCTTATTTTATGAAGGCCCTATCCGATACCGCCTACGGAGGGGAAGGGCTTTCTGGAATCGGCAAGCTGTTGCTGTTTGGGTTTGGCCTTATTCTTTTTTCTGGAATCACTTCGTATAGCAACGCACGGTTCCGCGCACGTTTTCTGCAGGCCTGCAACACTTCCTTAAAAAAAGATCTGATTCACAGCTTGCTTTGCTATGACATCAATTCCTTCCAGGAGGATAACAGCGCAACCTATATTTCGCTTTTAAATAACGATGCCAAGCTGGCCGATGAACAGTATTTCCGCGTTATCCCAACGATTCTGGCAAAGCTGATTCTGCTGACAGTCGCGCTGACGGTGATGATTATTTTTGATGCAAGGCTGGCGCTCCTCTGCCTGATCTTAAACCTCTTCCAGATGCTTTCTCCTATGCTGTTTGGAAACCGCTCCTCCCAGGCACAAAAACAGTACATGTCCTCCCTGGACGAAATGAACGCAGAGGTCAAGGATATTTTCACTGGCTACGAGGTGATCAAAAGCTTTGGGGTGGAAAAGCAGATTGAAGAAAAATATTTAAAGAGCGTCCACAAGGTAGAAAACCACAATTTCCGTACCCGGAACGAACAGGCCAAGGCCCAGGAAATCAGCTACGGGATCGCTGCACTGGCAAGCATCCTTCAGTTGGTTTTCTCTGTCTATCTCGTGATGTCCGGCGATATTACGATGGGTGTCCTGATGGGAGCCATGCAGATATCCAACTATATTACCAATCCTATCAGCGCCATCACCAGCCTGTATATACAGCGCAAAACAGTCCAGTCTGTACTAGACAGGCTGTTGGCTATCCTGGATAAAGAAACAGAAGGGCAAACCGCCTCGCTGGTGCCAAAAACCGTCCTTGAAGAAGGGACACCGATTCAGGCATTGGACTTATCCTTTTCCTATACCGAGGAACGGACGATATTAAACCAACTGAGCTTTACCTTTGAACAAGGGAAAAAATATGCGCTCGTTGGCGGCAGCGGCTCTGGAAAAACAACCTTTGTCAAATTACTTATGGGGTATTACCACAACTATCAGGGAAACATTCTCTATCATGGAATTCCGCTTTCCGAGCTGGATAAAAAAAGCCTTTATGAACAGGTTGCTATGATCCACCAGAAGGTCTTTTTGTTTGAAGATACCCTACGCAACAACATTACCATGTACCATCCTTATCCCGATGAACTTATATGGAATGTGATCCAGGAAGCCGGGCTATCCTCTGTCGTAGAAAAAATGGGGCATGGATTGGATTCGATGGTGGAAGAAAACGGGAAAAACCTTTCTGGAGGCGAGCAGCAGCGTATCGCTATCGCACGGGCCTTTATCCGGGGAACGAAGGTCTTATTTCTGGACGAAGCGACCTCCAGCCTGGACGGCCAGACCGCCCAGCAGATCGAAAGCCTCCTGCTGGGAAAAAAAGATCTGACCCTGATTGCTGTTACACATAAAACCAGCCCGGAGCTTTTAGAGCAATACGACGAAGTATTGGTGCTGGGACAGGGAACGCTTTTAGAGCATGCCCCGTATAGGGAATTGCAGAAAAATATTTATCTGTAACGCCTTATTTTAACTCTCCCCGCCAAAATACCACCACAGACACCAGCAATCCCACCAGCAAATACCCCAGACATAACAAAAACGCTTCTTGCATTGCCCTTGTTTCCAGCGCCATCCAAAAATGCAGTTTTAGCATTCGGGCGGCAGGATAAAAATGTTCCATCAGCTCCGGCAGGAAGCCCTCTCCCTCGCTGCCTAACATATTTTGAATCAAAAAGGTCAGCCCGGAGGAAACCGCCATACTGCCAAAGACATCCCGAAACAGAAAAGAAAACAGAAGCGGCGGCGTCAACAAGGCTATCCCAAAGAAACCATGAAACAGCATTCGGGGAAATAAAAATCCTGTTCCTAACCCTAAAATCTGTCCCCATACCTGATATTTTGTCAAAATAATTGCCATCGCTGCCACCTGAATCAGCAGCCCCCATATATAATAGAAAAACGCTCTGGACAACAGCAGACACATCCTCCTCTGCCCTTTGTAAATACCTCCGTTCCAGCACCGTTCCTGAAAGCTGCTTCCAAAGCCTCCGACTGCCAGCATGACCCCTGACCACATCAGGGGCAACGGATTTTGCCATAACAGAAGTAACATCTCCTGACCACTGACATGTGCCATTCGCTTGTTGTCTAACATCCAAAAGGAAAGCAGCAGCAAAGCCGCTGTAATCCCCCATTGAATTTTACTATGTACCATCCGATACCATTCTGCACGTATCAGCCTCACGCTTCCTTCCTCCTTTTCTCTCTTTCTCCCGGCTCTTATCCCGAAAATTTCTTATTTACAGGAATTTTTTCTTATTACTTGCTTACAAGCTTACGGAAGTATTCCTCCAAATCTGCATTTCCAGCCTTTTCCCGCAGCTCTGCGGCACTGATTTCCTCCACAACCCTTCCGATATCCAGAAAAATATAATCCGTGGCCAGTGCAGACAGTCTGGCGAGCAGATGACTCGATAAAAAGATCGTAATATTTCGCTCTTCGTTAAGGCGTTTTAAAATAGCTGTCACCTCATCCATATTGTGAACATCCATTCCGTTTAGCGGCTCATCAAGAACTAATAGCTCTGGCCATCCCAATAAGGCAAAGGCGATGCCGTAACGCTGCTTCATCCCGGTCGAAAAATTCCGCAGCGCTTTCCGTCCGGTATCCTGCAAATCTACCAGCTCCAATAGTTCCTGGACATGTGCCTTATCTGCCCCCTTGATAAGCTTTGCCTGTGCCATCAGGTTTTCTCGCACGGACATATCCGGGTAATAAACAGGCTGCTCGATCAGAAAACCAGCCCGGCTCCGATTCCGCTCTAACTCTGCCTGGCTCTGGCTGCCAAACAGAGAAACCGTACCAGAGGTTGGACGCGCCAGTCCGGCTACCAGACGCATAAAAGTCGTCTTTCCAGCCCCGTTATTGCCGACAAATCCGTAAATATGCCCTTTTTTTAGCTGGATAGATACCTGATTTAATACCGTTACTCCACGGTATACCTTTGTCAGTTCCTTTGCTTCCAATACGATGTTTTCCTGTTCTGCCATATGAATACCTCCTATGTCATCTTTTTACTATTTTGCTTTCGATACATTTTGGCATAAATCCCATTCCGCTCCATTAGTGTCTTATGGTTTCCTGCCTCCGCTATCCTCCCCTGCTCCATCACATAAATCCTTGCGGCATCCTGGATATTGGATAAGCGGTGGGAAATAAACACGGTTAGCCGGTCGGCCGCCAGCTCCCACATTTTCTGAACTATCTCACGCTCCGCCAACGGATCGAGCGCACTTGAAGGCTCATCTAAAATCAACAAGCTATCCCTTCTTACATAAATCCTGGCCAATGCCAGCCTTTGCAGCTCTCCGCCGGACAGAAATACTCCTTCATTGCCAAATTCCCGCGTCATGATAGAATGTAAGCCCTCCGGCAAGGAATGGATTTTTTCATACAGACCGCAAAATTTCAGGGCTTCCTCTGCCATGTTCAGATCCTCTTCCCCTTTTAACGGTCTCATCCAGATATTTTCTGCTACGGATACCGCATAGATCTGGTAATCCTGAAATACAATTCCTACCTGCCTCCTCCAGTCCTCCAGCCGGTAATCCGCAGCCGCCCTTCCATTTAAGCGGATTTCTCCCTCTGTCGGCTCATACAAACCAGCCAACAATTTCATCAGAGTCGTTTTTCCTGCCCCGTTTTGCCCAACTACCGCTACCGGCTCCCCGCGCCGCATCGTAAAACTGATTTCGTGCAGTACCTCTGCTGCTGTCCCGGGATAGCAAAAGGATATCTGATCAACTACGACCTCCTCCAGCTTCCCCAGACGCTCCCTTCCCCGCTGGTACACCTGAGGCTGATACTCTAAAAACTCCCGGAAATGTTCGATATAAATGCTATGCTCATAAAGCTGCGGAATGGTTTTCAATATCACAAGGATTTGAGAGGAAAGCTGCCCCACGCTTGTATTCAGCACCACAAAATCTCCGATACGCAGGCTTCCCCGGATCGTCTGAAAGGCCAGATACAAAAGCGTCATCGTCGTATTGATAATTCCTCCGCTTCCTTGCAGCCCATAAATCCCCGCCAGTTTTTTTCCATATATCTCTGTTAACTGTTTTAATTTCTTTACCGCCGAGGAAAATTTTTCTTCTAATACCTGAGTAAATTTCGGATAAAGCCGCATTTCCTTCGCATAATTCTGTAGATAATAGACCCGCTTGGTATATTCCGCCCGGCGCTGGTAAGGCATCCGCTCTTCCATATAGCGGTGCTGTATCCGTATCAGCCGCAGGTTCATACCGAAGGTGACAGCCACCTGGAACGCTACGAAAACCAAAAGGAAAGGCTTTATCCCTACTAACAGAGCCAAAAGGCTCCCCACTCCAAACAAGGCAGACAAAAAAGAGCTAAAGGTATTTAAGACCGCCAATGCTCTGCTATCTGCCTGCTGCATCGCCATCGAAAAACGGTTATAAAACTCCGCATCCTCATAACAGGCCAACTCTACCTGCGCCGCCTTTTGGAACAATTCCATCTGCATCCGTTCGTAAACCACCTGGGTATTTTTCTGGAGAATCACCTGACTGACATACTGCTCCACCCAAAGTACTGCCAACTGGTATAACGCTACCCCTACGATCAGACAGACAATCTGGCTTACTTGTGCCTTTCCCCATACCTGTTCTGTAGAAAGGGTATTGATGATGTAACGCGACAGCAGCAGGGTGACGATATTGGAAATGCTGCTAAATAAAGCAAAACCCAGCACGATAGCGATATGGCCTTTGCAAAAACGGTGGATGGCGCGTAGCATGTAGAGATTGTTAGAGAGAATATGTAGGTTGTTTTCTTTCTTTTTTTCTTTCATGGTTTTTTCATTCATTTTAATTCAGCCCGCTGGAATAATTCAGCAGAAAGAAGTCCTGAGATAACAAAAATAATTGCTGTAACAATTCCTACTTGCATGGTAGTTCCAATTTCACTGCAAGTTTTCCAGTAATCCTTAGAAACAAATTGATAAGGATCTATATTGATTATCGCACGATTACTCATAAACAAAAGCATAATGAAAAATGCTACTCCTATTGCTTTCCACTCCGATTTCGTCAAAAAAACAAAAGGAACACAAAGCAGGGCTATTCCTAGACTCTGAAAACAATGTAAAAATAATCCCTTCCAAAAATAAGAAACTGACAATAGTTCAATTTTTGGAATAAACACTCCTCCTGCTAACAACAATTCTATCAATGATAGTATCAAAAAAAACAAAGAAAAAATAATATATTTTCCCCCAAAAAGCTGTTTTCTTTTCTGACCGGCAAATAAGCCTCCCTGATAGCCACGGGTAGTAAAATCCATTCCAAAAAACAAAGCAGTAAAAATAAAAGCAGTAAAAAAAGAAGCCGAAAAATCCGTCAACATCTTATAAAATTTCCAGGTAGTTTCCAAATTTTCCTGTTCTGGTGGGCCAAACGCTTCTCCGACCATTTGCTGTAAAACCATTCGTTCTGGAAAATGATAATCCCTATATTTTTCATATAACTTCCCGCCCTCCTGAAACAATGCAAAGGCTTCTGGCTTCATATAAAGAAGCATAGGTTCTCCCAAGTTATGCTCTACATATCCTTTTCCAATTACATCCACAATATCCTGATACATCCAACCATCGCTCGTAAAAAACTCCCGTTCTTCTTCTGTTTCATCCAATAATACATAAATCATCTCTTTTTTTCGCCCAATTGACATAGAAAACATCAAAATTGTCATCATGAGCAATAAAAATATAGCTATCCATATTTTTTTACTATGGCATAGCTTATAACACTCCCTGGAAATAATTGCTCTCAACTATACTCCCTCCTTTATACTGCATAAATCCATTTTATAAGAGTATCCTGGAATTCCAAGATATTTTATAGTATAACAAATACCTTACCAGAATTCCAGGATTTACTATAAAATGAGTGACAAATATTTTTATTCCATCGCTACTACCTTACCAATAAGAATTTCTCCGCAAAATGTTCTGCAAGAAGAAGCACAACTCCTGTCATAACAACCACCTGTACAATTTGCATAACATGCATCTCCTCTACAACCACCTGAACAACTTGAACCACTACAACCTACTTCTCCAAAGCCCCCTGTGCAACTTGTTCCACAACCTATAGAGCCTTTCACACTGTTCCCCTCTAAATTTTCCTCCAAAACTTCATTTACAAATAAATTCATAATTTTCTCCTTTCTGCAACCCATATATCACTCATTTTTTATCCTTTTTCTTCTTTCTCTACTTTAGTTCACTTCGCTGGAACAGCCTAACAGAAAAAATACCTGAAACAATAAAAATTATCATTGTAACAATCCCCGCTTGTCCCGTAATTCTAAGATCACTACAGGTTTTCCAATAATCTTTAGAAATAAATTGATATGGATCAAGATATAGGATTGCAGCATAACTCCTAAACAATACCGTAGCTAAAAATGTCACCCCGATTGCTTTCCATTCTGATTTCAACAAAAAAACAAACGGAACTCCTAACAGTGCTATTCCCGTATCACACAAACTACGTAAAAATAATCCTTTTAATAAATAAAAAGCTGGCAGTAATTCAATCTTTGGGATAAAAATAAGTATCGCCAATACTAACTCTACAAATGACAAAAAGAAAAAGGAAAGAAAAAATACAAAGTATTTTCCCCACAACAGCCCTCCTCTTCTCTGTCCACCAAACAAAGCCCCCTGATAACCACGCCTGGTAAAATCCAGTCCAAAGAAGAAAGCAGTAAAAATAATAGCCGTATAGCTAGCCGCAGAAGTATCCGTCAGCATTTTGTGAAATCTCCAAGTTACCTCGAAATCTTCCTGCTCCGGCGGTGCAATATCCCCTCCTAAAAATTGCTGCAAAACCATCCGTTCTGGAAAATGATAATCCTGATATTTTTCATATAATTCTCCACCTTCCCGGAATAAGTCTAACGCTTCTGGTGTCATAAATAAATATAATCCATTTTCCGCTGTATGGGCTTCATGCCCTGGACCTAATAAGGTATAAACATCCCCTGCTAATTCACCATTATGTAAAATAAAATCCCGTTCTTCTTCCGTCTCATCTAACAATACATATACGATTTCCTTTTTCCACCCAAGAGAAACAGAAAACATCCCCCAAGCCATTAACAGCATGAAACTCGTAATCAGCCATAATTTTTTACTATGGCATAACTTATAACACTCTCTGCAAATAACAGCTCCCAAAAAAGCGCCCCCTACTCTACAAAATTCTCCTGGAATTCCAAGATATTTTATAGTATAACAAATACCTTGTCGGAATTCCAGGATTTTATATAAAATGAGTGACAAATACTTAGTTACATTGCTGCTGCCTTACCAACAATAAATTCCCCGCAAAAATCGCGGCAAGAAGATGCACAAGTTCTGTCATAACAGCCACCCGTACACTCCGTATAACAAGCTTGCCCCTGACAGCCTCCTAAACAGCTTGAACCGCATGTCGTCCCATGATATGTTCCCGTACAATTCATTACGCACGGCGGCTCTACGGGAATATCATTTGTACTGTTTTCCTTTGGAAGTTCATTCATAAATAAATTCATAATTTTCTCCTTTCTGTGGATTACTTGCCACTCATTCTATATTACATGGAATCATGTAAATAAACTTCTCCCGACTCAAACTTTACTTCCCATTTGTTTTCCTTGCGGTATTCCCACCCGTAATGCTGTGAAGTCTTATCCCACCATTCTCCCATCTTTTTCAATGTTTCTGACATGTCATGAACCAACTTCTGATACAAGCTCTCGCTTCCGCTTTCTTCCATATTTCCGCGTTCCTGCAACACCAGAATCATGTTCTCTAATGCTACTCTTTTGTAATAAATTCCTTCCAGTTCCTTTCTTTCATCTTCCTCCAAGATCCCTAATAACCTCATCCTACTGCCTCCTTTAATTTTTCTGATTCCAGTTCTGTTATTTTACATTGCTTTTTCGCACAGACCAACGCATCCCCAGTCTCACGATAATTTACATATAAACAAGCTGCACAGTGCTTATTTTTACATTCGTCGCAGGTAGCAGAATGTTTTAGGTTATATGCTGCCTTTGGACGCTCTGCTATCCCATCCTGTAAGCTTCCAATTACATGTACCTCTTCGTTTTCTTCCTCTTTCCCTGCATAGTAAAATGCCGGACAAGCATAAATTCTACCATTTGGAGCCAGCAAATAATTTTTCATGCCAGCTTCACAATTATGGTTCATGCTTTCGTCTATCAGGTTTAAACCGGAACCACCCATTATCCTTCCTATCTTTTGGATTTCCTCTTCATATTGATGAAGTGCTTCTTCACCCCATTGTTCAAAATGAAGCTTATTGATATTTACTCTTGTATACCATTTATGAAGCTGTTCTACCATATCCGCCAAGCTGCCAATATATGTTTCCTCTACATTTATGATACAGCTTACGGCACCAGCCACTGTCTTTTCTACTACTGATGTACCACAAGTGTAAATAGGAATATTCAATTCCACTTCTGATTTTCTTTCATAACCACATTCCGCTGGAAACATCATAATATGTACGACATTCTTTAACCGTTCTTGATATTGCTGCGGATGGTTCGTTACCACCACTGGAACCATATCATGTTGTTCTACATATTCCAGTCCCGCCTTAAACGTTTTCGGATCCATTACCCATTCCCCGGATGGAGTATAATTACAATATGGTATCGTATCATCACTTTCCAACATATACAGAAAATCCAGATTATCCAGCCTCCAACCATTCTGGCAGAACTGCTCGAAACGGTTGACCTGAAATGGAGAAACCTTGCCCGTTTTCTCGCTATACCGTTTCCAAAAATATTTGTTTGCTCTTGCCTGTGCCTTGTGCATCTTACAATTATAGACGGCACGATGAAATAAAGTTTTTCCGTTCATATCATCATAGTTATTTCCTGTACAAGAAAAACAACCGCTCGCTACCGTACAGGCATTGCATTGGGCTTCGTTTACTCTCTCAATACTCAGTTTTTCAAAGGCAGACTTTTTTTGTATGTCATAACCATGCTCGATATCACCGATACAATAGCCCGCTGCATTACTGCCCATACAAAAATCCAAAAAACGGATGCAGGGATACAACTTTCCCTCTGTACTAACTGCAATCATGGTTCCTGTTCCGCAAAAATGCCTTGTTTTATCGAATTTACTCATTTGAAAACCTAATGTCGGTTCAAAAAACCTTACGGAACAGGTATCCCATAATTCATTCTCAATAATATAGTCCGCCAGTTGTTTTAACTGATCCTCATAAACCAGATCATCTCCTTCTTTCCAAACATCCTCAAACACCACATTGGCAGCCACATACTCCAAGCCTAAATCCCACAAATTAATAATGCTATCCTTTAATAAGGGAATATCTCCGCTGCTAAACGTAGCTTTTGTAGATTTTGGTATCGTTTCTTGCGTCATCCACAGTTTGAGGTTTCGTACTACATCATCATACGAGCCGCTTCCATCCTTTTTTACCCTTTGTAAATCATGTTTTTCCTTTGTCCCGTCAATCGTAATGGCAAATTGCACTCTTCCCTTATTCTTCACAATATACCGCTGTACTTTTGGAGATTCATACAATAGGCCATTTGTATCCACAAAAAATGCGTGATGATTAAACCAGGGATGATTTAACTCATACATCCGCATTTTAATATAATCCGTCACTTCGTCAATCAAATCGATTTCCAGCGTCGGCTCTCCACCGATAAAGCCCCAAACTGCTGCCGGGAACTTTGGTTCCTGTGCTAAAATAAAATCTACTGCCTTCTTTGCCGTTTCTACCGACATCCGGTTAAAGTTGTTCTTATGGTACATATAGCAATACTTACAACGTAGGTTACATTCCTCTGTGACACAGAAGGTAATATCTTGGTAGTCGCCATCGTTAAAGGATGGCAACAGCGTTCCCATTTTTACTGTATGCTCCAATCTTTTGTCCTCCTTTACCTAAAAATAGACTCTCGGAATCTCTAAGCCTTATTTTATGCGGCTTTTGGGATTCCTT
>CASCWU010000053.1 GCA_949155905.1 uncultured Lachnospiraceae bacterium
GTTAGCGGCCTCCTTGTTTCATTTCCGGGAAATCGGTATTCGAGAGCTAAAGCAATATTTAAGAAAAAAAGAAATCAGCGTAAGGCTGTAGAAAGGACAAAAGAGTATGGCAGCAATTACAGGAGAATGGGCAGAGATATTAAAGCCTGAATTCAGTAAGGATTATTATAAGGAGCTGTATCAATTTGTTCAGGAGGAATACAGGACACAGCAGATCTTTCCTCCATCAGAAGAGATTTTTTCCGCCTTTCATCTGACTCCGTTGGAAAAAATCAAGGTAGTGATTTTAGGACAGGACCCATACCATGATGTCGGACAGGCACATGGCTTATGCTTTTCCGTCAAGCCGGATGTGAAAATTCCGCCGTCCCTTGTGAATATTTATCAGGAACTGCATGATGATTTGGGCTGTACGATTCCGAAGCATGGCTATCTGGTGAAATGGGCCGAGCAGGGCGTTTTGCTGTTGAATACGGTTTTGACGGTACGGGCGCATCAGGCATTCAGCCACCAGGGACATGGCTGGGAGACGTTTACCGACGCCGTCATCCGGGCGGTCAATGAACAAAACCGCCCGATTGTCTTTATTCTATGGGGAAAACCGGCACAGAGTAAAAAGAAAATGCTTACCAATCCGGCACACCTTATTATTGAGTCTCCGCATCCAAGTCCATTGTCGGCGCGCCGGGGATTCTTTGGCAGCAAGCCATTTAGTAAGACCAATGAGTTTCTACAGTCACATGGGGTAGAACCAGTTGACTGGCAGATAGAATAACATCTGCGACAGCCATACCCATGGAAAACAGGGTTAGAACGATCAAAAGAAAAATAGCTGTTTTATCATAGACCAGACGGATTGTCTGGTCTTTTTTTCCGTATAAAAGCTGTGCAAGCAAAATTTCGCATCCGAGAAAAACCAGGATGACCGGCCAGAAACGGAAAATAAGTCGATAGGAAAGCAGAAAGCCTGCCGTGCGTATCAAAAACAGGATACCAAAGAAAATCAGCATAAAGCCAAGTGTTAAGGTGCCGATACGGTGTGTGTGGGAACAAGGCGGCGTTTCCTTTGCAGGAGGCCGGTCTGCTCCGTTCGTCGTATAGGGGTTCATACTGTTTCTCCTCTCATTGCTGGCTAGAATCTGCCTGCCCAGGCCAAATCAATTCAATTTGGCTGCTGTCGGTGGTTTTGCTGTCGGTGCTGCTATCGGTACTACGAGAAATGGGTGCTGCCGGGGAAGCAGCCGTATCCGCGCTTGCCTCAGTGACAGGAACGGTATTTCCGGTATTCGCTGTAGAAGAGACGGGGCTTGCTGCACTCCGGAACGGACTTTCATAAGAAGCCTCTGGTTCCTGATACCCCCAGTCCTGCGGTTCTGGCTCGTCCTCTTCTGGATAGCCCCAGTCGGTATGTTTGCTTAAATCCTGTTTTTTTCCACGGATGACATATAAGCCCATTCCGATGATCAACAACCCGATTGCGATTCTTGGAACCAGATTGGTCAAATGGCTGAAAAAGTTGTAAAGGAACTCTGGCAGAATCCAATAGAGGACATCTAAAAAGCAGTTCCAGAGAATCGAAATCCCAAACAGAACGAGAATGATGGCAATCCCGCTGTGAAAGCGTTTAAACAGGCCGGAAAACGGGCTTTCCTCCTCAAAGCTAAACAGGAACGTATCCGGTATCCGGTAAAATTGATCGTCCGGCAGCTTGAACAGGTTGTGAGAATGGAAAAAACTGTAAAAACACAAGACTGGCAGCGCAAGCAGGAACGGTCCGAGTTCAAGCCAGGCGCTTAGAGCAATGATACCCCAAAAAAGACACATCAGACTAAGTCCTTGCTTCATAAAGCCTAAGTACATTTCGCCTGCCCCCGGAAGCAGGGAAAACCAGAAAAGAAGAAAGCCGCTTTTTCGTTTATTTTTCATCGTTTATCTCCTCCTTATGAAAAAAACTGGATGAAAAGGTATTTAAGGTTTGATTGATATGGCTGGTTTTGTCATTTAAAAAATCCGTGATGGAAAACCTCTGCTGATCTTGTCCTGGGACAGTGGATTCTATCCAGGCATTCTCTCTCGAGCCAGGTTCAGGGAGAGAGGCAGCCGGCAACTCGATTCGCAGCAAAAGAAGAAGTGCAGCAGCCATAGCAGCGCCGACCTTCAAGCTATAAGTGAAAAGCTGCAGGTGGCGGCGGTCAAAAAAACGCTGCAGCCTGGTGCGCTCTTTGACATACTGTACCGTTTCTCTTTTGAAATAGGCAGGTGCTGTTAGCTGCCATTCCCGCGGAATACCGTCTGCCATTTTGGAGCTACACCATTCGCAGTCACAGACATGTGCCAGCAGCTCTGTCTGCTCCTCTTCCCCTAGCTGCTGCTGCCAAAAACGGAACCATTCGGCATCCGTAATATGCGTATTTCTCATACAGCATCTGCCTCCTTTCGATAGTGCTGCCGTAGTAAATCCCTCGCTCGGTATATTTGTGTTTGGATCGTTTTTTTGTTTTTTCCATGCTTTTTGGCAATTTCCTCCACCGACCGCTCCTGGTAAAAATATTCCAGGGCAATTTCGTTATAAGGCGGTTTTAAGGAAGAACAGGTTTGGTAAAGCTGCTGACGTACCTCCTTTTCTATATAATGCGTTTCCGGAGGGGAAGTGCCGTCTGAGCAGGAATCCGTAATCGCATGAAGGCTTGCATCCTCTGTCGGGATGAGCCGCCTGGCTGCCTGTTTTTGATAGTCCAGGCATTTGTTGGTGGCAATCCGTGTCAGCCAGGCCTTTTCATTGGTGCCGTCAAAGGAGCCAAGGTTGCGGTAGGCCGCCAAAAAGGTTTCCTGTGTCAAATCTTGCGCTTCAAAGTAATCCCCGACGATGCGGTAGCAGATCGAGAAAATCAGATTCTGGTATTGGCCGACCATTCGTTCCAGAACCATTGTTTCCATAAAACTGCTCCCCCCTTTCGCCGTGAAATTGAACCCTTCTGTTTATTATAACGAGTCAGAAAAAGAAATGTCTTCAAAAAAAGAGGAAAAATTTAAGGCTCTTCTACTTGATAGATAACCCCGCAGGCAATTCTGGCTCCGGCATTTCCGGCCGGTTGGCTGGTAAAGTCGTCCGAATCCTCATGTAAAATCACCGTTCGGTTTATGATATCCTGTATCTGAAAGCGATCCGTTAAGAAAGCGCTCCAGGCGATGCCATGGCTGCAAAGCAAGGGAGGAAAGTCCCCTGCATGGGATGGGTGCGGGCAATCCTCTGGGTTATAATGTCCGCCTGCTAACGAAAACGGCTCACGCTCTGTTCCAGCACAGGAGCTTCCGCTATGCAGATGAAAGGCAAAAAAATGGTTTTGGCAGACAGCAGAGGAGCAGGAAAGCCCTTCTACAGAAGCCTGTACTAAAATAGCGTCGCCCAGATCGTAGAACAGAACCAGACCACGGATCTCCGGGTGCAGCGGGCAGCCCTGTAAATTGGCAAAGGCAGAGGGATTGGCGTAACGGAGCGTTGTAGTGAAAAACTGGCAGTTTGCAGGAATGGGCGGGCAATAAGAAGAGGAAGCATCGGGAGAGCCGGATGCTTTGGAACGAAGCGGCTTGGCAGAAGAGACTTCCTCTAGGATTGTTTCCATAAAAAGCATGAGAAACCTCCTATTATAGTAGAAATGTTATGAATAATATATGAAGCTGCCAGAGTAATGTTAATTTGTCTTAGTCCACTTACTGTTTTTTACAATTATCATCTTTGTTGGAATTTTGCCTGGCAGAAGGGATCCGTCTACCAGGCAAAGCGATAAGCATTATAATAATAAAATCCCGGCCTTTTCGGCGTGTTCGTGAGTTTCCTCCGTCCAGACAGAGGCCTGAACCTCTCCGATATGCGCTTTCCTTAAAAAGAACATACAGATCCGGGACTGGCCGATGCCGCCGCCGATGGTATACGGAAGCTCACCTGCCAGAAGAGAGCGTTGAAACGGAAGCTCGGCTCGTTCCATACAGCCTGCCAGCTCTAGCTGTTCTCTTAGACTTGCTTCGTCTACCCGTACACCCATTGAGGAAAGCTCCAGCGCAATATCCAGTACCGGATAATAGACGATGATATCGCCGTTTAAGCTCCAGTCATCGTAGTCCGGCGCACGTCCGTCGTGCCGTTCTCCGGAATGCAGCGCCCCGCCGATCTGGGAGATAAACACCGCGCCCTTTTGCTTGGCGATCTGGTATTCCCGCTCTTTTGGCGTGCAGTCTGGGTAGAGATCCTCTAATTCCTGGGAAGAGAGAAAATAGATCTGTTCTGGAAGAATCGTATGGATATAGTTGTATTTTTTGGCAATGTAGGCTTCGGTATTTTTCAGCGCCTCATATACCTGACGTACGGTAGAACGAAGTGTGTGCATATTCCGTTCTTCTTTTCCGATGATTTTTTCCCAATCCCATTGATCGACAAAAACAGAATGAATGTTGTCGGTTTCCTCGTCCCGGCGGATGGCGTTCATATCGGTATATAACCCCTCCCCAGAGTGAAAACCGTAACGTTTTAGAGCCAGACGCTTCCATTTGGCCAGAGAATGGACAATCTCCATCTGAGCATCGTCAAGTTCCTTCACCCCAAAGGAAACCGGGCGCTCTACGCCGTTTAGGTTGTCGTTTAGACCCGATTCCGGCTGAACAAAAAGCGGTGCGGAAACACGGGTTAGGTTGAGCTGCTTTGCAAGCTCTCGTTCAAAAAAGTCCTTGACCGCTTTAATGGCGATTTCGGTTTCGCGGATATCCATCACTGGACGGTAATCCGCTGGAAAAATTTCCTGTTTCATCCTATCAGTCCCCTCATGAAAAATATTCATGTTGAGTATACGGCATTTCCGTCAGCAATGCAAGTAGTAGTTGAAAAAGTCTGGAAATACTACTATAATAAAATGAAAAAATCAAAAGGGAGGAAAAGAAAGAAATGAAGAGGGGGTTGGAAAAAAGCGATGGTTGTTTTGATGCACGGGTCTCTGAAATTTTAGAGCAGCTTCAGACAGCCTGCCTGGAAATCCTGGCGGAAAACCTTTTGGGGATCTATGTCCATGGCTCACTGGCATTTGGGTGTTTTCACTGGGAAATAAGCGATATCGACGTTTTGCTGGTAACGGAGCAACCGCCCTTGCAGGCGGAAAAGGAAGCGCTTTTAAAGGAGCTGCTGGCCATCAACGAGCTGTGTCCGCCAAAGGGTCTGGAAATGAGCCTGGTGCTGGAGCGTTATTTAGAGCCGTTTTGTTATCCAACACCGTTTGAACTACATTATTCCAATGCACATCAAAGAAACTGTGAGGAAAATTTAGAGGAATATTGCGCTCATATGAATGGTACGGATAAGGATTTGGCGGCGCATATTATGGTAATCCGGCAGGTAGGTATCACTCTATACGGCAGGCCGATAGGAGAAATGTTTGGAAAGGTGCCGAAGGAGGCCTATCTGGACAGTCTGTATTATGATATTGCGTCGGCTGCCGAGGATGTTATAAAAAATCCGGTTTATGTCATTTGCAACCTTTGCCGGGTGTTGGCCTATGTCACGGACAGGCTGGTACTGTCAAAGGCAGAAGGCGCCCGGTGGCTGCAATGCCAGGCAGCACGCTTAGGAGAGGAACTTTCGTTTCAAGAAGGCTTAGCCTTTGTAAAGGAGGCGGAAGAAAGCTACCGGAACAGCATTCCCTTTCAGATAAACGGAAGAGAAGAGCAGTTAAAGGAATTTGCAGAAAAACTAAGCCAGGCTTGCTGGCGTAGCTCATAGCCATTTAGATATTACGGAACAAATTATAGCAATCACAAGAGGAGGAAAAAATGAAAACAGCGGCGCAGTTAAGGAAGCTATTGCAGGAAATTGACCACAGAGGATATCCTGCTTATAAGGATACAAAGGGAAGCTATCAGTTTGAGGGCTTTGTCTTACACATCGATCATGTGCAGGGCGATCCGTTCGCGGCTCCGTCAAAGCTTAGTCTGTCGGTGGGCGGAGGACGAGCCGGGTTTCCAGCAGAATACCGGAAGGAGGCCTATACCAGAATCGCTCTGGAGGATTATCTGACCAGGCTTTTTTCTGCCAAGATCGAAAAGGGGCGGTTTGGCGCCGGATCCGGGAAAAGCGGGCTGGTATTTATGACACGTCCGGGACAGGCGGTACTGGAGCGGACAGCCTGTCAGATCGATCCGGCAGAGGGGGATATTTTGGTGCGTCTTGAGGTCGGATTTCCGGCAAATGGGCGTACAATTCGTTCGGAAGGCCTGATTCGGATTTTATTTGAACTATTCCCTGCCTGTGTCAAGGAGGTACTGACCTATGCAAGCTTGGACGCGAATCGTGTCAGGAGGGTTATTGAGCTGGCAGAGGATCAGCATACGATCCGGGAGGCTCTGCCAAGGCTGGGGCTTTGTGCCTTTGTAGCAGACGGGGCAGTGCTGCCGCGGGAATCCGGTGTTTCGGATCGTCCGATGAAGCAGGCCGTGCCGTTTTCCTCCCCAGAGGAGAGACGTGTCACCCTGCAGCTTCCTCATGCCGGGGCAGTAACCGGAATGGGGATTCCAAAAGGGATTACGTTGATTGTAGGCGGCGGCTATCATGGCAAATCGACGTTGCTAGAGGCGCTCGAGCAGGGCGTTTACGAGCATATCGCCGGGGATGGGAGAGAATATGTTATCACGGACGCGACAGCGGTAAAGATCCGTGCCGAGGATGGACGAAGCATCAAGAAAACCGATATTTCATTGTTTATCCGAAATCTGCCGAACCAAAAGGATACAAAGGCGTTTTATACCGAGGATGCCAGCGGAAGCACCTCTCAGGCCGCTAATATGGTCGAGGCAATGGAAGCCGGAACGAGTCTGTTTTTGATCGACGAGGATACAAGCGCTACGAATTTTATGGTGCGGGACGAGCTGATGCAGCGGGTGATTCATCGGGAGAAGGAGCCGATTATTCCGTTTATCGAGCGCGCCAGAGGCTTATATGAAACAGAAGGGATTTCCACGATTTTAGTAGCGGGAAGCAGCGGATCGTATTTTTATATCGCCGATCAGGTGATTCAGATGGAGTATTATATTCCAAAGGATATTACGGTGCTGGCAAAGGAGGAGGCCGCGCGGTTCGGAGCCGGAGAAGCCTTTTTATCACCTCGTCAGACGGATGCGGTCTGGACCTCTCCTTGTATTTTGCGCGCGCCCCAGGCAAGCCGGGAATTTGCAAAGGGAGAACGGGTAAAGACAAAGACGATGGGAAGGGACGGCTTTCAGATCAACCGGGAAACGGTAGACGTTCGTTATTTAGAGCAGTTAATAGACAGCGAGCAGGTGACGGCGCTTTCGTATTATTTAAAATATGCCGAGCGGTATTTGTTTGACGGAAGGCGGACGTTAACGGAGGTGGTAGACGAGCTGTGCCGCTTGACCGAAGAAAAGGGAATGGCCTTTTTGGCGGAGGGAAGCTACCTGCCCTCCGGTCTGGCAAGACCAAGAAAACAGGAGATGTTTGCCTGCCTGGATCGGTATCGCGGGCTGCGGCTATAGGGCGCTATCGGGCTATAGCTTCCACATGTTGCGGCTGCGTTTATCATAGACGGCATAATAGCGGAAGCCAAGAGAAGAAAGCAATTCCCGGCAGATCGCGAAATCATAGGCGATATGTTCCGGGGCATGGGCGTCGGAGCCGCTGGTAATCAGCTCCCCGCCCAGCTCCCGGTAACGCCGCAACACCTCCGGCTGCGGGTTCGGGACGCCAAGCCCGTATTTGTATCCGCCTGTATTGACCTCGAGCGCCTTTTCCAGCTCTATCAGACGTTTTAATATGGCATCCAGGCTGTCTGCGTATTCTGCATAGGAATAGCTGCGCTTCCCTGGGGCATAGCGGATGATATAATCCAAATGGGCATAGGTATCAAAGTTCTGATAGGCAATCAGATGTTCTAAGGTAGAGGCAAAATAGCGTTCGACTCCGAGGCGGGCGGCCTCGTTTCCCTTCTGTCTGTAGCTCTGCCAGAATTCCGGATAATACGGATCCAGCCGGTCAACCAGATGGGAGGAGGCAATGACAAAATCAAACGGATAGCGCTGTAAAAGAGTATGATAAGCAGCATAACCGCTTTCGATCATTCCAAGCTCAATGCCGAAACGGAGTTCGATTTGGCTGCGGTAGTGTGTGGAAAGCTCCTCGAACCGTTTAAAATAGGCAGGCAGATCCAGAGAAAGCGGGTTTTGCGGCCCGTTTCCGGTAGCTTCGCCAGCAGAATCAGCCCCTTGCGGCTTTGGCGCAGGGTAGTCCCAGTCCAAATGTTCCGTAAAGCAAAGTCTGGACAGTCCTAGCCGGATGGCCTGCTCGATCATTTGTTCCATCGGCGCGGTACTGTCGCCGGAAAAAGAAGTATGCAGATGGCAGTCGGCTTTGATCATGATGGTTCCTTCCTTTCTTTTAAAGTTCTCTTTTATCCTCTGGTAAAATCAATCCTCTAGCAAAGTCAGCTCGCTGATATCCGTATCCATTACCATGGAATAATTCGTATAGTATACAACAAAGCCCGGTTTGCCGCCGGACGGCTTTTTCACCTGTTTTTTTTCGACGTAGTCAACTTCGATTTTATCCGAGCCGGAGCCTGTCCTTGCGCTGGAATAGTAGGCGGCAAGCCGGGCAGCATCCTCAAAGGCGCGATCCGGGATATCTTGTCCGTCTGCCTGGCTGTTTGTCTTTAGAATAACGTGGGAGCCGGCGATGCCCTTTGCATGGAACCACCAGTCTCCGCCGGAGGCAAACTGAAAGGTCAGCTCATCGTTTTGGTAATTGTTCTTCCCGACATAGAGATGATAGCCGTCCTGAGAAAGATAATGGAACGGGCGGCTGCTGATGCGGGCCTTTTTCTGATTTTTGGTATGCGACCCTTTATGACGCAGATAGCCATAGTCGGTCAGCTCGGCTTTGATTTGCGCCAAATCCTCTTCCTTAGAAGCAATTTCTAAGCTATTGCTGATGGATTCAAGATGAGCGATTTCCTCGCGGGTTTCTGCAAGCTGCTTCGTCACGGCTTCAAAGGTACGCTTGAGCTTACTGTAACGGTCGAAATACTTTTTCGCGTTGTCCATAACAGGAATTTCCGGATCGAGCGGAATCGTGATTTCCTGATTGTCGTAATAGTTGAGTACCGTCATAGAAGGGACGCCCTGCTCTACCTGATAACCGTAGGTCGTAATCAATTCCCCATATACCTTGTATTTGTCCCGTTTTTCGGTATCCCTTAGCTGCTTTTCCTGTAGATCCGCCTTTTTGCGGTTCCGTTCTAGGGCTGTAGAAAGAACCCTTCTAAGATCCGAGGACTTCTGCCGGATACGGGTCAGCTTTTCCTTTGCCCCGTAATAATCCTCTAGCAGCAGGGAGACGGAGGTATAAGAAGTTTCGGTCAGATCCGGATAAAGAGAGAGCGGCATGGCAGAAAATTCCACCGGCTCCTGGCCGCGGTAATAAATCACAGGAGCAAAGCGGCCTTCCTTCAGATCCGTCAGCAGCCGCTCTAAATTCCGGTACAGATGAAGCTGCTCTCCCTCCGTCAAGGAGGCGATAGGAGCATCGGCATCGACCGAGGCCTGGTGGCAGACATGGTTGGCCATGCAAGGAGAAAATCCGGTCAGAGACTGGTAAATAGCCTTACAGCAGGAAAGCGGCCTGGCAGCAATTTGGGTAAAAAACTGCTCTTCAGTTAACGTATACGGATCAAAACGGTTTTCCTGGATGGGAATAAAATAATCTCTGCCCGGCAGTACCTCCCGTACCGAGCTGACCAGCCCGGAAATATGCTTTATCGCATCTAAAATCCGCTCGTTTTCATCGCAGAGGATCAGGTTGCTGTGCTTGCCCATCAGCTCCAAAATCAAATACTTCCGGCAGACGTCTCCAAGCTCATTCAGATGCTCTAGCTCGAGGCGGACAATCCGTTCTAAGCCTGGCTGAGTGATGGAAAGAATCCGGGCGCTGCCTAAGTGCTTACGCAGCAGCATACAAAAGCCTGGAGCCGTAGCCGGTCCGGGACGGTTGTCCTTTGTCAGATACAATAAGGGGAGACTGGCGCTGGCAGAAAGCAGAAGCCTGTGCTGTGCGCCGTTGTTTTTTATCGTCAGCAGCAGGGCGTCCCGTTCCGGCTGAGCAATCTTTTGGATACGTCCGCCTGTCAGTACGGCGTTTAATTCCTGTACGAGCCCTGCTACCATAAAACCGTCAAATGCCATAATCAAACCTCCATTTTTACATTCTTGGGTTTTATTATAGTTTATCCTTGACGAATCTGCAAGAGTTTACTATAATGAATAAGATAAGGGAACCTGTAACTGGAGGCAGCAGCCAAGATAGCTGAGGCTGTGAGGACTGGCAGGCAGATGACAGAAAGTATGTGATACAATGATAAAAAGCATGACCGGTTTTGGGCGTTTTGAGCTGACGGAGGGGACGAGGCATTACACCGTAGAGATCAAATCCGTCAACCACCGATATTTGGACCTGTCGGTGAAGCTTCCGAAAAAACTGAATTTTTTTGAGGTGGCCATTCGGAATTTGTTGAAAAAGTACATGCTCCGGGGAAAGGTAGACGTCTATCTTACCTATGAGGAGGAACAGGCAGGACTGCCTGGCGTCTGCTATCATCCGGAGGTAGCAAGAGCGTATTATGAAAATCTTTGCCGGATGAGCGAGGATTTGGGACTGGAGAATGATATCAGTCTGGTAGTGTTGTCTCATTATCCCGAGGTATTTACCTTAGAAGAACGGACAGAGGATGAAACAGAGGTTTGGGACGGCTTGGAGCAGGCCCTCAAAGGGGCGGCGGAGCGTTTTGTGGCAGCGCGCTTAGCGGAAGGAGAGCATTTAAAGCAGGATCTGCTGGCAAAGCTTTCGCGGATGTCTGTCTGTGTAGATTACGTAGAAAAGCGTTCTCCCCAGATTGTCACCGAGTATCGGGAAAGGCTGACGGCAAAGGTGACGGAGTTACTTGGAGAGACACAGCTAGATCCCGGTATTTTAGCGACAGAGCTTATTCTGTATGCAGACAAAATCTGCGTAGACGAGGAAACGGTCCGGCTAAAAAGCCATATTCATAATATGGAGCAGGTATTAGAGGAGACAGAGGGGATCGGAAGGAAGCTAGATTTTATCGCGCAGGAGATGAACCGTGAGGCGAATACCATTCTTTCCAAATCCAACGATCTGGCGCTTTCCGACAAGGCGATTGAGCTGAAAACAGAGATCGAAAAGCTTCGTGAGCAGATTCAAAACATTGAATAAAAAGGTACAATAAGGTGATGGCATGAGCGGATTTATCAACGTAGGCTTCGGCAATGTAGTAAATGCAGAACGGATCATCGGAATCATCAGCCCGGAGGCGGCGCCGATCAAGCGTCTGGTTCAGACGGCCAAGGATGCCGGACGGGCCGTGGATGCGACCTGCGGCAGAAAGACCAGAGCCGTTCTCGTGATGGACAGCGGACATCTGATGCTTTCGGCGCTGCTCCCGGAGACGATAGCAGCAAGACTGAATACGGAGTCTGTTCAGACGGCGTTTGCCGCAGGCAGTGAACGGGAGAAGGCGTTTGTATAAAAAGCCGTGATAAAGGAATGTGAGGATAAAGCATGGAGCAAAAGGGAATCCTGACGGTTATTTCCGGGTTTTCCGGGGCAGGAAAGGGAACCGTGGTAAAAAAACTGGTAGAAGAGTATAAGTACAGCCTGTCTGTTTCGGCCACTACCCGGCAGAAGCGGGAGGGGGAAGAGCATGGACGGGAATATTTCTTTTTGACAAAAGCAGAATTTGAGAGTATGATAGAGCAGTATGGCCTGATCGAGTGGGCAGAATATGTCGGGAACTACTACGGGACGCCAAAGTCCTACGTAGAAGACTGTCTGGCAGAGGGAAAAGACGTGATTTTGGAGATTGAGTTGCAGGGAGCAATGAAGGTGCGCAGCCAGTTTCCGGATGCGCTTTTGTTGTTTTTGGCTCCGCCGTCGATAGCGGAGTTAAAAAAACGTCTGATCGGACGCGGGACAGAGACGATGAAGGTCGTAGAGGAGCGTATGCAGCGTGCCAGGGAGGAAGGCCGCTATATGGAGCAGTACGACTATCTGGTCGTCAACGACGATTTAGGAGCCTGTGTGGAGCAGGTGCATGGCGTGATCCAGGCTGCGAAGCTCAGGACTGCAAGGAACCTGGAGCTAATAAGCAGGCTTCAGGAGGAGCTTATCCAATATTGATTCATAGAAAAGGAGATTGATTGCGTATGTTACATCCATCCTACAGTGACTTGATAGAAGCAGTGAACAGCGAGGTAGAGCCGGGAGAGGAGAAGCTGGTCAACAGCCGTTATTCCATTGTGCTGGCTACTGCAAAGCGGGCCAGACAGTTGATTGCCGGTGCCGAGTCCATGGCCGGAGGGCATGAGACAAAGCCGCTTTCTGCCGCGGTAGAGGAGATCTACGGCGGAAAGGTCAAAATCGTAGGCGGGGACGATGAGGAAGAGGACGAAAGAAGATAAACCGTCCTTGTTTAGCGGTATACAGGAACGTAGAGGAACCCCGCAGGATGGGGTTCCTCTACGTTCCTGGTTCGATAAAATCGAAAAAACAGGATGGAACAGGAGCAGACTGAGAGAACGTTCAGAGAGAAAAAGGAGGCGGCGGATTGGAAGCAGACGTACAGGAGGAAAGGCCAAACAGCGAGAACGGAGAGCAGGCGGAGAAGAAACCCAAAAACGTGTTTCGGGAGTTTCTGGAAATGATTCTCTATGTGGCAGGTGTGGCACTGGCTGCTTTTTTTCTTTACCACTATGTAGCGCAGCAGGTAGAGGTGGACGGACATTCGATGATGAATACGCTGGATCATGGAGAGCATTTGATTTTGGAAAAGCTTTCTTACCGGTTCGGCGATCCGAAGCGGTTTGATATTATTGTATTCCGCCCTTATGAGGATGAAAAAAGCACGTATTACATCAAACGGATCATCGGGCTGCCCGGAGAGACGGTTCAAATCGTCGGCTATGATATTTATATCGACGGAGAGCCCTTAGAGGAGGACTATGGATGGGAGCCGCTAGAGGATCCGGGCTTGGCAGAGGAAGCGGTCACACTGGGCGAGGACGAATACTTTGTACTCGGGGATAACCGAAACAACAGCATGGACAGCCGAGATCAAAGAGTGGGAAACGTCAGACGGGATGCGATTATGGGACGCGCCTGGGTGCGGGTATGGCCTTTCAATAAGATAGGGGTGCTTTCGCATAGATAGCAGAATATGCAGGAAGCCCTCCGGCACAGGAAATAGAGGTGAAAGAGATGTGGACACGGGAGCTGTTAAAAACAAATGCCAAGGAAAAGCTTCGCGTTTATTATTGGAGCGGGTTCGTTGCGGTTCTGATCTATTCCTTTATCGGCGGAATGGGCGGCAGACTGACGTATTCCTTTACCGGCAGTCTTAGCGCCCTGCAGGAGCAAAAGAATCCGGCCTTTGAATATACGTATCAGATGTCAAATGCGTTTCTGGTGTTTTTTCTGGTGCTGTTTTTGCTGCTGCTGGCAGCGGGGATTTTATTTACGGTCTTTTTTATTAACCCGCTTTCCGTTGGTCTAAAGCATTTTTTTCTGGTAAGCGGTGAACGGAAAACCGATGTCCAGGAGTTGTTTTTTGTCTTTCGGAAGGGAAATTACTTAAACGTAGTTAAAATTATGTTTTTAAGAAGCCTCTATCTGTTTTTATGGTCGCTGCTATTTGTGGTGCCTGGGATCATCAAGTCGTATGAATACAGTATGATTCCGTATTTGCTGGCAGAGGATCCGACCTTAGATCAGCAGCAGGTGTTCCGTCTGACCTGGGAGATGACAGAAGGGGAAAAATGGAATATTTTTGTGCTGGAGCTGTCCTTTTTCGGCTGGCTGTTTTTAGGAATGATGGCTTGCGGAGGGGGGGGATTGTTTGTAGAGCCTTATATGGAAGCCACTTATGCAGAGCTGTTTCTGGCGTTAAAGGCCAAGCTTTATTACAGCCGGAGGCCGCACCAGCAGAGAGAACAACAAAACGACTGGCAGGACTGGCAGTATCCGTCCGCCGAATAGAACAGAAGGCTCATCTAAAGGAGATTTGGATGAGCCTTACTTGGTGAAGGAGACCTATTGGTGAAATATGCAGATGTAATTGTGGATATTACCTTTGATAAGCTAGACAAAACCTATCAATACCGGATTCCTGCTACAAAGGAGGGCGAAAGTATCCAGATAGGCAGCGAGGTCTGTATTCCCTTTGGCAAGGGAAACCGCCAGATACGGGGCTTTGTAACGGGGATTTCAGAGGAATGCAAATGTCCGCCGGAGCGGATCAAGGAGATCGTCGGGATTGCGGATAAATCTCTGGTATTAGAGTCTCATCTGATCCAGCTTGCTGCCTGGATACGGGAGAATTTTGGCGGGACGATGAACGAAGCCCTGCGCACAGTGCTTCCGGTTAGCCGGACGGTTCGGCAAAAGGTAGAGCGTTCGATTCGCCTGGTCTGTAAGGAGGAAGAGGCGAAGCAGCTTTTGGCGGAATATCAGCGAAAAAAATACCGGGCAAAGGAACGGCTTCTGGCAGAGCTGCTCCATGCGGCGGGAGAGCCTGTTATCCGGTATGAGGTTGCCAGCGGGAAGCTGCGGATTCCAGCGGCGACGCTTCGTTCGCTAGAGGAGGATGGTGTGATTGCGGTAGAAAGCCAGACGGTTTACCGCACGCCGCTCAGGGAGGCGAAGGAAGCCGCCTCCGATATTGTGTTAAACGAGGAGCAGCGTGCGGTAACGGAGGACTTTGCCCAGGAATACCGTTCCGGCATCCGCAGGCCGTATTTGCTGCATGGCATTACCGGAAGCGGAAAAACAGAGGTCTATATGGCGATGATAGATACGGTGCTGGCAGAGGGAAAGCAGGTGATTTTCCTTATCCCGGAGATCGCCCTTACTTATCAGATTGTGGAGCGGTTCCAGCGGCGGTTTGGGAACCGGGTATCCATTCTTCATTCCAGAATGTCGGCAGGAGAGCGCTACGATCAATATTTACGAGCCAAGCAGGGGGATACCGATATTGTAATCGGGCCGCGCTCGGCATTGTTTACCCCGTTTCCAAAGCTGGGGTTGATCGTGTTAGACGAGGAGCATGAGGGCAGCTATAAAAGTGAAAAGGCGCCTAAGTTCCATGCCAGGGAGGTAGCGTTAAAAAGAGCAGCGATGCTTTCGGCCAGTGTGGTATTGGGGTCGGCAACGCCAAGCCTGACGGCTACCCGGATGGCCGAGCAAGGGAAATGCAAGGGCTACCGGCTGACGAAGCGGGCAGGCGCCGGGCAGCTTCCCGAAATCCAGGTGGTGGACTTGCGGGAGGAGATCAAGCAAAAAAACCGTTCAATTTTCAGCATAGAGTTAAAACGTCAGATCGCAGATCGTCTCGAAAAAAAACAGCAGGTGATGTTATTTTTAAACCGGAGAGGCTATGCAGGCTTTGTCTCCTGCCGGAGCTGCGGCCATGTGATGAAATGTCCGCACTGCGAGGTTTCCCTTACCTATCACAAGGAGGGGAAGCTGACCTGCCACTATTGCGGCTATGAGGAGCGGATGCCAAAGCGATGCCCGGAGTGCAGCTCGCCTTATATTGCTTCCTTTGGAATCGGGACGCAGAAGGTAGAGGAGCTGGCACGGAAGGAATTTCCGCAGGCGCGGGTGCTGCGGATGGATGCCGATACGACATCCGGAAAGGAGGGGCATGGGAAAATCTTAGAGGCCTTTGCCGCGGGACGGGCGGATATTTTGGTAGGAACGCAGATGATCGTCAAGGGGCATGATTACGAGCGGGTGACGTTGGTTGGGATTCTGGCGGCAGATATGTCTCTGTATGCCAATGATTATATGGCAGCGGAAAAGACCTTTGAGCTGCTTGTGCAGGCATCCGGCAGAGCCGGACGCGGCCGCTTTCCGGGTACGGTGGTGATTCAGACCTATCATCCAGATCATTACAGCATCCGGGCGGCGGCGAAGGGCGATTATGACAGCTTTTACGAGCAGGAGCTGTTGTTCCGTACGCTTGGCTCCTACCCGCCGGTGATCCACATCTTGGCCGTTTTATTTACCGGAAAAAAGGAAGAGGAGGTGGAACAGGCCGCCATTGCCCTCAGGAGCTTTTTGGGGACGCCAGAGGAGGTGCGGATCGGCAGCCCGGTAAGAGCCGGAATCGGAAAAATCAAAGACATTTACCGCTATGTGCTGTACTTAAAATCAGAATCCTATGAAAAGCTGGTGGCCTGTAAAAACCGCTTGGAGGAGGAGGGCCGGGAAAACCCCCGGTATCAAGGCTGCAGCCTGCAGTTTGACTTTAACCCGTCGGGAAGCTATTAACAGAAGCTTAAAATCTGTAAAAAAATCGTGTGTTTTCTTTTTGTCCAAAAGGGTATATAATAAAAGGGCCGGAAGGAACGAACAGGGAAAGAAAAAGGAGGATATAAAAATGGCGTTAAGAACCATCCGTGTGATCGGAGACGAGATTTTAACAAAAAAAGCGAAAACAGTGACGGAAATGACTCCTAAGCTGGAGGAACTGATAGAGGATATGCTGGATACGATGTACGAGGCAAACGGAGTTGGTCTGGCAGCTCCGCAGGTCGGGATCTTAAAACGGATCGTGGTAATCGACGTTTCCGAGGAGGGAGACGAGCCGATGATTCTGATCAATCCAGAGGTATTAGAAACCTCCGGGGAGCAGACCGGAAGCGAGGCCTGTCTTTCCGTGCCGGGGAAAAACGGGCAGGTGACAAGGCCGAATTATGCCAAGGTCAGAGCGTTGGATGAGGAAATGGAAGAAATCATCATAGAGGGAGAGGAGCTGCTGGCAAGAGCGCTGCTGCATGAAATCGACCACCTGGAGGGACATCTGTATGTAGAAAAGGCAGAAGGTGGCCTCCGTGACAACGAGGAGGAAGAGGAGCAGGAGCAGTCAGGACAACCGCATCCGGGCAGCAGCGCCTCGCAGAATCGGGGAAACAGAAGGGGTCAGAACAACAGAAAGGGCAGATAGCTATGAGGATTGTGTTTATGGGGACACCGGATTTTGCAGTGCCGTGTCTAGAGGCCTTGGCCGAGGCTAAGCGCTTTACAGACGGGTGGCAGCATGAGCTGGTGGCCGTCGTTACGCAGCCGGATAAGCCGCGCGGCAGGAGCGGGAAGCCAGCCTGTTCTCCGGTCAAGGAAGCAGCTCTTCGTTATGAAATTCCGGTTTATCAGCCGAAACGGGTACGGACAGAGGACTTTCTTACGACACTGCGGGGGCTGCAGCCAGATGTAATCGTGGTAGTCGCGTTTGGGCAGATTTTGCCGCAGACGTTGTTGGACATACCAAGGTATGGTTGTCTGAATGTCCATGGATCTCTGCTGCCAGCCTATCGGGGAGCTGCTCCGATTCAGTGGGCGGTTATCAACGGGGAAAAAACCAGCGGCGTCACGGTTATGCAGATGGACGCAGGGATTGATACCGGCGATATTTTGCTGACAAAGGAGATTGCACTCTCTCCTAAGGAAACCGGAGGAAGCCTGTTTGAGAAGCTGTCTCATTTAGGAGCAGAGGCGCTGTTAGAGGCCTTCCGGCGCTTGGAGGCCGGAACGCTGCAGCCGATGAAACAGGGAGAGGCTACGACTGCGTATGCGTCTATGCTGGAAAAGGAGATGGGAGAGCTTGACTTTACCCGTCCGGCAGCAGAGCTAGAACGTCTGATCCGCGGTTTAAACCCATGGCCGAGTGCATATACTTGGTTAGGAGAGAAGATGTTAAAAATCTGGGATGCAGATGTAGCAGAACCAGAATTAGCCGGAGCAAAAGCAGAGTCTGAAGCAAAGAAAACGGAACGGGAGGGAAATCTGGGAACCGTAAGCTCTGTAGGGACGATAAACTATGTCGGAAAGGAAGGCTTTACTGTCATCTGCGGGGAAGGTGCGCTGCTGGTGCGCGAGGTGCAGCTGTCCGGGAAAAAAAGAATGGCAGCAGGGGATTTCCTGCGCGGATACTCCTTACAGAAGGGACAGAAATTGGGCAGAGAGTAAAGTAAAAAGACTGAAAAAGCGAAAAAGCTGAAAGAAACGAGGTGTAAAAATGCCATATTATGGTTTTTTTGATCCAACCTATTTGCTCGTATTGGCAGGCGTGGTATTGTCTTTGGCGGCGTCCGCCTATTTAAAATCCGTCTATGCCCGTTATTCCTCCGTACGGAGCAGAAGCGGGATGACAGGAGCGCAAACAGCAGAGCGGATTTTACATGCGGCAGGGATTTATGATGTGCGAATCGAGCATATCAGCGGGAATTTGACGGATCATTACGATCCGAGGAATAAGGTGCTGCGCCTTTCGGACACCGTGTTTGGCAGCAATTCCGTAGCGGCAGTCGGGGTAGCGGCGCATGAATGCGGACATGCTATTCAGCATGACAAAAAATACGCTCCGCTTTCCCTGCGCTCAGCGCTGGTGCCGGCTGCTAACATCGGATCTACGCTTTCCTGGCCGGTGATTTTAGTCGGTGTTTTGTTAGGCTATTCCCAGACCTTGATTACGATTGGGATTGTGATGTTTTCCTTGGCGGTGGCGTTTCAGCTTGTGACGCTTCCGGTGGAGTTTAACGCTTCTGCAAGGGGAGCCAGAGCGCTGGCAGATAATGGAATATTAGGGAGCGATGAGGTTCCTTCGACGAAAAAGGTACTGCGGGCTGCGGCTCTGACGTATGTGGCGGCAGCGGCAGGTATGATCTTACAGCTCTTGCGTCTGTTGATTTTATTTGGAGGAAACCGCCGTGACGACTAGGACAAAAGCAGCCCGTATCAACGAACGGGAAATTGTGCTGGATATGCTGCTGGCCGTAGAGGAGGGAAGGCTCAGCCATCAGGTACTGCGGGATACGCTGACGAAATATCAGTATTTGCCTAAGGCATCGAGAGGCTTTTTAACGAGGTTGTTTGAAGGGACGTTGGAATATCGGTATCAAATCGACTGGGAGCTAAACGTCTACTGCAAGGGGAAGCCGGTAGCGAAGCAAAAGCCCCTTATCCGTACGTTATTACGAATGGGAGTGTATCAAATCCTCTATATGGATCAGGTGCCGGACGCCGCGGCCTGCAATGAGGCAGTGAAACTGGCAGAGAAGCGGGGCTTTGCTGCCCTAAAGGGCTTTGTCAACGGTGTGTTAAGAAGGATAGCCAGAGAAAAGGAGGCGCTGCCTTATCCCGATCCGATAAAAGAAAAGACAGCATATCTGGCCTGGCAGTATTCGATGCCGGAATGGATTGCAAAGGAATGGCAGAAGCGGTTTGGAGAAGAGCAGGCCGAACAAATGCTTGCAGCCGAGCTGTGTGAGCGTCCTGTAACAGTACATGCCAATGCTTGGAAAACCAATACAGAGGAGCTGAAGAAGCGGCTTTTATCAGAGAGCGTTCAGGTAAAAGCAGGAAAACTGCTTTCTCAGGCATTGGAGCTGTCCGGTTATGATTATTTAAACGCGCTGCCAAGCTTCCAGGAGGGGCTGTTCCAGGTACAGGATGAAAGCTCGATGCTGGCGGTTTTGGCAGCAGGCTTGCCGTCAGGTCATGTTCAGATATTGGACGTTTGCGCGGCGCCGGGCGGGAAAAGCCTGTTGCTGGCAGGGACGGTAGGAGAGCGCGGTCAGGTGACGGCCAGAGATATTTCCATTCAGAAGGTGGAGCTGCTCCACGAAGCTGCCAGACGGTGCGGCTGTCCGAATCTGACGGTAGAATGCCAGGATGCGTTGGTATTTGATCCGGCCTGGGAAGGCAGAGCGGATCTGGTATTCGCAGATTTGCCCTGCTCTGGTCTCGGCGTGATGGCGAGAAAGCGGGATCTGAAATATCGGATACGTCCAGAGGACTGCAAAGAATTAGCCGTTTTGCAGCGGCAAATTCTTTCAGTAGTACGAAATTATGTAAAGCCGGGCGGGATACTGCTTTATTGTACCTGTACGATAAGCCAGGAGGAAAATGAGGAAAATGTAGCCTGGATGGAACAGGAATGGAAGGATTTTTCGCTAGAGCCGCTTTTTACGGCAGAGCAGCTTGCCGGAGCAGTAGAGGAGGAAGCCGTCCGGGAACGGCTGGTGGGAGAGGGACAGAAGGGATATCTCCAGCTTTGTCCCGGAGTCTATCCGACCGACGGTTTTTTTATTGCCAAGCTCCGAAGGAGCTTTGGTCCGAAGGAGCTTTGGTCCGAAGGAGCTTTGGTCCGAAGGAGCTTTGATTCATTGAATAGAAGGGAGGCCGCCGGGTGGAGGAGAAAAGGGATATCAAATCTCTGACAAAAGAGGAACTGACTGCTTATATAAAGGAATGCGGGTATCCGGCCTACCGGGGCGGTCAGCTATACGACTGGATGCACCGGCGGCTGGCGGAGCGTTTTGACCAGATGAATAACCTGCCGGGAAAGCTGCGGGAGGAATTGGAGGAGACCTGTACGCTGCGGACTTTGACGCTGGCGACATCTCTGTCCTCTGCGGACGGACAAACGGTGAAATATCTGTTTCGTTTAGAGGACGGACATATGATCGAAAGCGTATGGATGAAATATCATCATGGAGTCTCCGTCTGTATTTCTTCTCAGGTAGGCTGCCGGATGGGCTGCCGTTTTTGTGCATCTACGTTAGGCGGAAAGGTGCGGGATCTGACGGCATCGGAAATGTTGGATCAGGTCTATCGGATTCAGCAAATTTCCGGGGAACGGGTTTCCCATGTGGTTGTGATGGGAACCGGAGAGCCGCTTGATAATTATGACAATTTACTTAAATTTATCCGGCTGCTGACGGCAGAGGAGGGCTTACATATCAGCCAGAGGAACATCACTGTTTCGACCTGCGGGCTGTTAGAGCAAATGGATCGGCTGGCAACGGAAGGGCTACAGATTACTCTGGCACTTTCTCTTCATGCTTCAGAGGATGAGGAAAGAAGGCGTCTCATGCCAATAGCAAAGCAATACCAAATCAAGGAGCTTTTGCGGGCATGTGATCGGTATTTGGAAAAAACCGGGCGCCGGATATCGTTTGAATATAGTTTGATTGCTGGGGAAAATGACAGTCCGGAGTCGGCAGAGAGGCTTTCTAAGCTTTTGGCAGGAAAAAACTGCCATGTCAACCTAATTCCGGTCAATCCGATTAAAGAGCGGAATTATCGGCATTCTGCAGCCGCACAGATCATGAATTTTAAAAATATACTTGAAAATAATCGAATAAATGTTACTATAAGAAGGGAAATGGGCGCAGATATTAACGCAGCATGCGGACAGCTTCGCCGGGATTATATCCATCAGGCAAATAGCCAGTCTGCAGGAGAGGAAAATAAGAGAGGAAACTATAGCAGTTAAGACAGATAGACAGACAAAGGGAAAGACGGAAGGAGGAGGCAGAGATGACAGCATATTTTATGACAGATATCGGGAAGAGCAGGGAAGAAAATCAGGATTATGTTCTCTGTGAGGAAAGCGCAGTCGGGAGCCTTCCAAATCTGTTTCTGGTGGCGGACGGAATGGGCGGACACCGGGGCGGTGATTATGCCTCTAGGTTCTGTGTAGAGACTATCCGGCAGATGGTAGCAGAAAGCCGTCTGCCTTCTGCAGTGATGATTTTGCAGGAGGCGATCAAAACGGCGAATACCCGTTTGCGGGAAGAGGCAGCAAGGGATGAGAGCCTAAGGGGGATGGGTACGACCATGGTAGCGGCGACACTGCTTGGGAAAAGCCTGTATGTGGCAAATGTCGGGGACTCCAGGCTGTATGTATATAGCGAAGGAAAGCTCCGTCAGATTACAGAGGATCATTCGCTGGTCGAAGCGATGGTGCGAAACGGAGAGCTAGGAAGGGTGGAGGCAAAGTTCCATCCGAATAAAAATATCATCACGCGGGCGCTTGGAGGGCATCCGGAGGTGACAGCAGATTTTTTTGAGGTAGCAGTAGGAGAAGACGACCGGATTTTGATGTGTACGGACGGGCTTTCCAATATGGTAGACGACAGAGAGATGGAGGAGCTTTTAGGGGATTATCAGGACGATTTGGAACAGGCCGCAAGAAAGCTGGTACAGCGGGCGAATGACAACGGTGGCAGGGATAACATCACGGTTATCATGATAAAGCCGTAGAATGGAGGTAGGCATGTTGACAGAAGGCAGGGTGATAAGCGAGCGCTATGAGATTGTCGGACGGGTTGGTTCCGGGGGGATGGCCGACGTTTACAAAGCGCAGGACCGCAGGCTGAGCCGTTTTGTAGCGATTAAGATATTAAAGCAGGAATACAGCAGCGACAAAAATTTTGTAACCAAATTTCGGGGAGAGGCACAGTCGGTAGCAGGTCTCTCCCATCCGAATATTGTAAATGTCTATGATGTAGGAGAGGACGACGGCCTTTATTATATTGTGATGGAGCTAATCGAGGGAATTACCTTGAAAAAATTCATCGAACGGAAGGGCCGTCTGGAAATAAAGGAAGCCGTAGGAATTGCGATTCAGATCGCACAGGGGATGGAGGCGGCTCATAACAACCATATCATTCACCGGGATATCAAGCCGCAGAATATCATCATTTCCCGTGACGGCAAGATCAAGGTGACAGATTTCGGAATTGCCCGGGCTGCCTCCTCGAATACGCTTACAACAGCGGCGATGGGCTCTGTTCACTATATTTCACCGGAACAGGCCAGAGGCGGCTACAGCGATGAAAAAAGTGATATTTATTCCTTAGGCGTAACGCTGTACGAGATGCTTTCCGGGACGATGCCGTTTGCTGCGGACAATACGGTTTCTGTCGCGCTGCTGCATATCCAGGAGGAGGCGACGCCTTTGCGGGAGTTAGATCCTTCGATTCCGGCCAGCATTGAAAAAATTGTTCAAAAATGTATGCAGAAAAAGCCGGAACGCCGGTATTTATCCGCCGGAGAGCTGATTGCGGATCTGAAGCGTTCCATATCCAATCCAGACG
>CASCWU010000054.1 GCA_949155905.1 uncultured Lachnospiraceae bacterium
AGTTTGAGACATTTTCCTGTGTGGTTTATTAAGACATTATCATAAATGGTTTATACTCCAGAAAAATTTTCTTAATTTAGGGCTTGCAAATGCCAAAAACCTGTGATATAATGGATTTCGCTGAATGAGTTGCGGATGTGGCGGAATGGCAGACGCATCAGACTCAAAATCTGACGGGGGCGACCTCGTGCGGGTTCAAGTCCCGCCATCCGCATTTCAGTATCAAAAGCAGAGAGTGATT
Organism: uncultured Lachnospiraceae bacterium; assembly: GCA_949155905.1. Lineage (GTDB taxonomy): Bacteria > Bacillota > Clostridia > Lachnospirales > Lachnospiraceae > MGBC131033. The sequence continues at coordinate 242 of CASCWU010000054.1, forward strand.
TGGCCTTCTCCAGATAAGGGGCAGAATCCTCTTTTTTTATTGGCTTTTAAGCCTGGTAAAAATGAGTAGAAGGGAACATTACTATGTTAAATGACAAAGGATTTGATTTATGGGCGGACGGATATGACCAAAGTGTGGGGCTGGCAGAGGAGGAGGGCAGCTATCCTTTTGCCGGGTACAGAGAAATTTTAAATGAAATCTACCACAAGATCCAGGCAGGCGGCAAAAAGACCGTATTGGATATTGGCTTTGGAACCGGAACGCTGGCAGCGAAATTATATGAGCAGGGTCATACGATTTGGGGACAGGATTTTTCGGAACGGATGCTTAAACTGGCAAAAGCAAAAATGCCAGAAGCAAGATTATATCAGGGAGATTTTTCAAATGGACTGATAGAAGAATTAAAACAAAACCGTTATGACGCTATCGTTGCAACGTATTCCCTGCACCATTTGCCAGATAGACAGAAAATCCGTTTTTTGATGAGCCTGCTGCCTCTTTTACAGGATGGAGGCTGTATTTATATTGGAGATGTAGTATTTGATACCCGTGCGGATTTAGAGAGGCAGAAGGAATGGATTGGCGAGGAATGGGACGAGGAAGAGTTTTATTTTATTGTGAGTGAACTGGCAGAGGTTTTTCCGCAAATCAAATTTCAGCGTTTTTCTTTTTGCGCCGGGCTTTTTTGCTTAGAAAAGGCCGAGACAGGCAGCAGTTCCTTTTGAAACATGGAAACAAAAGCAGATGAAATCATTGAATCTCAACTGCGTTCGTGCTATAATACGGACGAAAGATGAAAAAACAGCAGCAAATAAAGAAAGGATGATAAATAAAATGGAAGCAAAACATCCAATCGTGACGATTGAAATGGAAAACGGAAAGAAAATCCGGGTAGAGCTTTATCCGGAGGTTGCACCAAATACCGTCAGCAATTTTATTTCCCTGGTGCAAAAGGGATTTTATGACGGCTTGATTTTTCACCGGGTGATCCGCGGTTTTATGATTCAGGGCGGATGCCCGGACGGAAGCGGAATGGGCGGACCTGGCTATAGCATTCCGGGAGAGTTTCAGATAAACGGCTTTGCGAATGATCTAAAGCATACGGCAGGCGTGATTTCGATGGCACGTTCGGGTCATCCGGATTCCGCAGGCTCTCAGTTCTTTATTATGCACGAGGATGCCCCTCATTTGGACGGATCTTATGCCGCCTTTGGAAAGGTGACAGAGGGGATGAGCGTCGTCAATGAGATAGCAGAATGTGCGACAGATCGGAGAGACCGTCCGTTAGAGGAGCAGCGGATGAAAGAGGTGACAGTAGAGCTGTTTGACGCAGAATATCCAGAGCCGGAGGTATTCGCAGAAGACTAAGCGACCAGAAAGCATTGCTGCTAAAAGTCAGGAAAAGAATCGGAAGAGGTATCGTAAACGGCAAAAAGAGACGCCGATTGCGCTGCCTCTTCTATTTTTTTGTTGCATTTTCTACCATCATGCTCTACAATAAGAACAGAATTGCGTGCAGGAAAGGGGCAGACCAGAACATAGGTCTGCTGCAAGAAAAAAGAGGTGGGGCAGATGACCTGTCTGGAATTTCAGGGACTGATGATCCGGTATATCAACGGAGATCTGTCTTATAAAGAAAAAGAACAGTTTATGGAGCATGTGGCAGGCTGTGAGAATTGTAAGGAAGAACTGGAGATATACTATATTATCTTAACGAGTATGAAGCAAATGGATGAGGATAAGCAGCTATCCGATGATTTCCACCAGGATTTCCTGACCAGACTGAAACGAACCCGGGCAGAACTGGCGGCTCGAAAAAGAAGCCAAATCGGACGCAGAATAGCCTTTCCGGTCATGGTAGGCGCTATTGTTCTGTTGACGGGATTGGAGCTGGAGGGAGAGGAGGAGACGGAAATTCAAAGCCACTTTGAAATGAAGTTTCATTTTTATCGGAATGAGCGTCATCGGATGTCCCAGCCGAATATCACAGAGCAAAAAATTTTAGAGATATTGGAGAATTTAGAATGAAAGATTATTTGCTGTTAATAGATGGTTCCAGCCTGCTGACAACACAGTTTTTCGGTAATTTGCCGAGGGAGATTATGTTTGCCAAAACGCTGGAGGAAAAGGAACAGTTTTTTCCTAAAATCATGCAGACTTCGGACGGCTGCTATACGAATGCGGTTTATGGCTTTGTGCGAACCCTGGCAAGGATTTTAAAGGATTTGACTCCTGGCTATCTGGCGGTTGCGTGGGACATCAGCCGCGATACCTTCCGGCGGGAGCTGTACCCGGATTATAAGGGAACCAGAACGGAGATGCTGTATCCTCTAAAAACCCAATTTGCTCTTTGCCAATATGTATTAGAGCAGCTTTCTATTCCGCAGTTTTTAGACAGCCGTTATGAGGCGGATGATTTTTGCGGGACATTGGCAGAGCGTTTTGAGGGAGAGGTTCCGGTACGGATTTTGACGAAGGACAACGACTATTTACAGCTGGTGACAGAGCAGACAAACTTGTGGCTGATGCACAGCACGGCGGAAAAGACAAGCGAGCTTTATAAAAAGTATGGGATTGATCAGAAAAAGACAGAGGCGCCGGAGCGTTGCTTTCTTTATACGCCGGAGCTGGTGGAAAAGGAGTTTGGAGTAAAGCCGGAGCATGTCAATTCCTTAAAGGGCATCCAGGGCGATACATCAGACAATATCAAGGGAGTACCAGGCGTAGGAGAAACGACAGCCAGAGCCTTAATTGGGCATTACCATACCGTAGACGCGTTATATGAGGATATTCATGGACGGGATAAAAAGGGCTTAGAGGAATTAAAGGCCTTTTGGAAGGAGCAGTTAGGCATTCGGCGTTCTCCTTTGAATTTTTTAACAAAGACCAGCGAGGAGGAATTAGTCGGCGAGCAATCCGCCAGGCTAAGCGAACTGCTGGCAACGATTAAAAAAGATATTCCGATGGAGGAGCTAAAGCTTTCGGATTTACGACTGGCCATAACCAGCAGCCAGGCGCAGAAAATATGTGCTGCTCTGGAGTTTAAAACTATAGATTTCCATTTTTTAGAGGAATTGGAAACCGATCCGAAAAAAACTCAGAGGGAACCAGAGCAAAGCAGGAAAACAGGAAATCCTTATGGGTTTCAGATCGCTTTTGCCTCGGATCTGTTTACCGAAGAAAGCCGGTTGTTCTTTGAAAAGCTGGAGGGGAAAATGGCTCGTATCTGCCTGGAGGAGCCGGAGCATGTCCCTGTCTTTTCCTGCCAGGAGGTGACGGACTTGGCCGAGGCCGAGGAATTGTTTGCCAGGCTGGAAAAGCAAAAGCCGGCGATACTGGGCTTTTTTTATGAGCTTGGTATTTCGCTTGGATTATGGCTTTCCGAAAGCCAGGAAAAAAACTGGCATCTTCCTGTGCAGATGTTTGTGAGTGAAAACTTTTTAGGACAGAGGTTAGAGCAGCTCTTTACTACCTGTCCGGAGACGGTATTTGCGACCTTTGGCTGGAAGGAGCAGCTAAAGTTGGTGACACCTAAGCTTTATCCGAATGTAGCAGATATGGGGATTGCTGCTTATTTGTGTAATCCGGTGGATCAGGAATTTACGCCTACTCATATCGCAAAACTTTTTTTGTCGGAGGGGCGTCCGGTCAGTCTGATTGCAAGAGAAGCCGCTTCGTTCTATTTGCCTAAGCTGGAGGCAGAGGGCATGAAGCGTCTGTATGAGGAGATCGAAATGCCGTTGGTCGTTACGCTTTATGATATGGAGCAAAGGGGCATTCGGGTAGAGCGTGAGGCGTTAAGGCAGTATTCCGAAGAGCTAGACGGACGGATTGAAGTATTAGAAAAAGAAATTTATCAGTTGGCAGGCGAGGAATTTAATATTAACAGTCCCAAGCAGCTTGGAACGATTTTATTTGAAAAGCTGCATCTGCCGTATGGAAAAAAGACCAAAACCGGGTATTCCACCTCGGCGGATGTACTTGAACGGCTGCGCACAGAGGATCCGATTGTCGGCTTGATTTTGGATTACAGACAGGTGGCAAAGCTAAAATCCACCTATGCAGACGGGTTGGATGTTTTTATCGGGCCGGACAGCCGGATTCACGGAAAATTTCATCAGACGATTACCGCAACAGGGAGAATTAGCAGTACCGAACCGAATTTGCAGAATATTCCGATTCGGATGGAGTTAGGGCGCCGGATTAGAAAAGCCTTTGTGCCAGAGGAGGGCTATGTTTTTCTGGATGCGGATTATTCCCAGATTGAGCTTCGGGTATTGGCACATATGTCAGAGGATACGCGTTTGATAGAGGCGTATCAGTCCTCCCAGGATATTCACCGGATCACAGCCTCCCAGGTATTCCATACCCCGTTTGAAGAGGTGACAAGCCAGCAAAGAAGCAATGCCAAGGCGGTCAATTTCGGGATTGTCTATGGCATCAGCTCGTTTGGGCTAGGACAGGATTTGAATATTTCCAAAAAAGAAGCCGAGGATTACATCAGCCAATATTTTGCAACCTATCCGGGGGTTAAGCAATATATGGACAGGCTTGTGGCACAAGGCAAAGCCGAAGGCTATGTCTCTACGCTGTTTGGTCGGAGAAGGCCGATTCCAGAGCTGGAGAGTGCGAATTTTATGCAGCGTCAGTTCGGAGAACGTGTCGCCATGAATTCTCCAATTCAGGGAACCGCTGCCGATATTATTAAGATTGCGATGATCCGGGTAAATGAACGGTTAAAAAAAGAACTGCCGGAATCCCGGATGCTGCTTCAGATCCACGATGAATTGCTTGTGGAGGCCAGAGCCGATCAGATAGAACAGGTGCAGGCGGTGATGGAAGAGGAAATGCAGCATGCCGCAAAGCTTCTGGTGCCGCTTGAGGTAGAGGTAAAGCAAGGGAAAAGCTGGTATGAGGCCAAATAGGAAAATGTTAAAAAAGGAGTTAAAGCGATGTTGGTGATTGGTCTGACAGGCGGAGTAGGAAGCGGAAAATCGACAGTCAGTCAGATATTAGAGCAGGAATACGGAGCGTTTCTCATTGATACCGATTCGATAGGCCATGAGGTAAAGCAGCCCGGACGGGAAGCGTATGAGCCGATTTTAGAGCTGTTTGGAAAAGAGATACTCGATGAGAACGGATGGATTGATAAGGGAAAGCTGGCGGAGCGTGTGTTTGTTTCCGAGCCTCTGCTGCAAAAGCTCAATGCCCTTACGCATCCTGCCGTGATCCGGGAGGTAGAGCGCCGGATTTCTAAAAAACGGCAGGAGGGAGACTGCCCTTATGTCGTCGTAGAAACCGCGCTTTTGATAGAATCAGGGTTGATCCGGTGCTGCGATGTCATTTGGTATGTCTATGCGACAGAGGATATCCGCCGTAAACGTCTGCGGCAGTCGAGAGGATATTCCGAGGAACGGATTCAGGCTGTTTTGAATCGCCAGAAAACCGATGACGAATTCCGGCAGGTAGCAGATGTGGTGATTGAAAATTCCGGGGAGAGAGAGGAAACACGGCGGCAGATACACCATTATATGGAACAGCGATAGAAATATCCAAAAAACCCATCCCAAGATGGGTCTGGCAGCAGAAATCAGGAAAAACCTGGAAAGGGAGGAAGAAATGGAGTTATGTAGTATAGCCAGCGGAAGCAGCGGGAATTGTATTTATATAGGAAATGGGGATACCCATTTGCTGGTGGATGTCGGTATCAGCAAAAAGAGAATAGAAGCAGGGCTTTGCGGAATCGAGGTCGATCCGAATAAGCTGTCCGGTATTTTGATCACACACGAGCATTCCGATCACGTCAGCGGATTGGGTGTGATGTCCAGAAAGCACCGGCTTCCGATTTATACCACGGCAGAGACAGCACGGCGGATTTTAAGCAATACGGCAGCAGGGGGAATCGATCCGGATTTGTTTCATCCGATTGTGCCGGGAGCCGCCTTTTTTATCGGAGATATCAAGGTGCATTCCTTTTCAATTCCCCACGATGCAGCAAATCCGGTAGGCTATACCTTTGAAGCAGATGGGAAAAAGGTCGGAGTGGCAACGGATATCGGAGTAGTGACAGACGTCATTGCCGAGCATCTAAAGGGAGCATCGGCGCTGCTTTTAGAAGCCAACCATGATGTACATATGCTGGAGGCCGGAACCTATCCTTATCAGCTAAAACGGCGGATTTTAGGAAACAGAGGGCATCTTTCCAATGAAAACTCCGGCCGTCTGCTGGCAAAAATCTGGAGCAGGGAGTTAAAGCATATTTTTTTGGGGCATTTAAGTGAGGAAAACAATTTTCCGGATCTGGCTTATGAAACTGTCCGGGTAGAACTATTAAATGCCCACCAGGAGTTTGAACGCTACACCAGTCTATCTGTTGCCTCGCGCAGCGAAGCGTGTACTCCGGTAATCCTATAAGCTTTGGAAAGAAAAGGAATAAAAAACGAGGAGGAAAAGGATGAAACGTGCAGTAATTACAGTAGTGGGAAAGGACAGCGTAGGAATTATCGCTAAGGTATGTACCTTTTTAGCAGAACATAAAATCAATATCTTAGACATTTCCCAGACGATTGTACAAGGCTTTTTTCATATGATGATGGTAGTGGATTTGTCTGGCATGACGGCTGATTTTTCAGAAATGGCCGACGGTCTGGCTCGTTTGGGCGAAGAACAGCTTGGTGTCAAGGCACAGATCCAAAGAGAAGAAATTTTTGATAACATGCACCGGATTTAGGTTGGGGAGGCCAGCAAAGATGATTACCATTCATGAGGTTATAGAAACAAACCAGATGATTCAGCAGGAAAATCTGGATGTCAGGACGATTACAGTAGGAATCAGTCTGTTGGATTGTATCAGCCAGGATTTGGAGGATGTAAAGCAGCAAGTTTATAAAAAAATCACCGAAACAGCAAAGAATTTAGTGGCTGTCGGCGGAGAAATCGAAAAGGAATTTGGGATTCCGATTGTCAACAAGCGGATTTCCGTAACACCAATCGCCTTGGTCGGAGGGGCGGCCTGCCGCTGTCCGGAGGATTTTGTAGAGCTTGCAAAGACGTTAGACCAGGCGGCTGTTGCCGTTGGCGTCAATTTTATCGGCGGCTATTCGGCACTCGTGGCGAAGGGAATGACAGAGGCGGAGGAAAATCTGATTCGTTCCATTCCGGAAGCGCTGCGTGTGACAGAGCGGGTATGCAGCTCCGTCAATCTGGGGTCTACGAAAACGGGCATCAATATGGATGCCGTCCGGCTGATGGGAGAGGTTATCCGGGAAACAGCAGAGCTGACAAAGGAACGGGATTCCCTTGGCTGTGCCAAGCTGGTCGTGTTCTGCAACGCGCCAGATGACAACCCGTTTATGGCAGGCGCCTTCCACGGAGTGACGGAAGCAGATGCTATTATCAACGTCGGGGTCAGCGGCCCGGGTGTCGTAAAAAAAGCGTTGGAGACTGTGCGGGATACCGATTTTGAGACTCTGTGTGAAACCGTGAAAAAGACGGCGTTTAAGATTACCAGAGTGGGGCAGCTGGTGGCCAAAGAAGCATCAAGGCGGCTGCAGATTCCGTTTGGTATCGTTGATCTTTCTCTGGCGCCGACTCCGGCGATAGGGGACAGTATCGCGGAGATTTTTGAGGAAATGGGCCTGGAACGGGCAGGCGCCCCTGGAACGACTGCGGCGCTGGCTTTGTTAAACGATCAGGTAAAAAAAGGCGGTGTGATGGCCTCCTCTTCGGTAGGGGGGTTAAGCGGAGCCTTCATTCCGGTCAGTGAGGATCATGGTATGATTCAGGCAGTGAGGGATGGGGCGCTGACTCTGGAAAAGCTAGAGGCGATGACCTGCGTCTGCTCGGTAGGCCTGGATATGATTGCCGTACCGGGTGACACGCCGGCTTCTACGATATCTGGTATTATTGCCGATGAAATGGCCATCGGTATGATCAATCAGAAAACGACGGCGGTTCGTCTGATTCCGGTAATTGGAAAGCAGGTAGGAGAGATGGCAGAATTCGGCGGACTGTTGGGCTATGCTCCGATCATGCCGGTCAATTCCTTTTCCTGTGAACGCTTTATCCATCGGGGAGGCAGGATACCGGCGCCTATCCATAGCTTTAAAAACTAAAGAGAATAAAGAAGGTAAAAAAGAAGGTCGAAAAACAGCAATAAAAAAATAAGAATAGAAAAAATAAGAAATTTATAGGAGGTAATAACATGGCAATCTTAGAAGGGATTGATTACAAACAGATCTTTACGTATTTTGAAGAAATCAGCGCTGTACCAAGAGGCTCTCATTACAATGAGAAAATCAGCAATTACCTGGTAGAGTTCGCAAAAAAGCACCAATTAGAGCATTATCAGGATGAGCTTGGCAATGTGATTATCATAAAAGAAGCAGCGCCTGGCTATGAAAAGGTACCTGCCGTTATTTTACAGGGACATATGGATATGGTATGTGAAAAGGAGTCCGGCATCGCTCATGATTTTTTGACAGAGGGGCTGGCGCTTCGTGTGGTAGAAGGTGAAACACCGGAAGGCACCTATATTGAGGCAGAGGGAACGACGTTAGGAGGAGACGACGGGATTGCTCTGGCGTACGCGATGGCAATTTTGGCAGGAGAGTACAAGCACCCACGTTTAGAGGCTGTTTTTACCGTAGATGAAGAGGTGGGAATGGACGGAGCCTATGCGCTGGATGTGACGCCGTTACAGGGAAGATATCTAATCAATCTGGATTCGGAGGCAGAGGGTGCGCTACTGTCTAGCTGTGCAGGAGGATTAAAGGTGGATTGTCTCCTTCCGGTAGAGCGGGTAAGCCAGGAGGGACTGTCTGTCTGTCTGCGGATTTCCGGTCTAAAGGGCGGCCATTCCGGGGAAGAAATTAACAGCAACCGTACCAATGCAGATGTTTTGTTAGGACGCCTTCTGTTTGAACTGAAAACAGAGTTAGAGTATCAGTTGATTTCCATAGAGGGTGGATTAAAGGACAATGCTATTCCAAGGGAAAGCAGCGCAAGGCTTCAGATTGGTTCGGAGGATTGGGCGAAATTAGAGGAAGCGCTGGCAAATCGGGCGGCAGTCTATCGGGAAGAGCTATCAGCCTCCGATCCGGAGGTCTCTTTGACGGCTGAACGATTGGAGGAAGGCCGGGCAGAGGTTCTCACACCTGCTTCCACCATTAAGGTGCTGCATCAGCTTCTGGCAGCGCCGAATGGTGTGCAAAGCATGAGCGCGCATATTCCGGGTCTGGTGGAAAGCTCTCTGAATCTGGGGGTATTAAGCACGGAGGCAGATCAGGTAAGCTGGACGTATTCGATCCGTAGCTCGGTTAGTTCGCTAAAGGCCTGGATTGCAGATAAGCTTTGTTTTTTGACAGAGTTTTTAGGCGGAGAGGCAACGGTTCACGGAGACTATCCGGCCTGGGAATACAAGGCAGATTCCAAGCTGCGGGAGCTGATGAGCCGGGTATTTATCGAGCAATACGGCAGGGAGCCGCAGATCAAAGCCATTCATGCCGGGCTGGAATGCGGTTTGATTTCGGAGAAGCTGCCGGGAATTGATATCGTGGCGTTAGGCCCGAATATGGCAGACATCCATACGCCGCAGGAAAAGCTGTACGTAGAGTCTGTAAAACGGGTGTTTGACTATGTAACGGCTGTTCTCGAGCAGATGAATACGCTGTAACTGCCGATAGCAGAAGGCAAAGAGGGAAAGGAAACAGATTTGGGATAAGGAAATATGAAACGAATTAAGTTTGTGTATGGAATTGCAGGAGGGCTTCTGCTTGTGGCAGGAGTTCTTCTGCTGGCTCTGTTCCGCCCGGGAGCCCTTTTACACCAGGGGCCGAAGCCGCCGGTAGAGACTGCTGCCGGAGAAGGACAGCCGGAGATACCGCTATCCGGGAATCAAAAAAACGAAGCCGGAAACGAAGTTGGAGACGGAGCTGGAAACGGAACGGCAGCCAATAAAGCGCCTCAAAAGCCAGACGGGGAATCCGCAGCAACGGATAGGAATCCGAATCATCTTGCAGGAAATTCTTCAGAAGGAAATGAGGATACCGATTTGCCAGAAAAAGAACCGATGGGGAAGGGCTTTACAATGGTATTTTTTGGGGATACCTATTATAACAGGCAGCGGCTGTGGCAATATGAGAATAACGGTATCAACGGGCTTTTGGACGATTCGCTCCTCCGTTTGATCGCCGAAGCTGACGTGTCTGTCTTAAATCATGAATGCGCGTTTTCCGACGGTGGTGTGGCGATGGCAGACAAGGAGTATACATACCGGATGACGCCTTCTCTTGCACAATCCTATGTGGAAATGGGGATTGATCTGGTGACACTGGCCAATAACCATGCGTTGGATTTCGGCACAGAGGCGCTTTCGGATACCTTTTCTACACTGGATCAATATGGGATTTCTTATATTGGTGCAGGAGAGGATTATGAAAGGGCGAAGCAGGCCGCCGTTTATGAGCTGGATGGGAAAACCGTAGCTGTGCTGGCAGCTTCCAGAGTCATTCCGGTGGTGGAATGGAATATTTTAAACCGGCAGCCAGGAATGTTTTGCACCTATGATTCCACAGCGTTAGAGGAGGAAATCCGTGCCTGTAAGGAATTGTATGATTATGTGATTGTTTACGTCCACTGGGGCGTGATGGAAATGGAACGGCCGGAGGACTATCAGCGGTCGATGGCTTATCGGTATATCGACGCTGGAGCGGACGTAGTAATGGGGACGCATCCGCATGTCGTCCAAAGCATTGAATTTTACCAGGGGAAGCCGATTTATTACAGTCTGGGGAATTTTCTCTATGGCACTACAATCAAACGGACGATGCTGTTACGGTTAGAGGTAGACGGAGGTGGTGTGTTGCAGAGCCGGATTTATCCATGCTATGCACAAGACGGAAAGACCTGTCAGATGGGACAGGAAGAGGGAGAAGATTTTTACCGCTATATGGAAAGTATTTCCTATTCGGTTCAGATAGATGATAAGGGATATGTAAAGGAGTCAGAGGATGGACGATCATAAGAAGGAAGAACAGGAAAAGAAGGAAGACGATTTTGAACTGGAGCTGGAATTTGCCGAGCTGGAATTGTCTCTGGCCGAGCAGGTTTCTGGAGAACTGGAGGAAACCAAAAAAGAGGAAACACCAAAGGAGGCCGAGCCGCCTCAAAAAAAGAAAAACTGGTTTCAGCGGATACCATTATGGGTACGAATCCCTGTCTTGAGTCTTTTGGGACTGGTCGTGGTATTGGCGCTGGTAGTCAATGCGATGTTAGATCGGATTGTAGTAGAGTTTGATGACGAACGGGTAGAAGAACAGTTTGATCAGGATGAACAAAATGGACTGGAGGAGGTTAAGCCAGAAGAAATTGTATGGGAGCCGCCGACCGAAGAGGTCAAACAGCGGGACGATGTAATCAATATCCTTTTGGTAGGAGAAGAGGCGATTGGCTCCGGAACGGCCAGAGGGCGAACCGATTCGATTATGATTGCCAGCATCAATTTTGGTCAGAAGGCAATTAAGCTGACGTCGCTTATGCGGGATTTGTATGTGCAGATTCCGGGGTATCAGGATAACAAGTTGAACTCTGCTTATGGAAGCGGAGGAATCCCGCTTTTGGAAGAAACCATTGAACTGAACCTGGACATAGAGATCGACGGATCGGTTTTAGTGAATTTTGAGGGCTTTGAGTCAATCATTGACAGTCTAGGGGGAGTAGGCAGATGAAGCCTATTATTTAAATCATACCAATTATGTCTCCAATCCGTCCTATCGGACACTGCGGGAGGGAACGCAGATCTTAAACGGAAATCAGGCATTGGGCTATATGCGTATTCGTTATGTACGAACGGCAGACAATGTAGCGGATGACTTTGGCCGAACCTCCAGACAGCGTGCGCTGCTCAATGCGATTTTTGAAACCTATAAAACAAAATCGCTGCCGGATCTGCTTCTTGTCATCAACCAGCTATTACCTTATGTGCAGACAGATATTTCCAAAACCGATATCATTTCCTATGCGACAAGCTTAGTAACTATGGGAATGGGAGAACTGGAGACGATGCAGATTCCGCAAAACAATATGTACGATCCGCTGTATGTGAGAGGAATGGCCGTTTTGGTGCCGCATCTGCCGGAAAATGTAGCTGCCTTGCAGGAATTTATCTATGGATCGGAGGAGGAAGAGGAACCAGAGGAGGATTTGGCAGGAACAACGGATCTGCCGGAGGGAGTAGAGCGGGAATAAACGGAATACTTTCCTGAAAAAATGCATAAAGTGAAGCAGGAACAGGGACGTCGGAAGAGGAGCATCCATCCGGCGTCCTATTTGCGTATTGATAGGGGAGGTTAGCCATATGAAGAACTATCAAAGGCCGTTTCAAATCCTGCTGATAGCCGTTTTGGTGCTGTATGCCGGATGGCGTTTTTTTGGAATTTATCAGAATGAACGAGAGCGAATTCAACAGGAACAAAGAACCGAGGAAATTGCCCAATTGGCAAAAGCAGGCTTTCAAGAGGAGCAGCTAGCGGAGGTGAGATGCTTTCCGGTTGCTGCCAAACGGACGCGAGCCGTAGACGGAAGCTGGAAGGAAACGCCGGAAGTATGCTTTTCTTATGAGGATGGATTTGGAGACGAGCGCACTTACGGAGGAGAACGGAAGCACGAGGGGACAGACATTATGGCATTGGACGGCAAGAGCGGCGTCTATCCGGTATTGAGTATGACAGACGGCGTCATCGACAAGATCGGCTGGCTGGAGTTAGGTGGCTACCGGGTCGGAATACGCAGCCCATCTGGTGTTTATTATTACTATGCTCATCTGGATTCCTACCGCAAGGATCTGGCGGAGGGGCAGGAGGTAAAGGCAGGGGATTTTTTGGGATTTTTAGGGGACAGCGGCTATGGTGAGGAAGGGACAAGAGGACAGTTCCCGGCACATTTGCACCTGGGCGTTTATTTAGGCGGCGACGAGGATGTCATCAATCCCTATCCGTTGCTGCGTTATGCCGAGCCGTTTATGCTTTCTTTTTGCGAACTGGAAAATCAATAACAGGAAAACAAAAGGCAAGAAAAATTTTTCAAGAAAAGAAATGAAAAAGAATGTGCTACAGGCTGGAAATACGCCGGAAGATATGGTATAATGCTGATATAGAGGAACAGGGTGTCAACTTTTGATTCCAGGTGCGCTAAAGCGCAAAAATTATAGTATACTAAAAAAAGACAGGAAAACGATTACCAAGTAGGATTGCAGCGTGGGCAGGAGTGGGTTATATGGAAATCAGGCTATGGAGAGAAATTTTAAATCCTTATATATTAGCAGTAGATGAGTTGATTGTAAAGTTCGGCCATATCATTAAGGAATGTCGGGATGCCGGTATCTATTCTCCGATTGAACAGGTGACAGGACGTGTGAAGAAAATTTCCAGCATCCTTGAAAAAGCGCAAAAGAAAAAAATCAATTTTGAAGATATCGAGACTGAACTTGAGGATATCGCCGGGATTCGTATTATTTGTCAGTTTGTCGAGGATATTGATCAGGTAGTCGAGATCATCCGGAATCGGCAGGATATGGAAATCAAGCGGGTAAAGGATTATATTACGCATCAAAAGGACAGCGGCTACCGAAGCTATCACATGATTATTTATTACAATGTGGAGACGATGACGGGGAAAAAGCGGCTGCAGGTAGAGATTCAGATCCGAACGCTGGCGATGAATTTCTGGTCTACTATCGAGCATTCTCTCCAGTATAAGTACAAAGGGAATATGCCGCCTCATGTAACAGAGCGGCTGCTCAATGCGTCAGAGGCTGTCCAGGTTTTGGATCAGGAGATGTCCGCAATCCGGGACGATATCATGGACGCCAAAAATATGTTGGAAATCCGAGCCGCTATCGTTGCGGATATCTTAAACAACATTCAGAACCTCTACAAAACCGCCAACAAACGGGAAGTGGAGAAGATACAGGACGAATTTTACAGAGTCTATGAAACCGGCAATATGGAAACTCTGGAAAAATTCCACAGAGAGCTTGACTTGATTTCGGAAAGCTACCGGGCGCAGGAGCTGTAAGAAATTGCAGGATAGAAAAAATAGGAGGAATTATGCTGCCACAGTTATTTGAAGAACGGATGAAGCGGCTTCTGGGAGGAGAGTATGAGGAATTCCTGGAAGGATATGAGAAGGAGCATGTAGCCGGGCTTAGGCTGAACTGGCTGAAACTGACAGGGAGAGAGTGGGAAGCACTTTCTCCCTTTGTACGAAAGCCGATTCCCTGGATTGAGAATGGCTATTATATTCCGGCTTCTGATAAGGCATCCGGTGAAAAAAAGGCCTCTCCGACAAGACATCCTTATTATTATGCGGGACTTTATTATATCCAGGAACCAAGCGCTATGACTCCGGCAAATTTGCTTCCGATAAGCCCGGGAGATCGGGTACTGGATCTATGTGCGGCGCCGGGAGGCAAAAGCACGGAGCTGGCGGCAAGGCTGGCAGGAAGGGGAGTTTTGGTTTCTAATGATATCAGCAGTACCAGAGCCAAGGCATTGTTAAAGAATCTGGGGGTTTTTGGAGTACGGAATGCGGTGATTATGAGTGAGCCGCCGAATAACCTGGTTAAAATCTTTCCTGGTTATTTTGATCGGATTTTAGTGGATGCTCCTTGTTCTGGAGAAGGAATGTTCCGAAAAGACCCTTCGGTTCAAAAAAACTGGGAGCAATACGGAGTTGATTATTACCATAAGCTTCAAAAGGAGATTATTCTGGCGGCAGCGCAGATGCTTCGTCCCGGCGGTTTACTGTTGTATTCTACCTGTACCTTTTCGCCGGAGGAGAATGAAGGAACGATTGCCTGGCTGCTTTCCCAATGTCCGGAATTTATTATCGAAGAAATCCCACATCGTTATGAAGGCTTTGGGGAAGGAAGGCCGGATTGGATTAGTCTGCCGGATACGGTAAAGAAAAAGGCAGATTCCTTCCGCCATTGCGTGCGGATTTGGCCGCATCGGATGGAGGGAGAGGGACATTTTTGTGCTTTATTAAAAAAGGGGAGAGAAGAGTCAGAGCCCCAAAAAGCATCCGTTTCCCTCCGCTCGGCAAAGCTGGAGGAAGCAGAGCGGGAGTTTTTACAGCAGGCAGGCTTTCGCGAGGAAGAGCTTGCCAGAGTTTACCTACAGGGGGACAAGCTGTTTCTACTGCCGGAGGATCTGCCGGACTTGAAGGGGCTTCGATTGCTGCGGAACGGACTTTACTTGGGCGACCGGAAAAAGAACCGCTTTGAGCCAAGCCAGCCGTTGGCGATGGCGCTCACTTTGGAACAGGTGTCAAGCTTTTGGAATCTTTCCGCATCGGATCCTCTGGTCATAAAATATTTAAAGTGCGAGACACTGATGCTTTCCGAAAGCCAGAGCGAACCAAAGCTTCCGCTAAGCATGCCAAGCAGAACCAAAAATGGAA
Source organism: uncultured Lachnospiraceae bacterium (assembly GCA_949155905.1). Lineage (GTDB taxonomy): Bacteria > Bacillota > Clostridia > Lachnospirales > Lachnospiraceae > MGBC131033. Next base: position 15,701 of record CASCWU010000054.1, read on the forward strand.
ATGGATTGGTTTTAGTTGGGGTAGATGGCTTTCCACTCGGTTGGGGAAAACGGAACGGTGACAGCATCAAGAACAAATATTTTTCTGGCTGGAGGATGTTGTAGGGGTGAAGAAAAGGGTGAAGAAACGATGATAAGGCTGGACAAGTATCTGGCGGATATGGGAATCGGGACGCGAAGCGAGGTAAAACGTCTGATCCGGCAGGGACGGGTGAGGATAGACGATATACCCTGCCGGGCGCCGGAGCAAAAGGTGGAGCCTGGAAATGTGGTGGTTTCCTGTGACGGAATGCCGGTAGCCTATCAGAAATTTTATTATTATATGTTTCATAAGCCGGCTGGGGTCGTAACGGCCAGGGAGGATGGCAGAGAAAAGACTGTGATGGAGGTTCTTTTGGAGGAGGGACTGTCCTGTCCGGCCTTTGCCGAACTTTCTCCGGCAGGGCGTCTGGATAAGGATACGGAAGGGCTGCTCCTGATTACAAACGACGGAGCGTTGATTCATCGGCTACTTGCTCCAGGATGGCATGTGGAAAAGATTTATTATGCAAGGATTCATGGAAAGATGACGGAAGAAGATGTTAAGGCGTTTGCCGCAGGAATCCAATGTTCGGATTTTAAGGCGCTTCCGGCAAAGTTAGAGCTTCTTTCTACAAAGGAGGCTCTGGTAAAAGCATCTTCGGCGGGCAATCGAGAAGAAGCGCTGCTTACAGAAGAATCACTGTCAATAAAAGAGCCGGAAAGCGAAGTACTGATTCATTTGCAGGAGGGCAAGTTTCATCAGGTCAAACGGATGGTGCAGGCAGTGGGCAAAGAGGTTCTTTACTTAAAACGCCTTTCTATGGGAGCCCTGCAGTTGGATGATACCCTGCGGCCGGGGGAATGGAGAGAGCTGACCAAGGAGGAAAAGGAGGCGCTTGGATGCCAGGAGGAGAAGGGATAAAAGGAGATCAGACAGGAAAAAAGCTGGAGATGCTGCGGGGAAAAACGGCAGTGATTTTTGATTTGGATGGGACACTGATCGATTCTATGTGGCTGTGGAAGGAGATCGACATCGAGTATTTAGGGCGTTTTCAGATTCCGTATCCGGAAAATTTGCCGGATGGTATCGGTGGGATGAGTTTTTCGGAAACCGCCGTTTTTTTCAAAGAATATTTTAAGCTTCCGCGGACGGTAGAGGAGATTATGGAAGATTGGAATGAAATGGCCGCCTGGAAATACACCCATGAGATTGCTTTAAAGCCAGGAGCAAAGGAGTTTTTACATCGTTTAAAGGCGGAGGGAAAGAAGCTGGGGATTGCGACGAGCAATTCCAGAGAATTGGTTGACGAAGTATTAAAGGCACATAAGATCGATGCGTTGTTTGACGTGATTCGGACTGGCTGCGAGGTAGGGAAAGGAAAGCCTGCCCCGGATATTTACCTGTCCGTTGCAAAGGAACTGGGCGTAGCACCAAAAGATTGTCTGGTTTTTGAAGATGTTGCAGAGGGGATTCAGGCCGGAAAAAATGCAGGAATGACAGTTTGCGCCGTAGAGGATGAATACTCTGCTTATCAGATGGAGGAAAAGCGTCGGCTTGCCGATTATCTGCTTGCCAGCTTTACTCGTTTGGAGGAGGCGGAAAACCTGCAGAGTTTAGACGGTAAAGCAGAGGGAGCAATGGAGGCTTGTGAGGATGTTTGAAGCTGGCAGGTTTGAATATGGACTGAAAACGGGCGATTTACCAGAACAGGAAATCATTAAAATTTTTAAAAAAGCAAACAGCAGAATCGCGAAAGAGATGAAAGACCCTCGTATGCCGAATGGGCTGAATATGAAAAAATATATGGGGCCGTTTGGCCGTTCTACACCTGAGGCCGATCCGCCGGAATATGACCATATTTATTGGTTTCGTCATAGGGTCAGCAATCTCTTTTTAGAACTATATCCAAATCGGGAAACGAATGGGCATATCAAATTTTCGGACAAAGAGATCATCTGGAATTTATATGTTGATTTGCTTCCTGACTATCCGAACAAGAGAGCGGAAGAGGATCCAATTCAGGAGTTTGGAAGCAGAGTGATGCAGGAATTATTTCAGACACTTCCCGGTGAAAAGGTACTCATAAAGAAATATACTCCGGGCGAAAACAGACTTTAAGGAGTAATAGAAAGAAGAAAATGGAACAGCAATTTTTACCAGTGAATCGAAAAGAAATGGAGGAGCGTGACTGGGAGGCTCCGGATTTTGTATATGTGACGGGAGACGCTTATGTAGATCATCCGTCCTATGGCCCGGCGATTATCAGCCGGGTATTAGAGAGCCATGGCTACCGGGTAGGTATGCTGCCGCAGCCAGACTATCGGAACCCGGAATCCGTGCTGGAGTTTGGCAGGCCTCGTCTGGGCTTTTTGGTTTGTGCCGGAAATATGGATACCATGGTCAACCATTATACCGCAGCAAAAAAGAAACGAAATTATGACGCTTATTCGCCGGGCGGAGCAGTGGGAAAACGACCGGATCGCGCGACGATAGTCTATTGCGGGATGATTCGCAGACAATTTGGAAATATTCCGATTATCGCAGGGGGAATCGAAGCATCGCTGCGCAGACTGGCGCATTATGATTATTGGAGCGACAGTGTGAAAAAGTCGATTCTTTTGGATTCTGGCGCCGATTTGATTTCCTATGGAATGGGAGAGCGTTCAATAGTAGAAATCGCAGATGCCCTGGCCTCTGGACTTTCTGTCCGGGATATCACGTTTGTGGCAGGAACCGTTTATCGGACTACTACGATAGAACATGTAGTTGACGGCTTACGTTTACCCTCTTATGAAGAAATCCGACAGGAAAAGCGTCTGTTTGCAGAAAGCTTTTATACACAATATCAAAATACCGACGCCATCACGGCCAGACCTTTGATCGAGCAATATGGAGCCAGACAGTTTATCGTGCAGAATCCTCCGGCCAGGCCTCTTACGACCAGGGAGCTGGATGAGGTGTATGCACTTCCCTATCAGCGGGACTATCATCCAATGTACCGGGATCAGGGCGGGATTCCAGGCTTTGAGGAATTGAAATTCAGTCTGACTAGCTGCCGCGGTTGTTTTGGAGGCTGCAGCTTTTGTGCCTTGACGTTTCATCAGGGAAGAACGGTGCAGGTACGCAGCCATGACTCTCTTTTGGCAGAGGCAAGGCAAATGACAAAGGAGGCCGATTTCAAAGGCTATATTCACGATGTTGGAGGCCCTACGGCCAATTTTCGTCATCCCTCCTGTCAAAAACAACTGACGAAGGGAGTTTGTAAGGAGCGGCAATGCCTGTTTCCCAAGCCTTGTCCTAAGCTGACGGTCGATCACCGGGATTATCGGATGCTGCTGCAAAAGCTTTGCGAGCTTCCCGGCGTGAAGAAGGTATTTATCCGTTCCGGCCTTCGTTTTGACTATATCATGGCGGATTCAGATTCTGCTTTTTTAAAAGAGTTGTGCCGTTATCATGTGAGCGGTCAGCTCAAGGTAGCGCCGGAGCATGTCAGCAATGCCGTACTGAGGCGGATGGGAAAGCCCTCCAATCAGGTCTATACAGCCTTTTTGAAACGCTATCAGGCTTGCAATAAAAGGATGGGAAAGGAACAATATGTCGTTCCTTATCTGATGTCCTCTCATCCTGGCTCTACCTTAAAGGAGGCTGTCGAATTAGCGGAATATTGCAGGGATTTAGGCTATATGCCGGAGCAGGTGCAGGATTTTTATCCGACGCCTGCCACGCTTTCTACCTGTATGTATTATACCGGGCTGGACCCAAGGACGATGGAACCGGTTTATGTCCCAAAAACACCAAAGGAAAAAGCGATGCAGCGGGCGCTGATTCAATATCGGAACCCGGATAATTATGAACTGGTAAAGGAAGCGCTGGAACGGGCGGGACGTACGGATCTGATTGGATTCGGAAAGCTTTGCCTGATTCCTCCGCGAAAGATCGCCAGGCAGGAAATAAGCGGGCGAAAAACCACTGATTCAAAGGATACCAGACCAAATGTTATAATAAAATCAAAAAAGCAAACGGAAAAAAAGGAACGGTCTACAAAAAAGCAGGAGAACACAAAGGCGATTACGAGAAAACGGGAAACGGCCAGAGGAAAAGAGAACCACCAAAAGAGGAGAAAGCGGAGGTGAAGAAAGAGAATGGATAGAAAAGCAATGGCAAAGGAAACAATGGAGATTCTAAAGCAAGGGTACTATGAACCAGAGGAAACAAGCAATATCAGACAAAACGACTCCCAGAAGAGCCGGCAGATTAGAATAAAAGAGGCAATGGAGCAGTCGGTTCGGCAAAGCGTCCTGATTTCTCCGGCAGATGGGGAAAGGCTTCTAAAAGCCTGGCATTTAAAAGTCTGTAAAGAGAGGAAGGCTAGCAGTAGCCAGCCGGAAACGAGAGTGGAAAATATTTCTACGGTAGAAGCCATTCGTATTTTGGCTGCAGAAGGAAAAGTGGATATCGGAGTATTAAATTTTGCAAGCGCCAAAAATCCGGGAGGCGGATTTTTAAACGGAGCCAAAGCACAGGAGGAAAGCTTGGCGGTTTCCAGCACTCTGTATCCTACGCTGATCGCTCATGAGGAATATTACAGAGAAAACCGTGCCTATCGTTCTATGATGTATCTGGATTATGGGATATATTCGCCGGAGGTTCTCTTTTTCCGCGATGAGACGTTTCGATTAACCGATACGCCTGCTGCCGCTTCTGTACTGACCTTGCCGGCGGTCAATATGGGGCAGGTGCTTCGTAAGGGAGAAGCTGTAGAAGAGGCAAAACGGGTGATGCGCCGGAGGATGAAGCTAGCTCTTGCTATCTTTGCAGAGCAAAAAGCAAAGCATCTGGTATTAGGAGCCTATGGCTGCGGCGTGTTCCAAAACGATCCGAGAGAAATCGCGGGCTGGTGGAGCGAGCTTTTGGAGAAAGGAATAGGAGGGCAGTTTGATTCGGTATTTCATGCGGTATTCGATCATTCTAAGGAAGGAGCTTGTATCAGAGCCTTTCGGGAACAGTATATTACTGAAAAAGAGACGAAAGGAACAAAATGCTTATGAAATTTATGAAACGAAACAAAATCAACAAAATGGAATATGGATACATTCGGCGAAAAAAACAGACGCTGTTGCTTCAGATGTGCGGAATTTTGGCAGTCGGCGCAGCCGTTTTTCTCTTAGGACTGCTGCTCAATAAAGGAGAACTGGCAAATATTTTTACGGTAGTTGCAATACTCTTTGTTCTTCCGGCCGCCCGCTATCTGACGGTTTGGATTTTGATCTTTCCTTATCACAGTCCAAAGCAGGAGGAATATGAAAAACTCTCTGTTCTGGTCGAAGGACATGGTCTGCTGCTGTCTGATTTGGTCTTTACCTCCTCAGAACGGGCTATGCATCTTGACTATATGGTACTGGCAGGCGGTCAGGCTTATTGCTACGTAGAGACAGAGTTTTCCCCTGGCAGGGAAGGGGCAGAAAAGAACAAAAATCAGGAAAAACACCAGAAAACGACAAAGCTGCTGCAGACGACAGAGCGTTATTTAAACGATCACTTTGCCAAAGAAAAGTTTTCGGTAAAAGCAAAAATCTGGGAGGACTACCCTGCTTTTGAGAAAGCCGTGCGTTCCCACACTCTGCAGGAGGGAGAGCTGGAAGAACAGGAGAAGGTACGGGATTCCATGGCGTATTTTATGGTGTAGGCAAAGGAGGGATCTAAATGGGAAGAGTGGTCAATATCGGTTGTCAGGATTTTGAACAGATTCGTTTGCATCAGGATTTTTATATAGATAAAACCAGCTTTATCAAGGAATGGTGGGAAAACCGTGATGCAGTAACCCTGATCACCAGACCAAGACGTTTTGGTAAAACACTGACGATGGATATGATAGAAAAGTTTTTTTCTGTTCAATACGCCAACCGAGGAGAACTTTTTGAAGGACTTTCTATTTGGAAGGAGGATTATTATCAAAAACTGCAGGGAACCTATCCGGTTATTTTTCTAAGCTTTGCTGGTATGAAGGGAAGTGAGTATCAGGTCGTTTGTTATGGAATCTGTGAGCTTTTAATACAGCTTTTCCGGGCAAATGCTTTTTTACTAAAAAGCGATTGTCTGTTAGAAGCAGAAAAAGAGGAATTTGAAGAATTCTGCAGATCGATACCAGAAGTATCTGCGCCGGAGGCTTTGAAAAAACTGACCGGATATCTATATCGCTATTATGGCAAAAAAGTAATTATTTTACTAGATGAATATGATACGCCGATGCAGGACGCTTATGTAAACTCTTATTGGGAAGAAATTATTTTCTTTATACAACGTTTTTTTCATGCTGCCTTTAAAACGAATCCTTATCTCGAACGGGCAATTCTTACCGGGGTGACACGAATTAGTAAGGAATCTATTTTTTTGGATTTGAATAATCTGGAGGTTGTAACGACTACGTCCAGAAAATACGCGGATAAATTTGGCTTTACAGAGCATGAGGTGTTTGCAGCTCTAAAGGAGTATGAATTGTTCCATCAAAGGCACTTTGTATCCCTCTAAACGAAGAAGACAAATAACAGGAGAGAGTCATTATGCAGCACCGAATCATCACAGGCCGGGAGGCAGGCGGAAGATTGGACAAATATCTGGGACATTATCTAAAGGAGGCTCCTGCCAGCTTTCTCTATAAAATGCTCCGCAAAAAAAATATTACCTTGAATGGAAAAAAGGCGGCTGGCTCGGAGCTTTTAAAGGAAGGGGACGAGCTTCGGCTGTTTCTTTCGGATGAAACGATAGTAAAGTTCGGCGGAACACTTTCTCAGGCAAATGGATTCTCTAAGGTTTCTGATAAGACGTCCTTTTTTTGGAATCAGCCGGTTCCGGAAATTTTAGTAGAAAACGAGCATGTCCTGATTCTTAACAAGCCTGTTGGGGTATTGTCCCAGAAGGCCAGAAAAGAGGATGTTACACTGACGGAATGGATACGGAATTACCTGCAGAAAAGCGGCAGTCCGTCCTCGTTTGAGCAAACCGTTTTTCAGGCAGGGGTATGCAATCGTTTGGATCGGAATACAAGCGGCATTATTTTGGCCGGAAAAACGTTATATGGCTTGCAGACGCTCTCCCGTATGCTGGCAGAACGAAGCATTCATAAATACTACCTGGCTCTTGTAGTGGGAACGATTACAGCGTCAAAGAAAATAGAGGGCTATTTGTATAAAAAGGAAC
>CASCWU010000055.1 GCA_949155905.1 uncultured Lachnospiraceae bacterium
CATACAAAAACAAAAGAAGATATTACACTGGAAAATCAGGCATTTTGGACGTATTATTTGATGAATGGCTTTGGCGCACGGTATGGGGAGAGGATTGGTTCTTTGGACAACCAGGCAGAGTACGTCCGCTGGAACCGCTATTATCTTCCGGCCTATATCCGTTCGGTTTATCTGCCGTCTCTGGAATGGGCAAAGCGTTTCACCAGGTTTGACGAGGAGGAAATGCTTATCCGCCATCCGGTTTGGAAAGAGGTGCCGTTTCCGGTTTGTGGCAAGGCGCCGGAGGGAGGCATCCTTCAGCTAGAGTTTCATCTGCATTATGTAACCTATCGGCTAAATGGAATTTCTGTGATAGAGCCGCTTCTTTCCTGGAGGGAGTTAGTAGGACATATGCAGGATAAGAAGGAAGAGACGGAGTTGTTTTTCTTTTGGCTCGCGGTTACAGCCATTGAAGAGGAGGAACATAAGGAAGCAGAGGAGATCGTGCTGCATTATCTAAAAAATCTGCCGCTTGCTTCTGTCACCTTGGATGTGATAGCAGGAGCCCTGGCTGCGGATAATGCACGAACGGAGCAGCCGGAAAAGCCAGAGCGGAAAATACAGGCTGTCTATTATGAGGAGCAGGAACGCTTCTGCTTTAAGGCCGAGGTTTTTTTCAGAGGAATGAAGCTCTACCGTCAGACTGATTTTGGATGGGAGGAGACTACGCTGCTGCCAGGAGAAGGAAAGAAGGCCAAGGCGTTGGATTTGGAAGGAAAAAAGCAGTTTGCCATCGCAAAGCTGAAACAAATGCGTCAGCCAAAGCCAAAACTGGTGGAGGTAATTTCACTTGATACTGGCGGAGAGGAAGCGGAGACTTTGGCTAATTTGGAAAAGGCCATTCAGGTGATAGAGGGCTTAAAGGAGCAGGAATGCTATAGCAGAAAGCGAACCAAAGCATATTTTCCGGGCTTTCCCTGGAGTCCGGATCAGATTACCGATCCGGTAAAGGAATTTTTTGCTGCGTACGGCGGATGGATGACAGAGGCGTTTGTTGTGCTGCATATCGGGCAGCAGCCGAAAAAATGCTTTGACCGGATTTTTTACAGTGCGATGAACATTTTTGGCTTTGATTTATATTTTCATTCCAAGGAGCATTCTGGTAGCCTGCAATTTCGGGAGTCGGAGCTGGCAAGGAAAATCAAAGAAAAGCATTTGATTGTAGGGAGACTTGGATGGGGCGAGGAATACGAGGCACTCGGTGGATTTGCGCCGATTCCGTTTGCAATAGGGGAGAGCGGCTGCTTTTATGCTTATGATGGCCTGCATTTGATCCGAAAATCCAGCTTTCCGGAGCTGGTGGCAGGCTGCTATGATTTTACCGAAATCACAGCTATGAAGATCTATGATACCAGGCTGACCGTTTCCAAGCTGGATCATAAACTGGAATATTGTTATACAAGAGAGGATTTTGAGAAATGGCTGAACCGGAAGAACCCAATGCTAGAGGAAACGTTTACGAAATTTGGAATTTGATAGCTGCCATCTGGCTGAAACAGGAACTGCCAGGTGGTAAGAGTAGCATCGGGGAAGAATAGCACCTGTAAAAAGGGGCTTGTTGAAACGCCTGCGGCGAGCGGCGTAAGCCGCCGCTTTTACTTCGCCGCAGTGCGCTTCCCAGGTTTTATGACTTTTTTAGCGACCTCCTATGCGCCTTCGTAGGCTGTCAGGCCTCCTCTTGAATCAAAATCGCCCGGCATGGAGAGCCATCCAGTCCTCCTAGCTTTAACGGAACACATACCAGAAAATATTCCCCTGCCGGAACCTCGGATAGATGCAGGTTTTCGGCGATTACCAGTTCGGCTTTTGGCTGAAGCAGTATCCGGTGGACATCCTTTGAGGTGTCGTTCGTACCTACCGTCAGCCCTTCTACACCGAGAAATTCATAGCCATATTCTACAAGTGCTTCTGCTGCTTCTACGGTAATCGTGATAGTACCCTTTATCAGAAGCCGTTTCATGCTAAAGGCCGTCAAGGCTTCAATCTCCCGGCGCCCCAGCTCTCCGTTATGCTCGATCAGAGTACAGAGTCCGACGCATTTATACAGATCCAACTGGTCGATGGTTCTGCCGTCGGCATAAAAATGGCGTGGTGCATCCATATGGGAGCCGTTGTGACTGCCAAGCTCTAACAGAGACAGGTTGCAGGGATCTCCCTTTGGAATCGAGAGGACAGGACGGTAATAGGGCTTTGGATCGCTTGGAAATACATCGGCGGTAAACATTTCATGGCTGATATCATAAATTTTCATATAAAAAACTCCTTTTTCTTTTTTTAAATTTTTCCATTCTTTCAAGTTCTTTCCGTTTTTTCAGTTTCTTTCCATAAGAAGATGCGTTCTTCGGGAATCCAGGAGAGTAGCTTTTGCTTCATCCACTCCATCATTTCCAAATCCACTGCAGAACCATAGGAGCAGACGCCGGACTCCGTTCGGAACGGATACTGCACAAGCGGAGAGTCCGGCCGATTTCTGCGTATCCGCACAAGGTATTCCTTGGAGATACGGAAGGTTCCCAGACTGACGTCCGCTAGCTGACCGTTTGTCAGGCAGTCCGGCATTCGGGCAGTAAGAGCCGAAAACACGGCTTCTACAAGCTCTGCATAGTGGCTCTGCCAATTTGGTACTCGCAGCATTGGATCAAAGCAAAGCCGTATACGGCAGCCTGCTTCTAATGCCTGCAGGATGGCCTGCAACCGGGCAGAAAGGGAGGGCGTCCGATGCTCATAGGCAGTTAAGACAGAGGAGGGAGAAAGCGTCCAGGCCAGAATAAACCGTTTGGCCAGATCCGGCTCCAGATTTTTTGGTACATAGGCGCTTTTGGTACGGCATTCGACCGTCAGGGCAGGATGCTCTCTGGTAAAATCGATCCAGCGTCTGACATAGCCAAATAGTCCTTCCAGTGCCAGCAAATCCGTATCATAGGAGATACACAAATAGACCGGCCCTTTTTTGAGCAATGCCTCTACCTGACGAAAGATTGCTTCCAGGTTGACAAAAACGACCAGGTTGGCGGAAGGATACATTCCCTGCAAATAGCAGTATTCGCAGTCGTACAGACAGTTCATCACACTGGAGGTATAATAAAAATGTTGATTGCCGAAGCTTTGGCAAACCGGTGAACCAGGATATACCAAGGCTTCCGCCGTTTCCTCTTTTACGGCTAGCAGCAGCTTGGGAGACTGCTTTTGGCAGGAAAACATCTGGCGGTGAGAAGAAAAAACGTCCCGGTAGCACTGGATAGGAATGACCGCAGAGGCAGAAAAGCGGGCAAGGATTTGCTTTGTAAGCGGATAGCTCCAGGCCTTTTCTTCTACATAAAGATGAGAAAAGTTCTTATGATAACAGTCGTTGTTCCAATTCATAAAGGATTCGCTTCCCTTCTTGTTTTCGTTGTGCCGGATGAAACGAGAATACAGGCGGCTTTGGAGGCTGTATTTGGATGGCGTCGGATAGACCAGTCAGCAAGTCTGTCTCGGAATGTCCCGTCAGAGCAGCATAGCGGAGAAGCTGCCGGAGGTGCTGCCGCTGGGAGGCAGAATAGACGAATGCCTCTGCTAGCTTCCAAAAGATGGAAAAAGACGGCGGATCGGCGGCAGTGGTACGAATATCGGCAGACGGAGAGGAGACGAAATCCAGCCAGGAAAGAATCGTGTCTGCATAGGGAGTAAGAAGCTCGGAAATCGTCTCCGCAGTAAGCGCTTCTGTATTGCCGTAATCGGATAACACCTTCCAGGTAAAAATTCGGTGGGACGGGAGAAATACGGAGGCCGCCTGATAGCCTCCATAGCCCTCCATGTCTGCAAGCACCGGAGCAGGGAGGAAGGCACTCTGCGCAAAATCAGATGAAGAAGGCGGCTGCTCTGCCTGCAGACAGGAAGCCTCTGCCTGTATCGCAGGATAGGTGATCAGGCTGGCCTCGGCAAAGGCAGAGCGATAAAGCATATCGGGATAAGCACTATGTCCGGTCTGCGCATCCGTCAGCTTATGGCAGAGATACAGATTGCCCGGCGCCGGAGCGGCTGACCGTCCGGCCTGTTCGGGAAGTACCTGTGAGGCGCAAGGTGTCTGCAAAGCAGGCAAATATCCGGCGCAGCCGATTTGGGCAAAACAATCGGTCGTTGGAAGGGCTGCTGCGGCAGTTGCGGCGGCCGTCTCCTGTCTGCCAGATGCCAGAGAAAAGCGGGAGAGCAGCCAGGTATCGGCAATCGCCGCGGACAGGCTTCCGGCTCCGGTTAAAATCAAGGTGTGTGTATCGGAGGCAAAGAGCTGGAAACGGCAGCCGGTTTCCTGACTTTTTAAGCCAAGCGCCCGAATAAAGGGCCTGGCTTCGGCATAAAGCGCCATAGCAAGATAAATCATTCGGACAATTCCTCCCATTGTTCCATCAGAGTCTCGAGTTGTTCGTCCAGTTCCTTTTTTTCCTGATTCAGTTCCATCAGTCTGGCAACGTCTGTATAGATTTCCTCTTTGGTTAAAAGCTGATTGATTTCCTCGCTGCGGGTTTCCAGGGAAGTGATTTCTTCCTCAACCCGCTTTAGCTCGTTTTGCTGCTTGCGGATTCTGGCCTGTTCCTCCTTTTGCTGCTGCCAGTCCAGTTTCCCAGAGGAAGCAGTGTATGCAAAAGAGTTTGTTTTGTCTAAAGGCTCTGTCTTGCCAGAGGAAAGAAGCCCTGCCGCCGCCTCCTGCGTATCCTTTTTTTCCAGGTAATAATCATAATTTCCGATATAGCTTAAAAGCTGTCCCTGTGTCAAATCCAAAATCCTGGTAGCGGTTCGGTTGATGAAATAGCGGTCATGGGAGACGTAAAAAACCGTACCCGTATACCGGTTTAAGGCATCCTCTAAAATCTCCCGGGAGGTGATGTCCAAATGGTTCGTCGGTTCATCCAGCACGAGGAAATTTGCCTCAGAAAGCATCAGCTTGGCTAAGGAAACCCTTCCCCGTTCTCCGCCGCTTAACGCTTTGATCTGTTTATAGACGTCGTCGTTGGTAAATAAAAAGGCAGCTAAAATATTGCGGATACTCGTGTTATCCAAAGTGGGATACGCATCCTGAAGCTCCTCAAACAGCGTTTTTTCGGGATGCAGCACCTGATGCTCCTGGTCGTAGTAGCCGATTGTCACGCGTGCGCCAAGCCGCAGCTCACCGGCATCCGGCGGCAGCTCCTGGTTTAGTATTTTTAAAAGCGTGGTTTTGCCTGTGCCGTTATTGCCAATGAGCGCCACCCGTTCGCCCCGTTTGATTTCAAAGTGCAGATCGGAAAAGAGCTTATGGGAGCCAAAGGCTTTGGCCAGGCCGGATACCGAAAGAACGTCATTGCCGCTGATGTGCTGCGGTTCTAATACAAAGTGCATCGAAGCTTCGGAAAGAACCGGCTTGTCCAGCCGTTCGATCTTGGCTAACATTTTTTCCCGGCTTTCTGCCCGTTTGATGGATTTTTCCCGGTTAAAGGAGCGAAGCTTGGCGATTACCTCTTCCTGATGACGGATTTCCTGCTGCTGGTTGAGGTAATGGCGGAGGGCGATTTCCCGATTGGCCGCTTTTTTGGCCGCATATTCGGTATAATTGCCTTCATAGACCTCTGCCCGGGTCTGCTCGATTTCGATTACTTTAGAAACAATTTTATCTAAAAAATACCGGTCGTGCGCTACGATAACGACGGTTCCCTTATAGCCAAGCAAAAAGGTCTCCAGCCAGGCAATGGAGTTCATATCCAGGTGATTGGTCGGCTCGTCCAAAAAGAGAATATCAGGGGCAGAGAGCAGCAGACGTCCGAGATAAACACGGGTTTTCTGACCGCCGGAAAGCTCTCTGACCGGCTTGTAAAACTCATCCTCCGTAAAGCCAAGTCCCTTTAGCACGCCAGTGATTTCACTTTTGTAGGCATAGCCATTTTGCTGTTCAAACTCATGATTACAGCGGGAATACTCCGCTAAGAGGCGTTCTAGCTCGGCGCCTTCGCTATGCTTCATTGCCGCCTCGAGATCCCGCATACGGGCATCCAGGGTCAGTACCTCTTTTTTGATTTCCAGCATCACCTCGTAAATGGTATGCTCAGTGGCCAGATCCTGGTGCTGAGCCAGATAGCCGACCGTCGTCCCTTTGGCAAATGTCACCTCACCAGAATCTGCATACAGTTCTCCTGTGATGATTTTTAATAAGGTAGACTTTCCGGCGCCGTTGACGCCGACGATAACGGTTTTTTCCCGCTCATTGATATGAAAACTGACATCGGTTAATACTGGGCCGGTGACAAATGATTTTGTAATATGGTTACATGATACAATCATATAGAAAAACTCCTTTTATGAAATTCCATCATAGATACAGATAAATAACGCACCGCTTCTGATATAAGCAAATGCTTCGCCGCCTATAGAGGCAGAAGGCCTTCTTGTCTGATATATAAATAGTATAGCATAAACACGGAACAAAGGAAATAAAAATTCTGTTGAAACCGGTATTTCTAATAAAATTTTTTTCGCTTTTATAAAATAGTTGTAACTTGTCTGAAAAAATAGTATACTAATGATTGCGCGGCAGAAAGCTTTACAGAAGAGATTAATCAAAGCGGATCTGTTATCACATATGGAGGAATGGAGGGAAGAGATGGAACAGATAACACATAACCAGGAGCAAGAGGAAATATTCAGGCATAGTGAACACAGACAGAAGAGAGGTGAAGAGCTGCATCACCTTGATGTGATAGACGGCTTTCCGGTTCGTCCTGGGTTTTATAACAGAGACGGCGCGGCAGTGGCATCAAAGGGAGTCAGCTTTACGATTCATTCTCAGGGAGCTACGAGCTGTACCTTGCTTTTGTTTCATCCACAGGAAAAGGAGCCTTATGCCAGGCTGAAGTTTCCGGAGGCCTATCACATCGGAAACACGTATTCGATGTTGGTATTCGGATTAAAGATCGACGAGTTTGAATACGCATTTGAATTGGACGGGCCGTATGACCGGCAGCAGGGCTTGCTGTTTGACAAAAATCATGTGTTGTTAGATCCTTATGCCAGAGCAGTTACGGGCCAGAGGAAATGGGGCGAGCGGCCAAAGGATGGGGCAGATTTTGTATACCATGCCAGAGTTGTGGAAAATAACTTCAACTGGGGAAAAACGATGCAGCTCGAGTACCCGTTGGAGGATTTGGTGATCTATGAAATGCACGTCAGAGGATTTACGAAGCATGAATCATCCGGTGTGACAGCCAAGGGGACATTTGAGGGGCTACGTCAGAAGATACCATATTTAAAGGATTTGGGCATCAATGCAGTGGAATTGATGCCAGTATTTGAGTTTGACGAGATGGAAAATGCCCGTGTCGTAGACGGGGAGCAGCTTTATAATTTTTGGGGCTACAATACGGTTTGTTTTTTTGCACCGAATACCAGCTATGCGTATGAAGAAGAGCATAACCATGAAGGAGAAGAATTTAAGGATTTGATTTATGAATTAAAGGAAAACGGAATTGAGGTCATTTTAGATGTCGTCTTTAACCATACAGCGGAGGGCAACGAAAATGGGCCGTGCTTTTCCTTTAAGGGAATTGACAATAATCTTTATTATATTTTGACACCAGACGGCTATTACTATAATTTCAGCGGCTGTGGAAACGTTTTAAATTGCAACCACCCTGTGACAAGGCGGTTTATCATTGACTGTCTGCGCTATTGGGTGACAGAATACCGGGTGGACGGCTTCCGGTTTGATTTAGCGTCGATTTTAACCCGTGATCAGCATGGCGCTCCGATGGCCGATCCGCCTATTTTACAGGAGATTGCCTGTGATTCGATTTTAGGGAAGGTGAAGCTGATTGCGGAGGCATGGGATGCCGGCGGTCTTTATCAGGTAGGGAATTTTCCGGCGTTTCGGCGCTGGTCGGAGTGGAACGGACGTTACCGGGATGATATGCGAAGCTTCTTAAAGGGCGATGCAGGTATGGCACGGACAGCGATTACCCGGATTACAGGTTCGAGAGATCTCTACGATCCGTCAGAGCGGGGCAAGAGTGTATCGGTCAATTTCCTAACCTGTCACGACGGTTTTACCTTGTATGATTTGTATTCCTATAATACCAAGCACAACGAAAAAAACGGCTGGAATAATACCGATGGCGATAACAACGGACGAAGCTGGAACTGCGGCGTGGAAGGAGAGACGGACGATCCGCAGGTAGAGGAGCTGCGGCGTAAAATGATAAAAAATGCCTTTGCTACCTTGATGTGCAGCCGCGGTCCTGCTATGTTTTATGCCGGAGACGAATTTTGCAATACACAATTCGGAAATAACAATGCGTATTGCCAGGACAACATCATTTCCTGGCTGGATTGGGGGAGGCTAGAGAAGTATCAGGAGATTCATGATTTCTTCCGTTATATGATAGCTTTCCGCAAAAAGCACCCTGTGATTCGTAAAACGACAGAGCGGGCGGCTTGTGGCTTTCCGGATATCAGCATTCATAATGGATATCCTTGGAACGGCGGTACCGATAACAATACTAGGCTGATTGGGATTATGTATGCCGGACGGGACGAGAACAATGCGAAGGACGATATTGTATTTTATGGCATCAATGCGTACTGGGAGCCGTTAAACATGCAGCTTCCAGAGCTGCCGGAGGGAATGCGCTGGAAGCTCTGCGTGAATACGGCAGTGGAGTATGCAGATGGGAGAAATGTAGAGCCACTGACGGATTTTGACTATAAGAGCAGGCTGCATGTTCCGCCGCGGACGGTAGTCGTGCTGGAGGCGGAGGAAACAGGAATGCTATAAAGACATTTCACAAGGAAGGATTAGTATAGCCTATAGTTTCGTTCCTTCAAAATCCGAATTGCCTCCTCTAAGGATGGCTGGTCGTAAAACTCTACCCGGAGGACGCCGTCGGCATATTCTCGGTTGTGAGCAATACCGATGTTTTTGATGCTGACGGCACTGGCCGCCATCAGAGAGGCAATGACTGCAATCGAGCCTGGCTTGTCCGGGATATAGAGCAGTACCTCATAGCTTGGAGGAAGGAGGCTGCTGGTCTTTAAAGGCAGAGAGTCACGGAACTCCTTGCCATCGGCAAAAAACTGCAAAAGCGGTTCCTCCCTGGTTTCCGTTAGCATTTCCTTGACCTGTTCTAGTTCGTTTGTAAACTGGTCTAAAAACCGGATGATACTATCCGGGTTGGTCAGGCAGATATTCTGCCACATGACCGGGGAGGAGGAGGCGATTCGGGTAATGTCCCGGAAGCCTCCGGCCGCCAGAGCGGTCATTTCTCCGCTTCCGGCATCTGCGAGTCGGACGGCATTGACCAGAGCGGAGGCGATGATATGCGGTACGTGGCTGATTGCCGCGGTAATATCGTCGTGCCGTTTTGGTTCCAGTATCAAAGGAATGGCCATCGTTTCCCGTACACGCTCCTCTAAGAGCGCCAGCGCTTCCGGTCTGGTTTTTGGCGTCGGTGTCAGGATGTAATAAGCATTTTCAAACAGCGTGACAGTAGAGCTGTGGTAGCCGGTTTTTTCCGAGCCTGCCATCGGATGCCCACCGATAAAGCGATCCAAAAGTCCCAGCTCTTCTGCGGCCTGGTGGATATTTCCTTTGACGCTTCCGACGTCGGTCAGGATACAAGACGGCCCTGCGATGTGCTTTAGGCGCGCCAGGTATTCGATGTTGCGCAGAACCGGAGAACAGAGAAAAATCATATCGCAGTCTGCAAAATCCTTCTCCAAATCCGTCGAAATCAGATCCAGAACGCCGTCTGCTACGGCAGACTCCAGCTCTTCGTTAGGAGAAAGGTGATAGTTGTAAGCAAGAAAGGTATCTTCCGGGTGTCTGGCGCTCCAAATTCGTGCCAGAGAGCCTCCGATTAGGCCAAAGCCGATAAAACCGATTTTCATAATATTCTCTCCTCTATCCATGATATTCCTATCCATGTATGATATCAGGCAGGGAATGCCTCCCGCCTTTTCAGGCAACCGATTTTCATTTTGGCGGTCTGCTAATCCTCTTATAATGTTAAAAGGTGCGTTTTAACAGAGCTGCAAGCGGACGGATTTCCTGACATAACTCTTCAAACTGTGCAAAGGTTAAGGACTGCGGTCCGTCGGAGAGCGCGCAGGCCGGATTTGGATGAGTTTCGATCATCAGGCCATCTGCTCCTGCTGCAACCGCGGAAAGAGAGAGCGGCCCAACGTAGGCGCGTACTCCGGTAGCATGGCTTGGATCGACGATGATCGGCAGATGGCTTTTGGCCTTAATGACCGGAACAGCGCTGATGTCAAGCGTATTTCTGGTAGCAGTCTCAAAGGTACGGATGCCGCGTTCGCAAAGAACCACATTCGGGTTCCCTTCTGCAATGATGTATTCGGCCGCATTGAGCCATTCGTCTATCGTAGCTGCCAGGCCGCGCTTTAGCAGCACCGGAAGTCCGGTTTTCCCGGCTTCCTTTAATAAATAGAAGTTCTGCATATTTCTGGCTCCGATTTGGAGCATGTCCACGTATTTGACAGCGGCTTCTACGGCGGAAAGACTTGTCACCTCACAGACAACGGCCAGTCCGGTTTCTTCTCTGGCCTCCTTCATATAGCGCAGT
This sequence comes from uncultured Lachnospiraceae bacterium, assembly GCA_949155905.1. Classification (GTDB taxonomy): domain Bacteria; phylum Bacillota; class Clostridia; order Lachnospirales; family Lachnospiraceae; genus MGBC131033. The sequence goes on from CASCWU010000055.1 coordinate 10,623, forward strand.
CCCTCCTCCTCTAAGCCCTGGAAGGAATATGGGGAGGTTCTTGGCTTGTAGGCGCCGCCGCGCAGGATTTGCGCCCCGGCTTTTTTTATGGCATGAGCCGTTTCCAAAAGCTGTGCCTGGCTTTCAATCGCACAGGGGCCGGACATGATGGCAAGCGTTCCGCCTCCGATGGTGACGGTATTTCCGGTGGCGGGGTTGCCGACGGTGACGACGCTGGCCTCCGGATGAAATTTTCGGTTGGCCAGCTTATAGCTTTCCGTAACCGGGACGACCTTATCTACCTCCTCCGCGATTTCTAAGTTCCTGGCAGAAAGACGTGTTTTATCTCCGATAACGCCGATGATCGTCGTTTCCTTTCCGGCAGAGAGATGATACTCCAGCCCGGCAGAAGAAATGAGGGACAATACCTGATCGATAGAGGCTTTCTTGGCGCCTGGTTTCATTACAATAATCATACTGGTGATACTCCAATCTTTGTTAAAATGAAAAACGTTAGAATCCGGTTTTTATTGTATAGCGTCAGATGGAAAATGTCAACACTCTAACGCTTTAAAGTGCGAAAATTTTTTCTGGAAAATATTTTGTGAAAACCAAACAAAAACTTCCCTTTTTATTTTCATTGACACCAGGGTATACTTTACATATAATAGAAGTACAAAAATAAATACAGGAAAAGGTACATTTTTTAGAAAAGGGGGCATAAGGCATGTTGGCAGTAAAATCTGTAAATGTCCGGGATAACTTCAAAGAATGGTGTGATAAAATCAGTATGGGAGAAACCGTTGTTATTTCAAGACCACGAAACGAAAACATTTATATGATAAACGAAACCGAATATAACGCATTACAGAAAGCAAAGCGGAACGCGGAATATCTTGCTATGCTGGATAAATCAGAGGAAGAACTAAAAGCCGGAAAAGTAGTCGCCAGAACGATGGAAGAACTGGAAGCTATGGAGAAGTGAAACCATGAATATTTTATTTACGGATACTGGCTGGAATCAATACACAGAATGGCAGGAGCAAGATAAAAAGACCATAAAACGAATAAACCAGCTACTAAAGAGCATAGACAGGGACGGAGCAATGCAGGGCATAGGAAAACCGGAACTGCTAAAACATAGTAAATCGGGGTTATACAGCAGACGGATAGATGAAGCAAACCGCCTTGTATATGAAATGTCTGGCGATCAAATCATTGTAAAATCCTGTAAGGGACATTATGAAGATTAAAGAATGGGAAGTTGTCAAAGGGCAGCTTCTTTTTTTGCGTTTTTATAGCAGCAGGGCAAGACTGTCTGTGAAAAAGGGAATATATAAAATTTAACCGAAAACTATTGTAAATGATCGAATTTTTTAGTACAATGGTAATATCAAACTGTATTGGAGGGCTTTCTTATGGATACTTATAAGTACGAAAAGATTCGTAACGTAGTATTATTGGGGCATGGCGGCTGTGGTAAGACCACCTTGGCAGAGGCTATGGCTTATTTGACGGGCGTGACGAAGCGGCCTGGCCGGGTGGAGGAAGGAAACACCATCAGCGATTATGATAAGGAAGAAACAAAGCGTTTGTTTTCTATCAGCACCTCTCTGATCCCGATAGATTGGGAAGGAACCAAGATCAACATTTTGGATACACCAGGTTATTTTGACTTTGTCGGAGAGGTAGAGGAGGCACTGGCAGCGGCAGATGCTGCGGTGATCGTGATTTCCGCCAAGGCAGGAGTCGAGGTCGGGACACAGAAGGCCTGGGAGTATTGTGAGAGGAACAAGCTGCCTAGGATGTTTTTTGTCACAGATATGGACGATGACAACGCCAGCTACCGTCAGACGGTAGAGGCTCTGACCGAGCTGTACGGCAAAAGGATCGCACCATTCCATCTGCCTATCCGGGAGAATGAGAAGTTTGTCGGCTTTGTCAATGTCGTCAAGATGGCAGGGCGCCGCTTCAATCCGGACGGAACGTATACCGACGGAGAGATCCCGGATTATTCGATTCCGAATCTGGAGACGTGCAGAGAGGCCTTGTTAGAGGCAGTGGCCGAGACGAGCGAGGCTCTGATGGAAAAGTATTTTGGAGGAGAGGAATTTACCCAGACGGAGATGTCTACCGCTCTTAGAAGCAGCGTCGGGGATTGTACGCTTGTTCCGGTGCTGATGGGCTCCGGGCTGACGACCTACGGCGTGCGGATGCTGTTACAGGAAATCGAAAAGTATTTCCCGGCTCCGAACCGGAAGATCATTACCGGTATCAACCAGAAAACCGGAGAAAGCTTTGCGGCGGACTTTGATGAAAACAAGCCGATGACGGCACAGGTTTTTAAGACGATAGCCGATCCGTTTATCGGAAAGTTCTCTTTGGTGAAGGTATGCTCCGGGGTATTAAAGAGCGACGCGGTCATTTACAACGCAGAAAAGGACGTCGAGGAAAAGCTTTCCAGGCTCTATGTCCTGCGCGGCAAGGAGCAGATCGAGGTCAAGGAGCTGCATGCAGGCGATATCGGTGCGATTGGTAAGCTTTCCAATACGGAAACCGGCGATACTCTTTCCACAAAGGCGGTTCCGGTTCTGTACGATAAGCCGGCGTTATCCGTTCCATATGCGTATCTGCGCTACAAGGCAAAGAACAAGGGCGATGAGGATAAGATTTCCCAGGCTCTGGCCAAAATGACGGACGAGGATCGGACGCTGCGTGTCGTCAACGACTCCGTTCTTCATCAGACCCTGCTCTACGGCATCGGGGAGCAGCAGCTTGAGGTGGCTGTGAGCAAGCTGTTAAACCGCTACAAGGTAGAAGTAGAACTAAAGAAGCCTAAGATTCCTTATCGGGAAACTCTGCGGAAAAAGGTACGGGTACAGGGCAGATACAAAAAGCAGTCCGGCGGGCATGGACAGTTCGGCGATGTACATATGGAGTTCGAGCCGTCCGGCGATCTGGAGATTCCGTATATTTTTGAAGAAAAGATTGTAGGCGGCGTTGTGCCGAAAAACTTCTTCCCGGCAGTCGAAAAGGGCATTGCCGAGTGCGTCTTAAAGGGACCTTTGGCCGCCTTCCCGGTAGTCGGATTAAAGGCTACGTTAGTAGACGGCTCCTACCATCCGGTCGATTCCTCCGAGCTGGCCTTTAAGATGGCGACGACACAGGCCTTTAAGCAGGGCTTTATGGAGGCATCGCCGATTCTCCTAGAGCCGTTGGCAGCGCTCCGTGTGGTGGTGCCGGACAAGTTTACCGGCGATATTATGGGGGATCTGAACAAGCGCCGCGGCCGGATCAATGGCATGAACCCGCTGCATAACGGCAAGCAGGAGATTCTGGCGGACATTCCGTTGGCAGAGCTGGCAGGGTATTCTACCGATCTGCGTTCTATGACCGGCGGTATCGGGGAGTATTCCTATGAATTCAGCCGTTATGAGCCGGCGCCTGGTGATGTTCAGGCAAAGGTGATTGAGGACAATGCCAAATATGTAGATAAGGGAGAGGAATAATCCTCTTTGCATAGGACAGGAGGCGGGGATTGGCTTCCCCGCCTTCCTGCAGAAGAAAAATAAAAAGGTTTTTTATAAAAGTTTTTTTAAAAACTTTTTCAGAGATTATAGTTATTATTTTTATCAGGAGGTATGCGGAATATGAGCGATGTAAAAATCGGAATCCCTCTGGAGGGGTTTGCAGAATTTGGCAGAGAGGTAGCGGCGCAGGGCGCGGTTCTTTTGAAAAACGAAGGTCAGATGCTGCCGTTGCGGGAGGAAAAAATCTCGGTTTTCGGCCGGATCCAGATCGACTATTACCGGAGCGGAACCGGTTCCGGCGGAGCGGTCAATGTCGTATATAAGACGAATTTGTTAGACGGGCTGCGGGCCAAAAAGCAGGTAGAGGTGAACGAAGAGCTGGCTGCCGTCTATGAAGCCTGGGTAAAAGAGCATCCGTTTGATAACGGCGGAGGCGGCTGGGCGATGGAGCCATGGTTCCAGCAGGAGATGCCGCTTTCTGAGGAGCAGGTGAAGGCAGCGAGAGCATTTGGAGAAAAAGCGATCTATGTGATTGGCCGGACGGCCGGTGAGGATAAGGATAATGTGAACGAGCCGGGAGGGTATCGTTTGACCGAGGAGGAGCGGCGGACGCTGCGTTTGTTAGCAGCAGAGTTTGACCAGATAGCCGTCATTTTAAATGTCTCCAATATCATTGATATGAGCTGGGTAGACGATCCGGAGTATCAGGGACATATCCGTGCCGTGCTGTATGCTTGGCAGGGTGGAATCGAGAGCGGCAATGCGGCTGCCGATGTGCTGGTTGGAGACGTGGTGCCGGGCGGAAAGCTGACCGATACGATTGCAAAGGAGATCGAGGACTATCCGGCTACTGCCAACTACGGCGATGAGCTGAAAAATATATATCAGGAGGATATTTACGTCGGCTATCGTTATTTTGAAACCTTTGCACCGGAAAAGGTGTTGTATCCGTTTGGATATGGTATTACCTATACGACGATGCAGACGGAAATTCTTGGGGCAAAGCTGGTGGCCGGAGCAGATATACCAGAGAATGCGGCGCCGGAGGAGGCTGCCTTAGAGGCGAGGCTGTATGTAACGGCCAGAGTAACCAATACAGGAGATACGTATGCAGGCCGCGAGGTAGTACAGCTATACTACGGAGCGCCGCAGGGCAAGCTTGGCCGTCCGGCCAAGGAGCTGGGAGCCTTTCAAAAGAGTAAGCTGCTCCAGCCCGGCGAATCCGAGGAGATTACCATAAAGCTTCCGGTTAAGAGGATGATGGCTTATGACGACGGAGGCTATACCGGGCATAAATCCTCTTATGTGTTGGAGGAAGGCGCATATACGATCTATGCAGGAACCTCAGTACGGGATGCCGCTCCGGTCAAGGTAATACTCGGCTCTTGTATGGAGGAGGCAAAGGAGCCTTTCTGGAGTGTTGTTGAGAACTCTCTTTCTTTGCGCTCCCTTCTGGTGGTTTGTACGCTTCAGGAGGCAGGCGCTCCGGTAGAGGGCTTTACGAGAATGAAGCCGGGTGCAAGGGACGGCGCGGTCTATCAGGTAGCTTGGCAGGAGGCTCCAACCAGGACGATTTCCATAAAGGAGCGAATTGAGGCAAATCTGCCGGAAGAGATTACACCGACCGGCGATCAGGGCTATGTGTTAAAGGATGTAGAGGCAGGAAAGGTGACGTTGGATCAGTTTGTAGCACAGCTTTCTGACGAGGAGCTGGCCACCTTAATCCGCGGCGAGGGCATGTGCAGCCTCAAGGTGACACCGGGAACGGCCTGTGCTTTTGGAGGCGTAGGGGATGCGCTTCTTGATAAGGGTATTCCGATTGCCTGCGGCTCTGACGGGCCTTCTGGTATTCGGATGGACAATGGGGCAAAGGCCACCCAGGTGCCAATTGGTACGCTTTTGGCTTCTACGTGGGATCCGGAGTTGGTAGAGGAGCTGTATGTCATGGAAGGAAAGGAGCTGCTCCGCAACCAGATCGACACACTCCTAGGGCCTGGCATCAATATCCACAGACATCCGCTGAACGGACGGAATTTTGAATATTTTTCCGAGGATCCATATCTGTCCGGGACGATGGCAGCGGCCAATGTACGCGGAATCCGGCGCGGCGGCTCTTCGGCTACGATGAAGCATTATGCCTGCAACAACCAGGAATTTTCCAGACGGAAGGTCAATGCTGTTGTTTCGGAGCGTGCGCTGCGAGAGATTTATTTAAGAGGCTTTGAAATGGCGGTAAAGGAAGGCGGAGCAGTTTCCCTGATGACCTCCTACAATCCGATCAACTCCTATTGGGCGCCGTCCAGCTATGATCTGGTGACAACGATTTTACGGAAGGAATGGGGCTATACCGGAATCGTTATGACCGACTGGTGGGCAATGATGAATGACTGTGTTGAGGCAGGGCCTTGTGATATCCGCAATACGGCAGCCATGATACGGGCGCAAAACGATCTGTTTATGGTAGTCAACAACAACGGAGCCGAGGTCAATTCCAGACATGACAATACGATAGAGGCTCTGGCAGAAGGGAAGCTGACCAGAGGTGAGCTGCAGCGGAGCGCGAAAAATATTCTCCGTTTTATCATGCAGGCTCCGGTATTCGGACGCGATCTGGTAAGAGAAGAAAAAATAGAAAAATTTGCTTCTGTACCGGAGGGGACAGCGCCGAAGGCAGTCGATCCGGAGGCGATAGTCATCGAAGAAAACGGCGTTCTCCAGATTATTCCGCAGATGGAGGGATCTGTTTTGATGCGGGTGAAAGAGGGCGGTGTGTACCGGCTGGCAATGGAGGCCTTCTATAAGGCGACGGATACCGCACAGTCTGCCTGCCAGATTTTGTTAAACGGCGTAGAGCTGGTGACAATCCAGATGACCGGAAGCTGGTTCGGTATTCCGGAAAGTCAGCGGATATGCCGCTGCGAGCTGGAGCCGGGCGAGTATGAGGTGACATGCCATATTACCAAGCCGGGCATGAGCTTAAACTGGCTGAGCTTTACAAAGAGCTGACACACGCAGCTTGTACGGCAATTCCTCCCCTTCCTTTCAGGCAGGGGAGGAATTGTCCGAAACGAGGATAGCGGCAAGGGCAAGTGGATGGAACGAGGATGACGGCAGGAGCAAGTAGATGGAAACAAGAATAAGAGGTGTAAGGATGCAAAGAGTCAGGAAATGGGTAGCAGCGATTTTATTGGTTGCCTTGGTAGGCGGACTTTTTGGTTCGCTTCCGGCTGGAGTAAAAAAGGCGGCGGCAGCAGAAAAATTTGCGGCTACCTACAATGTAACCAAAAAAGAATTTGGCGCAAAATCCGGGAAGGACAGTACAAAGGCGATTCAGGCTGCTTTGGATAAGGCGGCGAAAAAGGGAACGGCGAAGAAGCGGGTGCAGGTCTATCTTCCTGCCGGAACCTATTATATTACCAAAACGTTGACGATTGGCTCGAATACGTATTTGAAATGTCATAAAAATGCAAAAATTATTAAAAAAAGCAAGAATGTTCTTTATATGCTGCGAAGTGCAAAAAGCGAAAAGAAGGGCTATAACAACATTAAAAACGTAACGATAGAGGGCGGAATCTGGGATGCCAAATTTTTAAAATACAATAAAGAAACAGGAGGCAGTCTCTTTTTCTTTGCGCATTCCCAAAATCTGGAGTTTTTGAATTTGACGCTGCGGAACAATTACGGTACACATCTGCTGGAGCTTGGCGGAGTGAAGGACGTCCGTATCAAGGGCTGTAAGTTTTACGGCTTTAAAAAGAGCAGCAACGAATCGGATAAAGAGGCGATTCAGCTTGATATCTGCCATAACGAAGAGATTTTACCGGGCGGAGGCCCGTTTGACGATACCCCTTGCCGGAATATCACGATTGAGGAGAATGAAATTTATGATTATCCAAGGGCTATCGGCTCTCATTCTATGGTCAAGGATATCTATCCGTCCGATATTGTGATTCGGAACAACCGGATTCATGATATCAGTGAAAATGCGGTTTATGCCTATAATTATAAAAATTTGACCGTAACCGACAATACTTTTGAAAACGTTTATGCAGGCGTTGTCTTTAAGTCCTATGCGCCGGAGGGAGAAGAAACGATCTTTAAACGGAATAAGGGAGTAAAGGCGATGTCTCTTCCGGGGCGGGATTATAACCTGACGATTGCGGGCAATACCATCCAGACGACCAGTTATTCGGTAAGCAAGGAAACGACGCAGTTCGGGATTTTTATTTATGGGACGGAAGCATACGGGATTAACGGAGCGACAATTTCCGGGAATAAAATAGAAAGCGCCAGCACAGGTGTTTATTTAAGGTACGTAGACAACAGTGTGATAGCCGGGAATCTCTGTACGAGAAATAACAATTCCTCCGGCGGGGAATTTTTGGTCGATGCCTATAAGTTCCTTTCCTGCAGCGGGATAGAGGTGCGGGATAATATGGTAGCGTATGACGGGAACTGCTATGACAACGGCTTTGCTTTCCGGGAAAAGAGCAATGCGGTAATGATGAAGGCCAATCAGGTAGAGCAGGTAGGCAAGCATGGGATTGGGATTTATTCCGGCTCTTCGGCAGAGATTACAGGCAATACGATTCAAAAGGCAGGCAAGCACGGGATTATGGTGTTGGAGGATTCTTTTGCGGCGATTACGGATAATACCATTTTAAAGAGCGGCGGAAACGGCATTACCGTGCAGAAGGCATCGGCGACGATTGACCGCAATACGATTTCCGGCAGCGGGCAGACTGGGGTTTCCGTTCAGGAGAAGGCAGAGGTTTCTTCCCTGACAGAGAATTCGATTATGGAAAACGGCGGGAAGGCGATTGCGATCAACCAATCTACGGCTCCGGCAGTCAAACAGAATAAGATGAGCTCTAAAGCAGGCGAATTTATTGTAACAGCCGTAGATTCCAGTACCAATGTAGTATCTACGAGGAATCTGACCGCCTCCGAGGTGACAAAAAATCAGGAAAAAATTTCAGGAACGTGCCAGTCAAAGGGTGTTATCTATGCGACGGTAGACGGAAAACGCTATGATGCGACGGTTTCCAAAAAGACCTATGAGATTTCCATTCCCAGACAGGCAGCAGGAAAGACCCTGACCATTACTCAGGAGGATACGTTCGGCAATAAGGTGATCGAAACCAGAACCGTGAAATAGTTGTTTCACAATTTTTTCAAATTGCCTTCACAAAGTAATCACAATTCTCCATTATGATAACAATATCAACAGACAACAAGTCAATTATTTTGTGAATGGAGGAATCTATATGGATTACAACAAGAACAATTTTCATAAGGAAAATGAAGAAAACAACGGGTTGCCGGAAGGGATTTTTGGAAAAGAAGAGCAGTTTCAGGCTTATGCACCGGAGCAGGTAAATTCATTCGGGCAGACAGGACAGAGCGGGCAGATAAAGCAGACCGGGCAGACAGAGCCGGCCGGCTGGACAGGTGCAGAGGATGCAGAAAACATTGGAACCGATCAGACAAGCCAGAGTCAGACGGGAGCTTTTCAAGCAGAGGCTTCTCAGTCAGGAACAGGAACCTCTTCCACGGGGGCTTCTCAGACGGAACCGTTCCAAACAGAGCCTTCTCAGATGGGAACAGGAACCTCTTCATCCGGAAACGGTTATTACGGGAGCGGCCAGAGCAACGGTTCCTATTACCAGAGCAGCTATCAAAACAGCTATCAGGGGAACTACCAAAGCGAAGTGAATTTCGTACCGGGCGGAGCGTCAGGAGCAGGAAAGAGCCAGGGAAAAAAGGCGAAAAGGAAGCAGACCGGTTTTAAGGTAGCGGCAGCCGTGTTAGCAGGCGTGCTTTTAGTAGGAGGAGTCGCAGGCGGCGGACTTTATATCGGACAGAAGCTGGCGTTTGAGAGTATCCGGGAAAATCAGGTAGCCGGAATTACCGGGCAGGAAAACGGAGAGAACCTGTTAGGAGGCCAGGCAGAGGATACGGACCAGACGATTGGCCAGACCGGGCAGCCTTCTGGTGTGGAAGCGACGGCTACGATGACGGATGTTTCCGAGGTAGTAGACAGTGTAACTCCGGCGATTGTAGCGATTAACTGCAGCTCGGAATATGTGACAAACTTCTGGGGGCAGCAATATATTCAGCCAAGCCAGGGAAGCGGTTCCGGTATTATCATCGGCCAGAATAAAGAAGAGGTGCTGATTGTCACGAATAATCATGTTGTGGCAACCGGACAGAATGCCAGAAACGAATCCATAGAAGTGGTATTCGGTGATCAGTCCAGCGCAGATGCTACGATTAAGGGAACCGAGGAAGGGTCTGATTTGGCGGTTATTTCCGTAAAGATGGCAGATTTATCCAAGGAGACGTTAGACTATATTAAGATTGCAACGCTAGGAGATTCCGACGCTCTAAAGGTAGGCCAGATGGCGATAGCGATTGGGAATGCCTTAGGCTACGGACAATCTACGACCGTCGGCTGGATCAGCGCACTGGATCGGGAGATTGCCAGCGAGGATTATACGATGACCCTGATTCAGACCGATGCCGCTATCAATCCGGGAAACAGCGGAGGCGCCCTGTTGAATACCAAGGGTGAAGTAATCGGTATCAATTCGGCAAAATATTCGGATCAGAGCGTAGAGGGAATGGGCTTTGCTATCCCGATCTCCAAGGCGGTTCCGATTATCAATGACCTGATGAACCGGGAGGAGATTCCTGAGGAGGAACAATCCTATTTAGGGATTATCGGACAGGATGTCCCAGAGGTCTATACCGAACGCTACGGAATGCCGCTTGGCGTTTACGTTTACCAGGTATCAGAGGGAAGTCCGGCTGAAAGGGCAGGCCTGCATATGGGTGATATCATCACGGAATTTAACGGCCGGAAGGTAAGCAGCATGACGGAGATGCAGCGGATTTTGGCAACCTACCGGGGCGGCGAGGAAATCACCCTGACAATTCAGGTCTTTGAAGAGGGCGAATATACAGAAAAGACGCTTCATGTCACACTGGGCTATAAAAATCAGGAGCGTTCGGAATAATTTTTCATAAAAAAGTAAAAATAGTTCTTACATTTTTGAAAATTTTCTGGTATAATACAACTATCAATCAACGTGTAGCTTGCGTAAGGAGCAGAAATCCAATTGCAGCAGGCTACACGTTTTTTGTTTTTTGGGACAGCCTTGCAGGAGGCTGACCGGATCAGAGGATCAGTTGGCGGACTCCCTGTTTTTTAGGGGCAGCCAGTATACTGGGAAAGGAAGGGTCGCATGTATCAGGAAAAGGATTCAGTGTTGTATGGAACACAAGGGGTTTGCAGGATCGAAGAGATCACAGAAAAGAGCTTTAACGGAAGGAACAGGGTATACTATGTGCTAAAGCCGGTTTTTCACGAAAGTGCTACGATCTTTGTGCCGGTGGACAACGAGGCGCTGACGGCGCGGATGTGCAAGGTGCTGTCGGCGGAAGAGGTCCGGCAGTTGATTCATGGTATGCCGGCAGAACAGACCATTTGGATTGACAATGATGTAGAGCGGAAGGAACGCTATAAGGAAATCTTGGCGCAGGGAGATCGGACAGCCCTGGTGCGTATGATTAAAACCCTCTACCAGCACCAGCAGAAGCAGCAAAAAAGAGGCAAAAAGCTTCATGTAGCAGACGAACGTTTTATGAAAGAGGCAGAACGGATTTTATACGAGGAATTTGCACATGTATTAAACATCCAAAAGGAGCAGGTGCTTCCGTTTATTATGGAAGAAATACAGGTGGAAGCTCTGCATGCGGATGCTCTGTAGACAGGAGATTCACAGGAACAAAGCAGACAACAGGAGGAGACAGAGTGGAAGGCAGGACTCCTCTGATACAAAAGGAAAAAGAAAGAGAGCAGAATGAAACAGAAATCACACAGAAAATGGGATCGGGCCGGCAAGAGGACTTGCAAAGCCTGATCCCATTTTAAGTTTTCCATAAATTAGGAAAATTTTTCTTGCAATAGGGAGAAATTTGTAGTATAATAAAACCTGTTACAAGATATGTTAGGATAATCCTATTCCTTCTTGTCTTCTACAAATTCTACTACATCTGTTATATTGCATTGCAGCATTTGACAGATATCATGAAGGGTATTCATGGTAATACTGTTGTTTTTCCTTAAAGTGTCCAGCGTTCCAGTAGAAAAATTGTAATCCCGGATGAGCTGGTATTGGGAAATTTGCTTCCGTTTGAGCGTTTCCCAAAATGGTGCGTAGCTTATCATTGTTATCACTCCGTTTCTGTGTGGGCAGCTAAAAGCGGGGTACGCTTCTGGCAGTTTTCACTGTAGTATCTCTATACATTTCCCTATTATAAAAAATTTAACGGAATTATACGTTGCCGAAAAATGGGTAACTTTACGGGCTGGAAGGTGATAACGGCGGAAGGAAGCAGAAGCTTGTAGAGACAGAAATGCTTTGGATTATCCAGAAAGGAGAAGGATGAGAAAAAGAAAAAAAGCTTGGTTAGCAGGATTGCTGCTGCTTGGTCTGCTGCTCTGGGAGGGAGGAGAAAAAGGGCTGCCAGGCAG
>CASCWU010000056.1 GCA_949155905.1 uncultured Lachnospiraceae bacterium
TTCAAGTACCCGGACGGCGACGAATATATCCTGGAACATTTTAATCTCCATGTTCCGCAGGGAACCAACGTCGCTATCGTCGGAGAAACCGGAGCCGGAAAGTCCACACTGGTCAACCTGGTCTGCCGCTTCTTTGAGCCGACCTCCGGGCGTATTCTAATTGACGGCAAGGATGCCAGAGAACGTTCTCAGCTTTGGCTGCACAGCAACATCGGCTACGTCCTGCAGACCCCTCACCTGTTTTCTGGTACGGTATTGGAAAACCTGCGCTATGGCAATCCAGACGCCACAATGGAACAAATCGAGGCTGCTGTCAAGAGTGTTTCAGCGGATTCTATCATTGCCCGGATGGACAAGGGATATGAGAGCGACGTCGGCGAAGGCGGTGATCTGCTCTCTACCGGAGAAAAGCAGCTCCTTTCCTTTGCTCGTGCTATCCTGGCCGATCCGCGGATCTTTGTTCTGGACGAGGCCACCTCTTCGATTGATACTGTGACAGAGAAGCTCATTCAGGACGCGATTGAACATCTGATGAAGGGCCGTACCTCGTTCGTCATTGCCCACCGGCTTTCCACCATCCGTCAGGCAGATGTGATTCTCGTCGTTCATGACGGCAAAATCATCGAACAAGGCACCCATTTAGAGCTGATCGCCAAAAAGGGCGCTTACTACAATCTCTATACGAGACAGTTCCAGGAGGAAGCTGTCGAGGATGCGTTCGGACGCGGATAATGAGTGGAGAAATAAAAGAGGTTTCCGTCAGTTTTTGATCACTGATGGGAACCTCTTTTTGACTTTTGAAATGTTCTGATTTTATTACGATCTAACTCTTTTTGCTTTTCTAAAAACAGATTCTAAGAACGAATAAATTAAGAACGAATAAAATTTGTAAAAATGTGTTCTTCCTTTTCCGGCAGGCCAAATTCTTGTTTTCCTAATGCAATGCTCTTTATCAAAAAGGCCATATTGTTTCCTAATGTCCTCATGACCTGAAGTCCTTCCTGATCCTGTCTGACCTCTTCCGGTGTATTTCCATGGACACTGTTCCAATATTGGCTGGAGGCAACCGGCATTCCGGCAATCGTAAAATATTTATTCAGCTCGTCAAAGGTCGCACTCGCTCCGCCTCTGCGGCAGCTTACCACAGCAGCTCCTACCTTCATCGTCTTGTCACAGGTAGTACTGTAAAACAGACGATCTAAGAAAGAGATTAAGGTTCCATTTGCGCTGGCATAATAAACCGGAGATCCTACGACCAGCCCGTCGCATTCCGCGAACTTAGGAGCCAGCTTATTCACCAGGTCGTCAAATACACAAATACCCTTCTTTTTGCACTGACGGCAGCCGATACAGCCGCGGATATCCTGATTTCCTATGGAAACAATTTCTGTTTCTATCCCGTTTTTTTCCAGAGAAGAAGCAACCTCGCTCAAAGCAGTAAACGTACAGCCCTTTGCATTCGGACTCCCGTTGATCAGTAAAACCTTCATTCCTCTGCCTCCGGCTTATTGTAGCAGAAAGAGGCTCCGCCGTACTGAATCCGCTCCTGCTCTACTCCGCCGGACATGCCCCTGGCTACCGGAGGATAGCCATAGCCTGCCGTATTCGGCATTACGGTTGCTGTCCCTGCCAGGAACTGCTCGTCTAAGGTGTGGTAATCATGCAGATATTTCTTATTTAACGGAGTTCCGTTGTGTGCCGGGCAAATCATATCAAATTCTGCTTCCCTTGCTATAAGCTTCTCCATATTGGCCTTGTGCTTCGGCACCCGATCCCTTACATGATCAAACAGCAGCACCTGTCCGGCCTCTAACTCGTCTCCGGTAAACAGCAGTCTGGCGCCATGATCTAACAGGGCGATGCTGCCCGGATGATGAGAGCCAATCCGAATAACCTCTACCTTTCTTCCTCCAAGGTCAAACTCATAGCCGTCTCCTACAATATTCATCTTATAATCTGGGTACGGCTTGGCATTGAATGCCTCCTGCATCTCCGGTCCAAAAGCCTTCTTCGCATCCTGGCTGGCCTCCTCAGACAAATAAACCTCTTCCCACCAAGGATTCCCGCCTGTATGGTCAAAATGTCCATGTGTATTGACGACCATGATCGGCTTGTCTGTGATACCCTCTACGAACTGACGCAGATTTCCTTCTCCATAGGCCGTATCAATCAGCAGCGCCTTCTCCTCGCCTACCACCAAGTAGCAGTACACGCCTCCAAAGGAAATCGTCCAGGTGTTGTCAAAAGTCATCCACTTTCCGTAGATATAGCCCCGCTCTTCTGTTACATTTGGATTGTTGTCATACATTGTTCTTACCCTCCTGTGTTTTATTTCTTTTATCATAACTGATTGCCGCTTTTCTGTCAATCCCATGCAAGCCCGGATTTTAAATAGTATCTTTCTTATTTGGTTTTCTATCGTTTTTTCCAAATATATTGATTTTTTCCGTTTCCCTTCGCTTCATACAGTGCCTCGTCCGCCGCTGCATATAGTTCTTCGTAGTCCATTTCCTTTTCCACATTCCAGACAGCGCCTGCACTAAACGAAATAGCACTCCAGCACTTTTCCCGATCTGCCAGTATTCTTCCGCTCTTTTGCAAACGATCTAACAGAGTAACAAGCGCCTCTTCTGATACGATTCTGCGCAAATACAAAATAAATTCGTCGCCGCCATGTCTGGCTACAATATCCTCATCCCGGATCGTATCCGATAAAAGCTTTGCCACAGCCTGCAGCAAACGATCTCCCTCTGGATGCCCGTACCGGTCGTTGACCTGTTTAAAGCAGTCCACATCCATATATACTATCGTGCGCGGATACCCCGCTAGCTGATCCTCTGTAATTTTCTGCTGAATGATCTCCTCTGCCGCCAGCCGGTTATAAATTCCGGTTAAGGCATCCGTCTCGGACACCCTTTTCAAATGCTTCGAGCGCTTGGCTTTCTGCCAGATTACAAGTCCCGATACTACCAGCACCGCCGTTAACAATAGCAGCATCATCTGAAGCAATAGCCCTGGATTTTGATAAATCAACTCCTTCAGGCCCAAATGCTCATTGTGAAAAAATGTATTTCCCAAAACGATTTTCTGAATCTGATCCGCTGATATTCGTCCTAATCCTTTGTTGATAATCCCCAATAGCACCGGATTGGCATCTCTGCTTACCCCAATACATAGATTTTCCATCATGTCTGTCATCTGCAGTACATACAGCTCATTAAATTCATAGCTGGACAGATAATAATTGGCCACATAATTATTCAGATAGGTCATATCAGCCTGTTCCTTTGACACCGCACGCAGACAATCCTCTAGTGTATCCAGATACAAAATACTCTGCTCCGGCTCCAGGCGCTTCTCAATCTGAGCCGTCGTATAATAATTTTTCGGCAGTGCAATTACTTTCACCTGCTTATTGTCTTTCTTTTTCCCTACCGCCACTACAGAGGTCTGTAAATAAATGTTGCTTAAATATAAATTGCGCTGCCCGGCCCATTGATAGGAATGATCCATTGCTGTCAGTAGCTCTACTTCTCCGTCCTCTAAGCGCTGTATACTCTCCTCAAAGGAGCCTGTCATCAAATATTCAAACTGAAGCCCGGTATTCTCCTCGAGCAGACGGAATACATCTGCAAAAATTCCCTGCATAGAGTCCGTCTTTTTATCGTAATACTCAATAGGCTTCCAAAATGGAGCATACGCTACCCGAATCAAAGGACGGGACTGGATATAGTCTTTTTCCTCTCTTGTATAAGCAGTTCGATACATCGAATACCAATTTGCATCCATATACCGATCTGCCAGGGTGCTTTCAAACATCGGCTCCGCATCGTCGATCTGATTCATCGCCTCTTCGATCTGCTCTATCAGCGGATTTTCTGCCGCAGTCAAAAACTGTATTTCGACATCCCTCAGACGGGCAATCATTTTGTTTTTTTCACTGCCCATAATCGTCCAGTATACGGCATCGACCTCTCCGCTCTTTAACGCCTGCTCCATTTCTGGCTGCGTCGTATAATACTGCTTTTGAACAGAAAAATGATTTTCCTTGCAATATTCATCTAGCTCTGACTCCTCCTTCCAGGAGGACAGAACGGCCACCTTCATACCATCAAATGCTTTAAAATCCTCATACGTTAAGGCATCGTCATCCAAACGGGCATACAGCCCTGACGGAACACTGCTAATTTTCTCTGAATGGGCAAACGGCATGCTTTGGGGCAATCCGATATCCATCCCGCATAAAATGTCCAGCCTTCCCTCCTGCAAATCCTGCAGACATTCCTCATACGGTTTTTCGACAAACTCATACCGCCATCCCATAAGCTGGGCAATCTCCTGGTAATATTCATAAGCATAGCCTGAATAGACACCATGCTCGTCTACCTCCTGATAGCCGCGAAATGGATAATATCCTATCCGTATCAACTGTTCTTTTGCATTTGCCTCTGTCCGACTGCTCGCTAATAAGCCTATTATCAGAGTCAGACAGAGGAAAAGTAATAGGCATCTGCCTGTTCTGCTCTTCTCCATAATGTCCCTCTCATATCACGTATGCCGATGTTTTGATACTTGGCCGCCGCCTGTCCTTGACTGCCGCCGCAGTATTTTGTAATTGTATTTGTCGATTGCTTCTCTGTTTTTTATCTTTTATTATAGCTCTTGTCCCAGGAATACGCAAGAACTTTTCTCTATTCTTTTTTTCTGTTCATTCAAACAAATGTTTCCTCAGACACCCTCCCGTACAGATCGATCTTCGGCAATGTGCAAACCATCCCCCTGCTTTATAATAAAGCCAGAAAATCTGGCAATAACCAAAGAAAGGGAAAGGATGTGATTGTATCATCAGCTATCGCCCATTTTGGGAAACCTTAAAGAAAAAGAAGATCACGCAATACCAGCTCATCCATACACATAACTTCAGCACCGGAACCCTGGATGCGCTTCGCAAAGGACGCAGCATTACCTTAAATACACTGCAGGATATCTGCTTCCTGCTGGATTGTACGATGACAGAGGTTGTAGAGTTTCTTCCCAATCCTCCGCTGGAAGAATGAAAGCCATGAAAAAATAAGGAATCCAGAACACTCTGGATCCCTTATTTTTAATGACTTCGCAGCGTACGCATCGCATTCAGAATTGCAATCACTGACACTCCGACATCTGCAAATACCGCTGCCCACATATTGGCATAGCCCAAGGCGCCAAGTATCAACACAAGAAATTTTACACCTAATGCAAAAACAATATTTTGCCGGACAATCGCCATCGTTTTCCGTGCGATCCGAATAACCCTGGCTATTTTTTCTGTATCATCGTCCATCAAAACGACGTCTGCCGCCTCAATCGCCGCATCCGATCCCATGCTTCCCATTGCAATTCCGATATCTGCCCTGGTCAGCACAGGAGCATCGTTGATTCCATCCCCGACAAACGCCAGTTTCTGCTTTCCGGCCTCTTGCCCGAGAAGCGTTTCCACCTTGGAAACCTTATCTGCCGGAAGCAGCTCAGCATGTACCTCGTCCAGCCCTAATTCCTTTGCAACGGCTTCTCCTACGGCTCTTCGATCTCCGGTCAGCATGACGGTTCGGCGGACGCCTGCTTCCTTTAGCCTCTGGATTGCCTCCGGTGCCTCCTCCTTTATGGTATCCGAAATTACCAAGGTTCCGAAAAACACTGCCTGACCTTGCTGTTTTTTCGTTTTCTCTTTATCCGCATGCTCTTCCTTCCGGGTATTGGTATCTTCTGCCTCACATTCCCCTGCTACATAAACAACAGTACCAATCCGATCACAAGGCGGAGCAACTATGCCCAGACGCTTCATCAGCATTTCATTTCCGGCATAAACCGTTCTGCCATCTAACTGCACCCAAACCCCCTCGCCGGAGATTTCCTTGGCATCTGACACCCTTGAGGTATCCAAAAGAGCCGCCTGCCCTGCATGCTCCAGATATCCGGTATAGGCCTCTCGAATCGAAGCTGCAATCGGATGATTGGAATAGCTTTCTGCATAGGCTGCATATCTCAAAAGCGCCTCTTCCCTGATTCCCTCTGCCGGAAACTTGGCCGAAACCTTAAATTCCCCCTTGGTCAGCGTTCCGGTCTTGTCAAAGACAATCGTATCCAATTCTGAGAGAGCCTCTAAATAATTGCTGCCCTTTACCAGTACTCCAATCCGGGATGCCGCCCCAACACCGCCGAAAAAGCTAAGCGGCACGGAAATCACTAACGCACACGGACAGGAAATAACCAAAAACGTACAGGCTCGCTGAATCCATTCTCCCCATCCTCCGCCTACGAGCAAAGGGGGAAGCACTGCCAACAGGACTGCTCCTATTACAACGACCGGCGTATAATAACGGGCAAAACGGGTAATGAAGTTTTCTACCTTTGCCTTTTTGCTGCTGGCATTTTCTACCAGTTCCAAAATCTTCGCTACGGTAGAATCCTCAAACTCTTTTATCGTGCGTACTTGCAGCAAGCCGCCTCCGTTGACACAGCCGCTGATTACCTCGCTCCCAGGAGCTACCCGTCTAGGCACCGACTCCCCGGTTAACGCAGAAGTATCCACCATAGATTCTCCGGAAACTACCACTCCGTCCAACGGAATACGCTCCCCGGCCTTAATCACAATCAAACTGCCTACGGATACCTCATCCGGATCGACCTGCTTTAGCTCTCCGTCCTCCTCGATATTGACATATTCCGGGCAAATATCCATCAGATCAGAAATAGACTGCCTGGAACGGTTTACCGCATAGCTTTGGAATAGCTCACCGACCTGATAAAACAGCATCACGGCCACTGCCTCTGCATATTCTCCAACGCCAAAGGCTCCGATTGTCGCCAATGTCATCAGAAAATTTTCATCAAAGACCTGTCCATGGCTGATGTTGCGCACTGCCTTGTATACAATGTCCCATCCAACCAACAGATATGGCACCAGAAACATCAAAAATCCCCACGGAAACTCCCCAATCCACTCTGCCGCACCTGCCTTTTCCCCTAATTCCAGGGCAAAAAACAGGGCAAAGGCCGCCAGAATCCGATACAACATCCGCTTTTGCTTTTTATTCATCGCTTTCTACTCCCTTATCGCTGTCTGCCAATCCGTTTTACAAACGATTTCTATAGCTGAATCACACAGTCCGGCTCTACCTTTTTGCACACCTTGACAACCTCCTGCATGATGGCATCAAAGCGGGAATCCTCTGCCTCTATCGTCATTTTCTGTGACATAAAGCTGACAGAAGCGTCGCTCACTCCGTCGATTTTTTTGATGGCATCCTCCATTTTTGCCGCACAGTTTGCACAGTCCAAGTCCACTAGCTTAAATTTTTTCTTCATTTTTTTCTTCCTTTCTTTTTTATTCTTCTACATGCTCCATTCCCTGGCTTAAAATCGTCTGCACATGATCATCTGCCAAAGAATAAAAAACAGACTTTCCTTCCCTCCGGTTTTTTACCAGACGGGACTGCTTTAAGATACGAAGCTGATGGGAAATGGCGGATTGGTTCATATCTAAAAGCTGTGCAATGTCACAGACACACATCTCCGATTCCAGCAGCAAAAACAAAATCCGAATTCTGGTAGAATCACCAAATACCTTGTAAAGCTCCGCCAGATCGTACAGCTTATCCTCCTCCGGCATCCGTTCTCTTACTGCCTGCACGACATCCTCATGCACATGGTACAAATCACAGCATTCCACATCGCCTATTGCCATAAAGCTCCTCCTTTCCAGTCTTTATATTCATTCATATGAATATCTGTTCATATGTTATATTATAAAACAAGGAGCTTCTCTTGTCAAGCCCCTCGTTTTACTTTTTATGTTTTATCTTGTCAGCTTCCCTAAGTTCCGATCTGTGGCCAGGTTTGCCAGATTATACAATACTAATATATCTGTCACCTGATTTTCTTTTATATATTCTCCGAGAGTCGCATGGAAATAGCGCAAATCCACCATCAGCACCCGTTCATAATGATTGACTGCGAGCGGCACAAAGGAATGAGCAAACGAATCCTTGATGACAAGCAGCGTTTTTCCGTTTGAGAGATTTGTCCGAATATCAACCTCTCCATAATTGCCGCCCAAATACACGGCATATTTATCCTTTCCCTCCAATGCCGTGCGGTCATAGAGCGTATCCCGCACATCCTCACTCTGATCATAAGTAAGCGTATACTCCCGCTTCCCGTTCTCCTCCTTCCAATGATAGAGATAAATACTGTCTTTTTTTACCTTGGTATTCACCTTGGAATCCAGCGTTCCGGCAAAATCTGTCGCTGCCTCCTCTATCTCAAAATCCTCTGCTCCAAAGGCTTCCAATCCCGTTCTCTCGCACCATTTCTGATACGCATAAAATGCCCCGAACGCAGTCCAGTGATGATCCGTTCGATAATAAATATAGTCCTCTCTATGCTCCCTTAGCACCTCTTCGGCATCTAAGAGTATCCCATCTGTTAGCTTTTCCTTTAGCCTTGCCACATAACGGCTCTGATCATAGGGTGCTGCAAAGGCCGGCAGCTTTTCCTTTAATACCTGGGAAGCCGTTGGAACTAACAGCACCTGAAGCTGCTCCGGCGCGAAATCTGCCTGATATTTTTCTACAAAGCTCGCCAAATACGCCAGGTTCCGTTCTGCCAGATCACTTTCAAAGGTAGCCGCTTTATGCTTTTCCATTAAATAATGATCCCGGCAGAAATAAACACCGTTGATATCCTGACGCAGCATCAGCCGTTCTACATCTGTCTTCCAGCCAATCCACTGATTCCGCCCGATAAATTGATCCGTTATAAAGCTCTCATAATCGCTCGTATAGCTGCCCTCAAACAGCGCCTTCCAGGAAAACTCCGGCTTTTCTGCCAAATACCGGTTTTCCTCCTCCGAAAAAGCCTTAGGCTTTACCAAAAGACTCCCAATCGTCAGCCCAAATATCAAAACCAGAAAAAGAAAAATCCTGCTTTTTTCCCTCATGACCTCTCCTGCTTTCCCTTTCTATTCTTCGCCTATTTTCTGCCTCCTGACTCGCCGAATCCATTTAAAACCGAAAATACAAAAACGGATTGTAAGTGGCATCTACCAGATAGGCTACAGATACAAAAAATATAACGATATAAACGATATTCTCTCCTAACACAAGCAGCCCTTTGCGATACCAGACGTTCCTTCCCTCTGCCTCTATTGCTCCTGCTCCCAAGGTCAGTCTTGTCTCCAGCCTCCGTACCAGCTTCTTAGGCAACTCTGTACTGCCAAGCATCAACAGCACCAGCCAAAGGAAATTGGTATAAAGCAGATAGACAAATTCCCTGTTTATCCAAGCGATTCCGCCAAACCCGAACATGTTTTTCAGATATATCCAGCCGGAACCCATCGAATCAAAGGCAAAAATCACCCAGCCCACTGCTACGATAAGCAGCGTATACACATGTTGCCAAAAACGCGGCAGGCGTTCCAAATGCTTTAATAAAAATACCTTTTCGACAATCAAAAAAATACCATAATAAATACCCCAGACCACAAAATTCCAGCTTGCTCCATGCCAGATACCAGTCAAAAGCCAGACAATCGCCAGATTGCGGATCTGACAAAGCTTCCCCTTTCGATTTCCTCCCAGGGGGATATAGACATATTCCCGGAACCAGGTTCCGAGCGAAATATGCCATCTGCGCCAAAATTCCGTGATGCTTTTGGAAATATAAGGATAATTGAAATTTTCCGGGAAATGAAAGCCAAGCATCCGCCCCAAACCAATCGCCATATCCGAATAACCGGAAAAATCAAAATAGATCTGGAACGAATACGCCAGAATCCCAAGCCAAGCCGTCGCTACGGACAGCTCCTGACTGCCCATCACCGAAATACTGTCCCAAAGCATTCCGATGTTATTTGCCAGCAGTACCTTTTTCCCAAGACCAAGCAAAAAACGGTTGATTCCTTCCGAAAAATCACGGCTCGTTTCCTTACGCTCCTGCAGCTCCTCTGCTATCGTCTGATAACGGACAATTGGTCCGGCAATAAGCTGCGGAAACAATGCTACATATGCACCAAAGGAAATGATATTCCTTTGTACCTTCGCCTCCCTCCGGTAAATATCCACTGTATAAGACATCGTCTGAAAGGTGTAAAAGGAAATCCCAATCGGCAGCGCCAGCTTCAAAAGCGGAATCCCGGTTCCCAATACCCCATTGATACTTCCGATCAAAAAATCTGCATATTTAAAAAATCCAAGCAGCAGTAAATTGATCGTCATCGAAGAAGCCACTACCAAACGTGCCTTCTTCTCCTTTCCCTGCTTTATCAGCTTGTCTACCAGCATTCCATGCGTATAATCTACTATCGTAGAAAACAACATCAGCACAACATAAACAGGTTCTCCCCAGGCATAAAATACCAAACTCGAAAAAAACAGCACCGCATTTTTCAGCTTACGCGGCACCAGAAAATAGAGTATCAATACTATCGGGAAAAACCGAAACAAAAATAACAGACTACTAAAAACCACAGCTTCTTAAACCTCCTGTCACCGGCTTCCTGCCAATTCCTTATTCCTCAGTCTCCTCCTTCTCTTCTACCGAGGATAAAACAAGCTCCCCTTCCCCCCGGCAAACCAAAAGCAGCTGTATACTGCCGGGTACGATTCCAGTCGGGTAAAACCATGCCGCCTCTTCCTCGGTCAAAAACAAAGAAAACTCTGTCCCCTCCTCCGGCAGCGCTGCCAAGCCGTCCTGTCCCGGCTCCTCCTCTGCCTGTACCGGCATGGTTTTGTCAACCGCCAGAGCCTCATAATAAAACAACGTCCCGTTCTCTGCTGCCTCTGTCCTAAGCAGCCTTGCCTGAATGCTGGCCTCCTCGAATGAGACCGCTCTTCCCCTTGGACCGGATGAGATCTCGCTGTCTGCGTCTCCGACAGCTCCTGCCTGCCCGGACTCCTGGCCTCCTGTCAAATCTTCTGACAATGCCTGCGGTTCATGCTGCGCCAGTTCTATGCCGTGGCTGTCAGGCTCTCTTTCCGGCTGTATGATCCTGCTTCTAAAGGAAAGCAGGCCACACACTACTATCACCCCCGCTGCTGCAAGAGCTACTGAAAATCTTCTTTTATTGTTACAAAAGGCAGCGTATCCTGTCTGAGCTTCTTCTCTCCTTGCTTCCTCTGCCTTCTGGTAAATTCCTGCGATAAATTCTTCCTTACTTTTCATATGGTTAATCCCTCTCTAATCAGGATTTCCTTCAATCTGCGGCGTACCCGGTACAGCCTGATCTTGACCTGGGGCAGCGTCAGGCTCATTACCCGCGCTATCTCCCGGTAGCTTAGCTCCTCTAGTTCTGCTAAAAAGATCAGCCTTTGTTCCTCCGGCTTCAACTGGCGGAGCGCTTTCCTCAGCTCTTCTCTCTGTTCCTTTGCCAAGGTATGCTGTTCTACCGTAATGCTGTCTGTTTCCTCCTGGCAGTCCTCCACCAATACCTCACGATGATGCTTCCGCACCCAATCCACCGATTTATGGTGAGCAATGGTATACAAATACGTTTTAAATCCCTGTCCTATCCGGTAACGCTCCTGATGCAGCAGGATCTCCACAAATACATCCTGTGCCAAATCCTCTGCATCAGAAAAGCCCGGCCCAAAACGCTGGATAAAATAAATCAGCGAGTCCTTATACCGCACCACCAGAGCCTCAAAGCCTCTCTGGTCTCCCTCTAAAAAAACGGTATAATCCTTGTCATCCTGGTTCATCGTACTCTCTCCGTCTTTTGCTTTGTCTCTTTGCCTTGGCCTATTTTCCTGCACCCATTTTTCTTATATTCATGGCAGGCAGCCTGCTTGAGACAGTATATCACAAAATCCGGCAGGTGTGAACCGAAATTTTGGCTAAAAATGGTTCTGTATTACTCAAAAAATCCGTTGATCACATCAACACCGATTTGAACCCCTTTCTTTGCCGCTTCTAAAATCGCTTCATCTCCTTGTTCCTCTGCCTCAAACGGAATTTCTCCTAACAGGACGTAAAAGACATAATCCTCATGACGCACTACTTGGCTGGCCTGAACCTTTACCATATTCATTGGATACTGGAATGCATCGTTGATCTGATAATCGCGGTAATCATTTAAAACCTTTTCTACCTCGTCTGCCTTTCCCTCTGCTGCCTTTACCGCAATAAACATATCTACTTGGGCGCTTATCATCGGTCCCTCTGCGATTACCTCTTCATACATATCTTCTTTGAGACCCAACATCGTATCCAGCATCTCAGCGTCTAATGCCATATCAATATAATAAGCCTCTCCATACGCATCCTTTACTGCCTGATGAATCTCCGAAAGATTTACCTCTTTCTTTTCCTCCTTTTTGCTGCATGCCCCTAATGACAGCACGCAAAGCAGCGCCAACATCACACACATCCATCTTTTCATTTCTTCGTTCTCCTTTTCTTTAAAATACCTAATCGTTGCCGGAAGCACCTGTTTTTTCTACCTTGCTTTCCCAGGAGTTCCTGCGCAACCGAGCAGAGAAGCCTTCTCTTACTCGCTGCACGAGGCGCATACTGCCAATGACGGTAAAACCTTCCTCTGCGTCTCTGTGCAAAAAATAGGTGTGAATTCTTACTCACACCTATTATTCGTAGTTCCTTAGAAAAAGTTACAGCTTTCTCTTAAATTTTTTCAAAATCATCTACGCCATGCTTGCAAATAGGGCAGATAAAGTCCGGCGGAAGCTCATCGCCTTCGTAAATATAGCCGCAAATCACGCAGCGGTAGCCCGTTTTCTCTTCCTTTTTTGGCTTTGGCTTAATCTTCTCCTGATAATAGGTATAGGTTACTGCCGGTTTTTCCGACACTATCTCACCATCTAAAATATCTGCCAAAAACAGGGTATGCGTCCCTAAATCCGTCTCGGATACCACGGAAGCGCTGATATAAGCACAGCTCCCCTTTGTTAAATAGTACAACCCATTTTTGCTTCTTTTGCAGTCCTTCGCATCCTGAAATTTGTCCGTCTCTCTCCCGCTCTGGAAGCCAAAATGCTCAAATACCTCAAAGGAAACACTTTGATCCAGAACGGAAAGATTGAACAAACCGCTTTTCTGAATCATATCATGCGTCAGATTGCTTTTGTTTACGGCTATCACCAGACGCTTCGGGATATCCGTCACCTGCATCACCGTATTGATAATACAGGCATTGTCCTTTTCTCCTTCCTTTGCAGTAAGCACATACAATCCATAGCTGATTTGAAATAAGGTGGCTGGGTTCATGGCACTCTTCCTTTCCTTTTTTTCTTCATTTTAGATCGCGCCAGTCCACCTGTCAAGGCTCCTCTTTTTCTTAATCTTTAAATCACTCCGCCCAATACCAGTAATAATGCAATGCTTGTCACAACCAAAACCCCTGCCGCCAGCATCATTCCGATATTAAATTTTGCCTTTCCTCCGTCCTGCTTCGTCGATTCCGGAAGCAAGCCTGCCTTCCGCAGTCCTGTCACCACCGGCTTATACAGCAACAAGGTCCAACCGGCATTTAAAGCCGCCTTGATTAAATTAAACGGCAAAAATACCGTCGCCAGCATTCCGGCCACCTGTTCTCTCGGTACTCCCATATAAATCGGCGTAACAAAATAATTCCACAGCAGCATCATAACCGTCATTATCACAATTCCGGCGCCAAGTCCTAAAAGCGCCCCCTGCATAGTATGTTTTTTCTTATAAAAAAAAGAGGCTGGCACACAAAAGCTGACACTGGCCAAAATATTCATCAAAAGCCCCCATGGTCCGGTACTGCTGATCGTCAAAAACTCAATCAGCGCCACAATAACCGAAATCATGCCAGAAACCAGCGGCCCGAATAAAAATCCTCCGATAGTAATCACCACATCCTTTGGCTCATAGGTCAAAAACCCAAACACCGTGATATGGATAACCACTGTCATCAAAAATGCAATCGCTACCAGCATGGCCGACATGACCATTTTCTTTGTCTGTTCTTTCATCGTTTCTCTCCCTTTCTTTTCCGAAAACCCTCCCGAACATCTGAGCCGATAGATAAAGAACTCTCCTGTATCATAGAGAAGTTTGGAGAACTTTCCTATGATACAAAAAAGCCCTGATGATCTCTCATCAGGGCAATCTAACCGTTCTAACTGATTTTGCTTCCTGCCTTTTTGCAAAACCAGCTTTCCTCTCAGAACGCTTCTTCTCTCATCCAGACTATACTGTCGGTTCCGGAATTGGCCTTGCCTCACCGGATCAGCTTACGCTCGCGGACTTTACCGCCGGTCGGGAACTTCCCCCTGCCCTGAAGAATTTTCTTTTTTCTTAAATACACCAACCTGCTTTTTTGCTTTTTCAACTTTTCTGCTTTTTGCTGATGTATCTGATACGGTGGTATTTTATACCCTGTCAGAACGTTTGTCAAGAGCTTTTCTTGCTGCTTTCACATATCCCCTTCCCGGCTGCATATATTATACCAAATGAGGATAGATTTCACCTATTAGAAAGGAAGTTTCTTATGCCAATTCATATTGTTTCCTCCGGCGATACGCCAAGATCGATTGCCCGCTCTTATGGGGTATCTGTCAGCAGGCTTCTCTATGACAATCAACTGACCGACCAGGATTCTCTGATACCCGGACAGGCGCTCCTGGTTTTGATTCCTGCTGTTACACACCAGGTCAGAAACGGAGAATCCCTGTATTCCATTGCTGCCGATTACGGCACGACCGTCAAAGCCCTGCTGCGGAACAACCCTTATCTGATTTCCACTGGCTACCAACCGGAAAACATTCCGGCGGATACGGTTCTGGTTATCCACTACGAAGGAGAACCGCTTCAAGAAGCTGTTTTCGGCGGCTATGCCTATCCCTTTATCCGCCCTGATATTTTACGGGAAAGCCTGCTTTATCTTTCGGAGCTGTTCGTCTTTTCTTATGGCTTTACGATGGAGGGAGAGCTAGTCTCTATCGAAGACGAACGTCTGCTGCAGGCTACACAGGAGGCCGGTGTCTCCCCTATCCTAACCCTAACCCCCCTTGATGCCTCCGGTGCCTTTAACAATCATCTTGTCCATGCCCTGGTTACGGATATGGCAGTGCAGGATCGTGTCATCGAGGAAGTAACCGCCACAATGCTTCAGAAGGGATATCAAGGCATTGATATTGATTTTGAATACATTCAGGCAGAAGACCGGGAGGGCTATGCCGCCTTCGTCGCCCGGATAACAGAGCATATGAATAACCTAGGACTGCGCACCTCCGTTGCCCTCGCCCCAAAAGAACGCGCTGACTGGCCAGGGCTGCTTTATGAAGGAGTGGATTATGAGGCGTTGGGAGCGGCTGCTAATCAGGTGCTACTGATGACGTATGAATGGGGTTATACATAAACACATGCAGGATATAGGTATTTTAAATAAAAGGATATTGCAAACCGATCTTACATATGCTATAATGGGCTTACAGAAAAAGAAGGGTAGCTGCGTCAACAGATACCCTCCAGGTACACCGATAGACGGTTTGCCCGATTAGGTTTTAGCTATGGAAATAGCCGTATCCTTTGGGCTGGGGCGGCTATTTCTGCGTCTAAGTATCTAAAATATTCCCTATGTTTTCTTTTTCTTAGATGGACATACCTCATGCTCCGGATCATACCACAAAACATGGAAATGCTCGTCTTCACGTATTCCTATCACACGTAGTTTATTCTGTAAAGCAAATGAGAATATGGCATCTGAATATTCATCCAGCTCCATTGCCCTAAATCTATCAGCAGCTTCCTTTGACAAAGATTCAACAGAGAGAAAATGATGTTTTGACTTCCCTTCGTCATGTGTCTGCCTTCCTATTTCTTGCCAAGTCATATTGCTATAAGCAATCATTTTTTCCATAACCTCACAATGCTTAAAATCCCTTCTATGGAGATCGAAAGCAAATTTCCCAGACCGATCTATCCTGTCAAACCGCCAAATTATTTTTTCCCCTGCCGTGCTTTTCCCAGGCTCACGTACTGTCCGCTTGACGCTTGATACGATACTTTTTCTATTTGTTTTCTTTGCCATCCCTATAAACTCCCGTAATATTCCCCCATGCTTTCTTTCTTAATAACAGTTCTACATTTTGCACCTTCCGGTAAACCATCCCTTGCTTCTTCCCATGGAGCTTCTTTATGTGTCAACTCCCTTAAATCATATGGCTCCATATCCCCATAGTCGCAAAGCACTACATTTATGGAATCCACCTCATCTTCTGACAGAGAAGTAATATCCCCTTTTGTAAGATCTCCTACACATATAGAAAACTTCCCTTGATGTTCGTAAAAAAGTTCTGGACATACCGGGCCGTTTGCCCACGCCTCAAAGTCTTCCTCAAATATAGGCCTGCCTGTCCATGCAAGATGCCATGCCTGGGCATAATAGCACAATTTCTGCAGCTTCCATGTGCTAAGTTCCCCCTTTTTTTGAAGGATATATTTTGCAACATCAAATACATCTGCCATAAGTTCTACCTCCACAATACTTTTCTTACTAAACTTAAAGGAAATCCAGACGGAAGGATAACCTCCCGCCTCTTCCTTTCTTAAAAAGAAAAGGACACTCCAACTGGTAAAAGTGTCCCGTTAGACATCAGTTACCCTTTACAGGCTCAGGCCCTGGGCCAATCCAGATCCTGAAGGCCCTTTTACCATAAGTCTTGGCATAAATCTTAGTGCCATCCTTTAAGGTAATGCTTGCACGTAAAATATACATGACGCATCGCCTCCTTCCGCAAAATTCCACTTGCAGAAGTGATACCACTGTGTTATAATCAAATTGTGAATGAGATTATACCAGTTGAACAGTGATAACACTTTCAACAAGAGACCAGGTGCCTAGGCACTTGGTTTTCTTTTATATCCAAGGCTCTTTTGAGCCACAGATAGCTGATACTCTGCTGCGCTTTTTGACACAACACATTTTTCCATAATTTCTTCTACTGACATACCAACAATCAATTCCGCTGGCATAAGCAACTCCCCTCCAAAGGCATTCGACTGCCATTCTGGAGAACGGTAAGTTTCGATTTCTACACCTGGAGTAACTCTAGCATAACTGATATTTTCCTTCCCATGTTGTAAAAGATGAAATAACTCATGTGCCATTGTAAAACGATCTCTTCCACTCCCATTATCAGCCCTTTCATATACATCTTCACGTATATGTATCTCATTCCTGTCTGGATAAGTAAGGCCATGACACTCCCCAAGTGTCTCCTTATCATCAATAACAAGGGAAAATTCCGGATCGAACTTTGGCAAATCAATGTCCAAGAAATGAACGATATCAAAAAATGGTTCATTTTCCCGTCCAACTAAAATCCTAACTGCCCTGGCACAATCCCGAATATCTTTCCGCGACAATGGTGCTGCAATACATTCTGTCATTCTTTACTACTCCTCTCGCCAAAAAATTTTTGTAGATTCCTTACATCTTCTTCACTCAATTCTTTAAATTTTCTGGCAAATGAATATGCTAAATTTCGTTGGCCAACGGATGCTGTACCTATATTTAATGTAATCTCTGGTTTTCCATCATACGCCAATTTTTCTAGCCTGCATATTTCATTTTCATCCAACTGGTACTCATCTGCAATTATCTCAATCCAACTATCTGGGATATTTCTATTCCCATTTTCAACAGCTGATAGATATGCAGTTGTAACCCCTAATTTCCCGGCCATATCTTTCAGTTTTTCATCCCGGTCAAGACGTAAATGTCTTAATTCCTTCCCAAACTGAGTTAGCATATCATTCACCTCTCTGTTTATCTATTCATCCTGCATATGCTATTATATCTCAAGCAGTTATATTTGTCAACAACTTGTTTATTTTTTTCACAAAAAATTTTCCTCGCAAATATTATAAAAACACTCAGCGCTTAACCTTTATCACTTTTATACAACAAATAAGACGGCAGGATAACCCTGCCGCCCCTTTTTGCGCTACGCCAGCAACTTAATACAGTTTATACTTACCTTTTTTCCTGTGCAATTCTTCCCTGTCTGTCTCATCCAGAAAGATTTTACAGCCTTAACCGTCTGCGTATCCCATACCCCAGTAGCCACTACATCCTCCCCAGCTAGCCGAAGCTTCACCTGCAGCCAAATCACCTGGCTCCTGGTTGCGTTTCCCTGCTTGATGGCAGCCTTTGGTTTTTTGGACAAATAATCCCAAATCCCAAGCGCCGTTTCATGACCACACTCTTTCCAGAAGTCCCGGCTTCCCACCAGATATGCTTCCTCCAGATTCGTCATAAACACATATTCACACAGGACACTCGCCTCTGTCCCTAACAGCCTGGTATTGCACATCGCCAAATCAGCAGAGCGCACGCCCCTGTCTCTTTGCTTTGTCCCACGAATCAGCCTCGCTTGTATCTTTTTCGCCAACTGCTCGGACTGGCCTCTCTCCTTTTTGGTCTGGTACATATACGTTTCTACGCCCTGACTGCTGTTAAAACTTTTGCCATCACCTACGGCATTAAAATGACAAGATACTGACAGCAAACATCCCGTTGCCTTGATAGCCGCCTGCCTCTGGGATAACGGCGTATCCTCATCATCCTTGCTGTTCTGGTCATCCCAGCCAGTCTTTATCACCTGAAATCCATACTTTTTCAGATAATAAGCGGTATAATAAGCAACTCCAACATTCGCCCAGTGTTCCCGGATGGCCTCACCCTTTTTGACATCCACCACGCCATCCTGTTCAAAGTCGATATTTTTCGGCATCGGCGGCGTTCGCTTGCCTGGTGTGTTGCTGCCGTGGCCAGCATCCACTGCGATTTTGATTGCACCCATTTCTATGCACCTCCTGTTCTTTCCTGAAGGGAACTCGCTATCTTGCCAATTCCCTCCCTATACGATATGCCGTCCCTTTTACTCTGGGAACTTTACCTCTGGCAACCCTGTCGCAACAGACGTCAACAAAGATAATGCCCCGGCCAGCACAGACGCGCTGCCTACCATCACCCACGGAACATCACCCATCAGGGCAGCCGTGCCTATCGTCGCAATGGCTGTCTGCGCCATCGTCCTTATCGCACGCACTCCCGCCGCTTTGAGCCACTGTTTGGTTCTCCTACTCATCCCAATCCCTTCCTTTCTAATCCCTGTCTGCCGCTCCTTATATCCCGATTCCCAGCCGGAGCAGAACATAGCCAACCAATGCTCCTACTATCGTCGTAAACGCATGGCTGGCCACCTGTCTCCACTTTTCTCCATCCCGACCTTCCAGCTCCTCCAGCCGCTTGCCCTGCTGCTTTTGTTCCTTCGCCATACCTTCCATGCTAAGAGCCAGCTTCTCTACCGAAGTCGCCAATACTCCGATTTGCCGCACGTTCTCTTCCAACAGCTCCAGCCTACGGTTCTGCCTGTGGTTCTCATCCTCCAGCCGCTGCAGCTCTGTTTCCATCCTCCTGCAAAATTCCTCATGCTCTGCCCTTGAAATCGGCGTATCCATCCTGTTTTCCTCCTTTCTGCCTGATACTTCATCTTATCTACTTCCTCTTTCAGAAGAACCCTCTGCTACTGCCTGGGAAACCTCGCCCGTCCCTTTTACCGCACTCCCAAAGCACTGAGAATCACAGGTCTGGCTACAGCTCGCCGTACAATCCGTCTGGCAGCCAGCTTTGCAGGTTCCCTCGCAGGCGGTATTACAGCCGGAGCAACCATTGCAAGATGTGTTGCAGCCACTACATGCTTGACACCCACTACAGCCACTGGAACAACTCCCAGCACAACCAGTTCCACAGCCTTGACAACCATAGCCGGTACCATAACAACTACTAGCGCAACCAGAGCCGCAACCGGAAGAACAACTATCACCACAACCCTGACAACCTTGACATGTTCCGGAGCAACTATTGGCACAGCCAGAACCACAGCCAGAACAAGTATTAGCGCAGCCAGAACCACAGCCTCGACATCCCTGACAACTTCCGCTGCAAAGATTATTACATGTCGTATTACAACCATACAAACAGGATGTATTACAGTTTCCACTACATCCATCACAAGTTCCAGTACAACTAGTACATTCATACGCACAGCCAGATGCACAGCCGATACATCCTGTTCCTGTTGTACTCCCAAAAAACTGCAGGTTCATTTTCAACATGTTACTCCCTCCTTCCCCCAAAACCTGCATCAGCCAGAAATCTCATTTGTATACTCCTCCAGCCTTCCGGCAGATTCCAGCTGCTTCAAATACTCCCATTCCTCCTTGCCGACGATCTCTACCCCCCACTCTTCCTTCGCATAAATTTTAAACCGATACGGCAGATTCTTCTTCCGGTAATAGGAATTCCAATAGTAGCTGTTCGCCAGGGAACGCGCTTTGTGCATAATACAAATATAAGTCGCCCGGCTGTCCGGCGTCCCAAACACCTGGTAATTGTAGGCCGAACAATAGCTGCACCCTTCCGCTATCGGACAAGAAAAACACTCGTCGGTAGATTGCGTCCTCCGGTCTACTGCTTTCATACATCGGATACATTCCTGTTCCGCCGGACAGAGCCCAAGCCCTGTGTCGATATGCCCGATCCGCAACGGTTTCCTGGCCGTCCCAAGGGAGCTTTCCATATACCGGATACAAGGATATAAATAGCCATCCGGATCCATCGCCAACATATCCCCTGTCCCACCGCACCAGGTCTGCAGGTCATCCTCTGCCTTTGGATGAAACATTTCCTCCTCAAACAACGAACAGTACACCTTCTCCACCAAATCCTGTTCCAGTACATAGTCCGCATAGGATTTCATCTGCTGATACAACTCCCTGGCATGGGAAAGCGTCCAGCCCTCCTCATAGACACAGTTGGCATGGATGATATCATACCCCAGCCCGATCATATGGCGGAGCGCCTGGTCTAAAAAGCGGACATTCTGCGGGGCAATCGTAATCTTGCTTCCCATAAAATTCCCTCGTTCCATCCAGTCCTTCGCCGCAGCCACTGCTAGGTCATAGCTAGGGGAACCATCCGGGAACACCCGACAGGAATCATGTAACTCCTGGTTCCCGTCTATCGTCACCGAAAAAGACAGATGCGCCTTATGCTTTTCAATAAAACGCTGTACCTCTGGCTTGAAATACAGTGTCCCATTCGAGCAGATAGAAACCTTAAACCGATCCGCCCAAGGCGAACCTGTTGCAATCGCCTGGCTACGGAAATAGTCTACGATCTGGTCAACCAGCTCCACCTGGAGAAATGGCTCGCCCCCGATAAATTCCAACATAATCGCTGGGGATATCCTCGGATTGACATAACGACCAAACCCCTTTTCCCCGGTCAGCAGCGCATCCACCATCTTTTTTGCCGTCTCCAAAGACATCACCCGATGCCCCTTATTAACCTGGTAACAATAAGAGCAGGCCAAGTTACAAGCATCCGTTACCTGCCAGGTGACAGTCCGGGAAAGGATACGCTCCCCCTCCTCTCCCTCCTGGTGCAGCTCTGGATACAACCTGGAAATGGCATCCTGGTACTGCTCTTCTTTCTTTTTTAGGTTGACTGTCCTCATATACCACCTCCAGCCTAGGCCACGCTGGTGAACGCCACGCCATGCTCTTGCAGCAGTCGAATCCCCGGCTCATCGTATACCGTAACCGTCACAACCCCTGTCCCGAAATTCAGTTTCCAGTCATACTGGTGTATCCCGTAAAGATAGTCCGGAATGTAGGTTCTTTCCAACTCCCTCTTCTGGTTTTCATACAGTACCTTTGCCTCCACCTGCTTCCTCTGGTACGCCTTCAAAGAAGCACTTTCCACAACATCCGCCGTCACACTGTTCCCCAGCAAAAAGGCAATGTTATCCGTATATGCGGAAATCTCTAAAAACGTCCGCTCCAGTTCGTTTACCATCGGTTCCCCATTCAAATCAATCTCAAAAATCGCTTTCATTCTAATTTCCTCCTGAATCTATTTTTTCTTATTCTACCTATCAGAAGAAAAGCTGCCAGCACAGGAACCATTTTTCCTGCCTGACAGCTATCCCCTCTTCTTATTGCTCTATTGGGCTTGTCCCAATCGGACACTTTTGGCAAACGCCGTCGGCCCCGCAATGTTCGATACACTTAACAGCGTCGTGTATCCGTCATACGTCACCGTTCCATACTCCGCTACGCTCTGTAGCTCCTCACAGGCTTCCTTTGTAAACATCGTTTCCAGTTCCTCCAGGGAAAGGCTACAATCCTCTGGAATTCCGATTTCTAATACCTTCCCATCCCGAACTTCCATCCGATTCCTTGGAAGAATACTCTCCACCACCTGGCTAACCTCCAGTTCCGTTCCGTTTGCAAATACTAACTTCATACTCTTAGTCCCCTTTCTCATAGACTCTTGTTTTCTGCTTTACGCCCTGGCCCCACTCGTACAGCCTGTCCCGCAACTAGCGCTACAGCCGCCACAGCCCGTACAGCTTCCTTTACAGCCGCTGCAGGCATTGCTGCACCCACCCATACAAAGCCCCGTACAGGCTCCCCGGCAGGAGGAGGTACTTCCCTCCATCGGCTCCCCGGACAGCTCATTCACATAGGTGATCAGCCCTTCCCCGAAACCAGCCGAGATCGGCTCCCCGGCTTCCGGGAAAACCAGATCTTCATAGTCCTGGATGGCTAGCAGCGGCTCTATCGCCCGCTT
>CASCWU010000057.1 GCA_949155905.1 uncultured Lachnospiraceae bacterium
AGCAAAACCAAGCCGGTAGAGGCAATCAGAGAAGCAATTCAATGCGGCATCCGCACATTCGGGGAAAACCGGGTACAGGAATTGATGGAAAAGCAGGAGGCCTGTTCGGATATCCGTCTGCCGCTGCAATGGCATATGATCGGGCATCTGCAGTCCAATAAGGTCAAATATCTGATAGGAAAAACCGCCCTGATCCATTCGGTAGATTCTCTTGCCTTAGCACAGAAAATCGAAGCGGAGTCTGCCAAGAAGGGATGCATTACGAAGATTTTAATGGAAATCAATATTGCCGGAGAGGAAAGTAAGTTTGGTGTTTCTCCAGAGAAGGCCGTAAATTTGGCTATGGAATTCGACCGATTTCGTCATATTCAGCTATGCGGCTTGATGACGGTTGCTCCTTTTACGGAAATCCCGGAGGAAAATCGGAAATATTTTTGCAAAATGCGTAAATTACTTATTGACATTACGTCCAAAACACCCCATAATAGTACTATGGGTGTGCTGTCGATGGGAATGACCAATGATTATGAGGTTGCTATCGAGGAGGGCGCGACCTGTATCCGTGTAGGCACCGGAATTTTTGGAAACAGAACATATCCGGGTACTACATAATTACAGAGATGGGAGATGTCACTATGGCAAACATAATCAAAGACTTTTTAGGCTATCTGAAATTAGGAGAAGACGAAGAAGAATACGACGAGTTTTATGATGAGGACGAAGAGGAACAGGAGAGAAAGGTCAAAAAGCGGGAGGCACGCCTGCAAAGCAGTGAGATTCGACAGGAAAGAAACATGCGCGCAGAGCAGGAGGACAGGCTTGAGCGTACTGGAACGTTAGGGGGAGCTTCTTTTTCTGCCAGAAGGTATGGAAGCGACGAACTAGAGGATCTTCCACGGGAGAAGAGAGGTGTGCGTATGGAGAAAACCACATCAAACAAGGTGGTGCCGATTCGTACTACACAAAAGGGAATGGAGGTTTGTATCATGAAGCCGGATTCCTTTGAGGATTCCCAGGATATTTGTGATATGCTTCTTTCCGGACGTGCAGTTGTTGTTAATTTAGAAGGCTTTGATCCGCTAGAGGCACAGCGCATTATGGATTTCATATCCGGCTCTGTCTATGCGATCAATGGTAAATTACATCAGATTTCCAAATATATCTTTATCTTTTCTCCAGATACGATTGATATATCAGGAGATAGCTTTGGCATTGCCACAGAGGAGGACGGCTTTGAGGTGCCGACTTTGAATAAGGAATTTTAATCGCAGACAGGAAGAAAGACAACATGGAAAAAAAGTCAGAGAAAACGAACCAAATGCTGCTTCGGCATTTTCAGGATTTATCCAGGGCAGCATCTCAGAGAAACAGCATGATGTATACGGATTTTTTAAATTTGGACGAGTTGTCTTTGCTGCAGGCACATGCCAGAGAGCTTGACGGCGCTGTTCAATTTTATGGAGGACAGACCTCCTCTGAACGGCAGGTGGCCTGCTTCCTGCCGGATTGGTCCGATTCCGGGGAGGATGCTTCCTTTCCGATTTCTTGTATCCGTGTCCATCTGCCTGGGGTAAAATTTGCATCAAAGACCTTGAGTCATCGGGATTATCTGGGCGCTATTTTAGGACTGGGGATAGATCGTTCAAAAATTGGAGATATTATAGTAGAATACAAGGGAGCATATTTCTTCTGTATAAGTAATATTGCTTCCTTTCTTTTAGACGAGCTTACCCAGGTTGGGCGGCAATCCGTCCACTGTGAGCAGATAGCAGAAGAACAGGCGCCCGTAGAAGCAAAGCAGGAAGAAATTCGGGCTACGGTTAGCTCCTGCCGGCTCGATGCGGTTGTTGGAGCGGCATTCCATATTTCGCGTAAGCTTTCCCAGGAGCTGATCGAGGGCGGACGAGTGTATCTCAATGCCCGTCAAATCCAAAGCTCTCATCATACGCCAGAGGAAGGAGCTGTCATATCCGTTCGCGGATATGGTAAATTTCTTTATGCAGGAGAAACAGGACAGAGTAAAAAAGGACGGCTGCAGATCCGACTGTTAAAATACATATAATAAAAACCAGGTGGTCCTGGCATAGAAAGTGAGAGAAAACGATGCTGACACCGATTGAAATAGAGAGAAAAGTGTTCAAATCCGGCATTGGATATGAAAAAAAGGATGTGGATCTCTTTTTAAAGGATATCTTAGATAATTACGAGGCTATGTATAAGGAAAACGTGGAACTGAACGATAAAATCAACGTTTTAAGCGAGGGGATCCAGTATTACAAATCGATTGAAAAGACACTGCAAAAGGCGCTTGTCCTGGCACAGAGAACTTCTGACGAAACGCAGGAGGCCGCTAAAAAGGAGGCCAAGGCGATTGAACAGGAGGCACATGCCAGGGCAGATTTGATTTTGGCGGATGCGCGCAGAGAGCTGGATACGCTGCACAGCAAGACGATCAATCTGGTACAGCAATACGATCTGTATAAAGCCCAGTTTAAGCAGCTTGCGGCAGCACAGCTAGAGATTCTTTCCAGTGAAAGCTTCCAGATTCATGTGGCTAATTTAGACGCATTTTTAGCACAGGCCGAGGAATATCCAGAAGAGGAATACTACCCGGAGGAACAAGAGGAAGGGGAAGAGGAGAAGAATGAGTAAAACCATCGTAGTCCATGCAGACGGA
Organism: uncultured Lachnospiraceae bacterium; assembly: GCA_949155905.1. Classification (GTDB taxonomy): domain Bacteria; phylum Bacillota; class Clostridia; order Lachnospirales; family Lachnospiraceae; genus MGBC131033. Next base: position 2,678 of record CASCWU010000057.1, read on the forward strand.
CAACCGATTTATTCCATTCAGATGGAACAAGATTTTTCCGGACTGGCAGAAACGCTAGATCCTTTAGAAGCAAAGGGACGCAGACTTTGTTTGGTGATGGATTCTCATGTCGCTTCTTTTCACCAAAAAAAACTGGAAGCTGTTTTCGCACCCCTGTGTGCGTCTCTGACTGCTTTTGTATTTGAGGCGGGAGAGGAACACAAAAATCTCGAAACGGTAAATCGCTTATATGAGCATTTGATTGGAGAAAAATTTGACCGAAGGGATATCCTGATCGCAGCGGGCGGCGGCGTGACAGGCGATTTGACCGGCTATGCGGCGGCTACGTATTTGCGCGGTATCCGGTTTGTCCAGATTCCAACGACGCTTCTGGCAATGACGGATTCAAGCATCGGGGGAAAAACGGGGGTAGATTTCCGTTCCTATAAAAATATGGTAGGAGCCTTTCACCAGCCTTCGGCAGTCTATATGAATTTTTCCCTTTTATCTACCCTGCCGGAGAGAGAGTATCTTTCGGGAATGGGAGAGCTTATCAAACACGCTTATATCAGAGATATTCGCTTGCTTTTGGCTTTGGCGGCACAGGGAAACGAAATACGTCAGAAGAATTTTTCTGTATTGGAGGAGCTGTTGTATCAGTCCTGCCTCGTCAAGCAGGCAGTTGTAGAGCGTGACCCGATGGAGCAGGGAGAACGTGCGCTTTTAAACTTTGGCCATACGATAGGCCATGCTATCGAAAAACTGAAGAATTTTCAGCTTCTTCATGGGGAATGTGTCGCTCTTGGAATGTTAGCGGCAACGCGTATTTCTATCCAAAAGGGAAAGGCGCTTTCGGAAGAAACCATTGCCCAGATGCGAGAGCTGCTAGCGGCGTATGGACTGCCTATAACAGTCAATAGCTTATCTGAGAACGAAATTCTGCAAGCTACAAAGCTGGATAAAAAAATGGATGCCGGACAGATTCGCTTTGTTCTCTTAGAGACTGTCGGACAGGCCGTAATTGATACGACGGTGACAGAAGAGGAACTGTTGGCCGGAATCCGTGAGGTGCTTTGCCAGGAAGGAAAATAGAAGAGGAAAAGGCATGAAAAAATGTATCTGGAGGGACAGCCTGTTTGTTTTGCTGTTGGTAGCATTGGATCAAGTGACAAAATATCTGGCTGTCCGCTATTTAGGAGAAGGTAACGGGATTGCTCTCCTTCCGGGCGTGTTCCGGCTACAGCTTTTAGAGGGTGGGAATTCCGGTGCTGCCTTTGGTATTTTGCAGGGGAAATTTTGGTTCTTTTTTGTCAGCACCCTGTTGGTACTTGGAGTTTTTCTTTGGGTTCTGATACGGATGCCGCAGGAACGCCGTATGAAACCGCTTTATATCACGTTATTGGTGCTGAGCGCCGGAGCGATAGGAAATTTTATTGACCGGGTATCGACCTATCTGATGGAAGGCTACAATTATGTCATTGATTTTTTGTATTTTGAGTTAATTGATTTTCCGATTTTTAACGTGGCAGATTGCTATGTAACCGTTTCGGCCGTGCTGCTGTTGCTGTTATTTCTTTTTTATTATAAGGAAGAGGATTTGGATCGGCTGCTTCAGGCTTGCTTTCCAAAAAAGAACGGATAGCAAAGGAGAGGAGGAGGGAGATGGAACCGTCTGTTTGGATTGTACCAGACGAATATGCAGGAATCCGTATTGATAAAGCCCTATCGGATTCTTGTCCGGAGCATTCCCGCTCCTTTTGGCAGAAGCTTTTGGCAGAGGAAAGAGTGACTGTCGCCAATCGGGCAGTCAAAAGCAACTACAGGCTGACCGCAGGAGAAGAGGTTATCTGGGAGCTGCCGGAGCCAGAGCCGTTAGAGATAACAGCGGAGCCAATTCCCTTGGATATTTTATATGAGGATCAGGATGTCATTTTGATCAACAAAGGGAAAAATATGGTCGTGCATCCTGCGGCGGGACATCAGAGCGGAACTCTGGTCAATGCGCTGCTTTATCACTGCAAAGACGAATTAAGTGGAATTGGAGGAGTGACGAGGCCGGGAATCGTGCATCGGATTGACCGGGATACAACAGGGGTAATCATTGTGTGCAAAAACGATCATGCCCATCAGCACATTGCCGCTCAGTTAGCTGCCCATAGCATTGTCCGGCGTTACCATGCTCTTGTCTGGAATCCTTTTTCAGAAGAAAGCGGCACGGTTTGCGCTCCGATTGGCCGGCATCCAAATGACCGAAAAAAAATGGCCATCAATTATAAAAACGGAAAAGAAGCGGTGACACATTATCGGCTGGTGGAAAATCTGCAGGGAAAGTATGCACATATTGTTTGTTCCTTAGAGACGGGCAGAACACATCAGATCCGTGTCCATATGGCCAGTATCCATCATCCCTTGTTAGGCGATCCGGTTTATGGCCCATCAAAGCATCCCTATTCCCTGGAGGGACAGGCGCTTCATGCAGAAGTGCTTGGATTTATTCATCCGTCTACCGGAGCCTATATGGAGTTTCATGCACCATTTCCAGAATATTTTACTGCATTGCTAAAAAAACTGGGAGCAGCTATTATTCCAGGCTAATAACTGTTTTTTTGTGTAAAATAGATATTGACTTTTGCCTTTTCCTATCATACAATTAAAATTGCGGCAATATTTGGAGGAAGCAAAAGTATGGAAAAGTGGAGGATGATATGGGGGAGATCAGACTGCATGAGGGCGAATTAAACGTCATGGAACTCTTATGGTCCAATAAGGCTCTGGCAGCTAGGGATATTGCGAAAATTATCAAGGAATACATCGGCTGGGAAAAAAATACGACCTATACCGTAATCAAACGCCTGATTGACAAGGGGGCGGTCAAGCGGGAAGAGCCTGGCTTTATCTGCAAGGCCGCCATTTCCAAGCGTTCCGTACAAAACATTGAAACCCGCTATTTACTGAATCAGCTTTTCAACGGTTCGCTGCACAACTTTTTTACCGATTATTTAAAAAATCATGAACTAACCAAAACAGAGCTTAGCGATCTGGAGCAAATTGTAAATGAGCAAAAACAGTGAAGCACTTTTCGCATTCCTGCAGGAAAAAAACGGATATGTTACGGCAAAAGAGCTTTCCTCAAAAGGCTTCCGGCGGGAACTACCGCTTCGGCTGATAGAAGAGGGACGGCTGCTTCGGGAAGCAAGAGGAATTTACCGACTTCCGGAAACCAATCCGGATCCCTGCTTTGTCTTACAGTATGCGTGTCCGAAAGCAGTTTTTTCTTATGAAACGGCATTGTTTTTTCAGCACTTAATTACAGAAGAAGTACAAACGCACCTTTCGATAACAGTACCGCAGGGCTTTAATATCACGAGATTAAAAAATATTTGTCCAAATCTAACAGCGCACTATGTTCAGCCGGAACGCCTTGAGCTTGGCTTATCTTATGGGACATCTCCAGAGGGGAATCCGATTCGGCTTTATAACCGGGAGCGCTGTATCTGTGATATTATCAAGCATCGGGAGCAAATTGCCTCTGATATTTATGTTCAAGCGGTACAAAATTATTTTCAACCTAAGAAAAATACGTTTCCAAAGGATTTGCGCTTACTGCAAAGCTATGCGCATACCTACGGTATCGAAAATCAAGTTTACCATTATATGGAATTTCTGATGTAACAGGATCGATAGATCAAAAGCAAAGGAGAAGTCTGCTATGGAATACAAAGATTTTTGCTCTGAGCTAAAACAAGGTGTGCTGCAAAATACCTCCTGGAATATTGGAGAAGAACATTATCAATTTTATCCAGATGGCCTTACCTCAGATGATCCGGACGAATTGGAGATGATCCGAAATACAAACTTAAAGTATCAGCGTACCGAATCGGATGTCTTGATTGGTGATTATATCATTTTATATGTGGATACCAATAAGGCTTTCTGCAGGTTTTCGACCAAACAGCTTTTTCAGGAATACGAAGAAAAGGGATGGGATCGGGTATGGGCTATTATAGACGATTCGATTCAAATGGTACATAATACGAACATAGACGAAATCCTGGCCAAGCTAGAAAATTATGAAATCGCCAAAGAAAAGCTGATCATTCGTCCAATCAATTATACCGATAACCGTTATGATTTAAAAAATATGATTTATAAGCAATACGATGATATTGCCCTGGTTCTTTATGCCGTTATGTACGACAACAAGGAAATGGGACTGGGAACACTGAAGGTTCAGCAGCATATTTTTGACAAATGGGAAAAGGATTTGGACGAGGTCTGGGAGGATGCTCTGATCAATTCTAATATTATTGCACCGCCTAGAATGTATATGACTCCGATGGAGTGTTATCAGCCGCCGTATACCAAGGGCGCTTTTATGGCGTTTCACAGCGATATTCATCATATTGGCAAAATGCAGGTTCCGACGATTACCACAACGAAACAGACCAACGGAGCAATTGCCATGTTTTATCCGGGTGTCTTAGATCGCATCGCAGAATTGATTGACGGAAATTTTTATGTAGTATTCACCAGCATTCATGAAGCAAGGGTACATCACGTTGATGCGATTTCACCGCGTGCTATTTTACAATCCTTAAAAAATGTCAACAAAGCCTTTGCTCAGGATGAAATTTTATCCCGGAAGGTTTTCTTATACGACAGAGACAAAAAAAGCTTGAAGGCATTAGAGCTGTAAGCATAGAAAGCATATTCTTTTCTTTCCATTATTATTTCCTCTATAAAACAACACAATAGAAGAGTACTCAGAAATTTGTAGAGGTATATCCATAACTATTCGCGAAACACAAGTTTAACGAATAGTTTGCTTATTTTTGTATTTTGAGGGGATATATCTAGGTTTTGAGGCGCCAACTATTCGTTAAACTGGGGGTTGGTTGATTGGTTGAATAATTTTTTGGGTTGGTTAGCTTCTCAATTTGGTGATTATGTGGTTGGAAATTTCTATTTCTTTTTTATTTTCTGTAGGATAGCTGATAAAAAGTATATTTAGGTTGTAGGATTTGCCGTGATAATTTATAATTTCCCTGGAAGGAGGTTGCAAAAATGGGTGATTATCGTTATGCGGTATGTCCTTATTGCGGCTGCCAGTCAGAGGGAAAATATCGAGTCGATATCAGCCAGGCCAGTCGAGCTTATACCTCTTGTGGGAGCTGTCAGAAAAAATATATTGTGCTTCATGGAAGAAATCACATTGAAGCTATAAAATAATAGAGTTTAAAATGTTAACATGCTGCAGCTATTGAGGAAAATGAGTCAAAGTACAAATATACTTTTTATTCTAAATTTTAAAGTATATTTGTACTTTTCCTAGATACTCTTCTGCTTGTCACCGTTTTACCATGTTTCATAATGAATTTTATCTGGTTCAAAACGCTCGGCGTGTCCTCTGGTTTCTGCCGGATGACCGATGGCAATCAACCCTTCCGGTTCTATTTGCTCTGGAAGTCGGAGCTGCTCTTTGACATACTGATAAAACTCCTGCCCTTTTACTAATCCGCACCAAACTGCACCAAGGCCGATACCATGCGCTGCCAAAAGAATATTCTGAATGGCCGCCGCACAGTCATCTGTCAGCAGTTCCGGAAATGTGGTTCGTTCTTTGTCTCCGCATACAACGATACAGGCGGCTGATCGAGGAATCATTTTTCCATAAATGCTATGCTCTCCTATGTTCTGCAGCAGTTCTTTTTCCCGAACCACCAGAAAATGCCAGGGGCGTTTGTTCATGGCGGATGGTGCGCAAAAACCGGCCAATAATAAAGTATTTATCTCCTGTTCTGTCAAGGGCTGATCGGTATATTTACGGATACTTGCCCTGGTAGTAATGGCCTCTAATACTTCCATTTTTTCTTCTCCTTTTCTCTTTTATGTTCTTTTTTTGCTTCAAAGCTTTTAAAAATTTTCATATTATTCCCCATCTCATGCTAATACCCAAAGCTTCCTTCCATTGACTCATCCTGTTCGATCCAATCTGCCACTTCAATCACCCGGAAATGCTCGTGATCGTCCCGGACATAAAGCCGTTCGATTCCGGCGTTAATGATCATACGTTTGCACATAGAGCAGCTACTGGTTCCAGAAACATACTCTCCGCTGGCTCCGTCCAGACAGGCCATATATAAAGTACTTCCCAGCATACGATCCCTGGAGGTACTAATAATGGCATTGGCTTCGGCATGGACACTTCGACACAGCTCATAACGCTCTCCTCTTGGAATCTGAAGCTTTTCCCGGATACAGCTTCCGACGTCGGTACAGTTTTTCCGTCCCCGCGGTGCGCCGTTGTAGCCAGTTGCAATGACCTCATCGTTTTTTACAATCACTGCTCCATAATGCTTTCTCAGACAGGTGGCTCGTTTCGATACCACCTCAGCCAAATCCAAATAATAATTTATTTTATCTCTTCGTTCCATATCCTTTCTCCATTACTAAAAATTCCTGTAAAGCAGACGCTGTATGCTTCTGCTTTACAGGAAGTATTGTAACCGTTTTACTTCATTATTGCAACAACTTTCGGAGATTCTTCATCTCTTTTTTGGAACGCTCGGCGGTAAGAAAATCGTAGCGGTAAAGGAAAAACCCGTCGGCAAATTTAGAGTTCCGCAAATACTTTACCTGTCTGGCAATGATCGTATCATTATTTGCCCATTCCACCGTATCATTTGTTCCTGCCTTATAGAGCGCCAGGCCTACATAAAGATTGACCTCTGGAGTAGTGATCAGCTTCGCCCATTTGTCTGTGGTTTCCGCAAACGGACAAGTACCATGTTCAAATCCCCAATAAATTTGAGGACAGATATAGTCTACATATCCCGGAGTAGACAGCCAAAGGTCAATATCCACATAATAGCGATCCTTTGCCCGCAGGTTATTGAGGTTTCCTGCCGGGCTGATGCCAAAGACAACCGAGGAATCTGCCTTTTTTACAGCAGCATATACTTCTGAAATCAACGTGCTGACATTGTTTCTGCGCCATACGTCGATGCTGTCTGCTTCTAATCCGGCAGCTTTTTGTACGGCTGTATATTCCTTGTATTCCAGGTAGTCAAAGTTCGATTTGTATTTGGTGCCGAGCGTCGGATAAAAATAATCGTCGAAATGGATTCCGTCTACGTCATAGCGCTCGACAATTTCCCGTACTCCATCTACAATCAGCTCCCGTACCTCTTCGATTGCCGGGTTATAATAATATTGCTCGCCGAACAGCAGTACGTTCCGGTCATTCGTATCGTCGTCATCCTCCAGCCAACGCTTGGCCGGATTATCTTTGGATAAGAGCTTATAGTTGCTCTTTGCCTCTACCCGGTAAGGATTGAGATAAGCGTGAAATTCTAGTCCTCTTGTATGTGCTGCTTCAATCATATAGGCCATTGGATCAAAACCAGGATTCTTTCCCTGTTCCCCGCTGATATAGCCGGACCACGGAAAATAATCGGAAGCATACAAAGCATCACTGAAGGGACGCACCTGTACGACAACCGCATTTAGATTTTCCTTGACACAGTTATCAAACATAGTATCAATTTTCTTTTTAAAGCTATCATACGTATATTTGGTATATTTAAAGCTAGGTGCATATTCGATATAAGTAATCCAGGCAGCCCGGAATTCTAGTTCTACCGTCAATGGGGTCAGCGTCGTATTGCCTGCTCCGTCTGTCACCCGGATCGTATACTCTCCTGCCTTGCTTAGCTGAAAACGATTGCTGGAAAGCTCCTCTGCCTCCTTCCATTCCTTATTTGCACTGCTCGTAATCGTTCCTGCCTGATACTGAATCCGTGCAACACCAGATAAATCATCCTTGACAGAAAGCTTTACCGATGCCTTTTGACGGCTGACGGAATAAGAAGCCTTACAAGTCGGTGCTTTGACATCCATAAACGAAATGGACGTCACATAGGTCGTTTCATGTCCTACCTTATCCCGAATATAAAAGGTAAAATCACTGTTTTTCTTGATAACAGCCTTACCGTTGCCCTTTTTAGACAGCGGGATTTCGGTTCCCTTTGCCGCAAAATAAGAAGCATCCCTAACGCCGTACGCATATTTTAAAACGGCAACCCCTGACAGATCATCCGTAGCCTTTATGGAAAAATATTGCTTGGTATTGGTATAGCCGTCGATTTTAGGAGGCGTTACGGAAAGTATCGGCGCTTCCTTATCAATATTGGAAACCGTCACCTGTTTGATCCGGGTATTGCCTGCCTTATCAACTGCATAAAAGGTATATGTTTTATTTTCTTTTATGTGAAAGGTACGGGAATTCTTTTTTAAGGTCGCTACCTTCCCTTTTCCTTGATCTCTGAAATAAGCAGTATTTCTCGCTCCAGAAGCATAACGAAACTCTGCCACTCCTACATTATCCGTCGCCGTAACAGTAAGCTTTACACTGTCTGCTGTCACCTCTTCTGTTTCCATACTGACTTTAATGGTCGGCTTTTTGTCATCCTTTGCCGCCAATACCCTCTCTACCGGAAATAATCCCAATAAACATACGGCCAACAAAGCTATTCCTACCGTTTGTATCCATCTGACTCGCTGCATCGTATACTCCTTTCCTCTATCCCTTTTTCCTTTTTATTTCCGCCATATCCATCCTTTATCGGTTTGTCGGATATTTTTCAAATACCTCAACAATAGATTCATATAAAATCTGCGCTGCCTTTTGCTGGTAGCTTTTGCTGGTCAGGTTTTTAAACTCTTCTGGGTTAGACATAAAGCCTAACTCAATCAGTACAGCCGGAACGGTATTGGATTTGCAGACAACATAAGAGTTGTTCTTTACCTTCCGATCCGTTGCTCCCAGCCCCTTTACGAGATTCTTTTGTAAAATCTGCGCCAGCGCTACACTGGTCAGCCCACCTTCATTAATATGCTTATTTTGTGTTGAATGGTATACGCTTATGCCGTTTGGCTTCGTCGTGGAAAAGGAATCCATATGAAGGCTGATAAACAAGTCAGCGCCGACCTTAGAGGCATAGGCAGCACGGTCGTTTAACTCCAAAAAGGTATCGTCCTTTCTGGTCCAGTATACCTTGATATCATCGGAATCTTCAAAATATTGCTTCAACCTGGTGTATAAAATCTGCAGGCTTAAATCCTTTTCCTTTACGCCGTTATGGATGGTTCCCGGATCGTCCCCGCCATGTCCGGCATCCAATACAACGATTTTATCATACAGATTTTTCGGATCATCTACCTCTACCATAATGGCATCCGAAGTATAATGCAGACGATACGCCTGTATCTTGGAGGTCTTTACGGTAATCACTGTATTTCCGGCAGAATTTAACTTCTTTTGGACATCGGATACCGTGCTGCCGGAAAGCACTATCGGCATACTGTCCAAATAAGCCATCTGATCTCCTGGCAGCGTAATCGTAAAATAACGGGACATATAGTGGTCGGAATCCGTTATCGCCTCTCGTTCTGTACCCGGCATATAAGGAATTTTTAAGGAATAAGTACCGAGATCAGTACGATTTCCCTTGACAACCAGCTTAATATCATTGCCTGTTTCCATCAAATAGTATTCGTTTTCGCTTCTCCTTTGAATCAGAAGCTGCATCTGGTTGTTGTTAATCGGCAGACGCACCACATTGGAAAGGATACCAGTTCCGGTCGTATCCGTCCAATCCATATCAGTTAGTGTATCCAGCACACCAGTTAGCTGCAGCAAAATCATACCATCACTATCATCCGATAAAATTTCTGCCTGAATTTTACCGGTGCCGGACAGCGTCAGGATTTCATCGCCGTTTTGCCGATCTCCATGAATCGAAGTCAGGCAATTTTGGTAAAACTTTATCGTCAGTGTTTTGCAATCCTCTGAAAGCGTCAGTGTAAAATCCGAAAAGGCATGTTCTGCCAGAGAAAATGTCACTTTCGTAGAGAGTGCTGCTTCTTGAAATTCTACTACTGCTTGTGTCGCCAATCCACCTTGAAACGAATACGTCTGATTGGTGGATATTGTGTCTGCAAGCATCAGTTCCACTGCCTGGCCGGAAATGACCCCACTTACCCCAAAGAAACCGTCAGGAGAGGTAAGATAATACGTATCATAGCTTCCATAAAGCAGTTCATTCCCCTGCTCTACGGAGAGCAAGCTGGAGTAGGCAGTACTCGTTCCGCTTTGCGTACGTCCCGTCACCTCTGTAACATGAGCAGCCTGATTTTGTACCTCTGTCAAATATTCTGTATAAGTGCTGTTTGCCGTCCACTGAAATAAGGATGCATCAGGTAAAACTACAGAATCTGGCGTGTTTGGTGATTCCGTCTGATTTGAATTATTTCCTGGTTCCTCTTCTTCTGGCTGTTCTGGTGGCTCATTTCCGGCATCTCCCTCTTCTGGAGTTTTTGTTGTAATGACAGAGGTATTGCTGTCGGAAAGCCATTCATAGTCAAACCCCAGTGCATTTGCCGTAAAGCGTCCTGGAACCATCGTATAATAAACACCGTTTGTTCCGTTTTTTACCAGACGTGCCGGTACGTCTAACGCCTGTTTTGTTCCGTTGACCAAAGCAGTATCGCTGTTGATTGTAAACGTCACCATTTTATCTTCTTTTCCAAGCGTCAAGGTCTTGGTCGCAGAATCATATTGATAAGAACAGCCCATCGCCGTGCCGAATACCTTCTTTGCCCGAATCATCGCCGTATCTTTTTCTATGTAGCTATAAACCGGAGAAACCGAAATTTCCTTTTCATCGAAAATAACCTTTCCCTTTACTTCCGGAAAGCTCCATTGCCCATTGTAATAAATCGCATGAGGAGCCTTTAGCTTCACCTGATTTTCCGATAAAAACGGAAGGTATTCATAATGGAGCGCCTCTGCCACCTCCTGCAGCGGAACATAAATGACGGTTACACCCGTATCTAGAAACTTGATGCTTTTTGGTGCTTCTTTCAACGAAATCTTTTTGCCGTTTATTTTAGCTGTTTTGCTGTTTAATGTCATTGTTATTGTATTACCATATTTTTTAATTGTGACACGCTTTTTTGTGCTATCATATTGATACGATCCACCCACTGCTTTTCCGGCAAACGTCAGCTTCGCTGGTGCCATTACCGTATTTTGAATAACCAGTCCCGGATAATTGGTCGTTGTGCAGGCTTTGTCGTCAGCGAGAACCTGCAGCTTTTTCCCTTTGTAACTGTAGGTTTTTCCATTGTAGCGAATGTTCCAAGGAGGGCTTGTCATAGATGCCACCCCGGTCTTTTCGTTCCAGCTATAAGTAAAGCCAAACTGTTCCGCTACAAAACGAGCCGGGACATAAACCTTTTCCACACCCTTATTGGTCAAAGTAATCAAACGCGGCGCGGCCGGAAGCGTCACCCGTTTTCCATTGACCACCGCTGTTTTATTTCCCAAGGTAAAACGAATCTCATCCGTTCCATGATAAAGATATAAGAGTCCCTTGGCTTTGCTGTATTTATACGTAATATTGGTTTTGGGTTTGATAAAGATATCCGTGCAGGGAGCTAGGGATACTCCGTCTATGATAATCCCTGGATATAAAGAGGATATCCGGTTTCCATCAAGCTTATAGCTAACCTGTGTATCTTTATAAGAAACTGCCTTGCCATCGTATTGAATCGCAAGCCCGGCAGCATGTACTAGCCCTGTGGGCAATAGCATTAAAAAAGTCCATAATACTAAAAAAGACATCCATGTTTGACATTTTTTCATTAAGTAGATCCTCTCCTTTTTTCCTTTTTTCTTTTCCGTATGTTATCTTAGACACCAGAAACGGCAAAAATGTGTCACCCTAGTGTCATATTTGTATAAAAATTTTGTCGAAAAGGTATCTTATTTTTTCTGCTTTTCTTTTCCGAGCAATTATGCTACACTTTTATTCAGAACAAACCAACCTTTTTTAGAGGTTAGAATGGAGTTATTTATGAAATTACAGCAGCTTTACAGTCTGACGAGAAAGGCGATTGACGAATATCAAATGATTGAGGAGGGCGACCGGATTGCCGTTGGAATATCGGGTGGGAAGGATAGCCTCACGCTTTTATATGCCTTAGCTGGACTAAGGCGTTTTTATCCAAAACCGTTTCAAATCGAAGCGCTGACCATCCATTTAGGCTTTCCGGATCTGGATTTTTCTCCGATTACGGCGCTTTGTGAGACTCTGCAGGTACGCCATACGGTAGTTCAGACAGAGATTGCCTCTATCGTATTTGAAACCAGAAAGGAAGAGAATCCTTGTTCGCTCTGTGCGAAAATGCGGAAGGGTTCTTTTAATGAAGCTGCCAAACAACTAGGCTGTAACAAAATTGCCTTTGCCCATCATAAGGATGATATGATCGAAACCTTGCTGTTATCCCTGTTATTTGAAGGCAGACTACACTCCTTCTCTCCTATCACCTATCTGGATCGGATGGATGTAACGGTTATCCGTCCGCTGATGTTTGTAGACGAGGCAGATGTAAAGGGATTTCAAAATCTCTACCAGCTTCCAGTCTGCCAAAATCCTTGTCCGGCTGACGGTTATACCAAACGCCAATACGCCAAGGAGCTGGTGGCCTCTCTCAATCACGATCATCCAGGTGCGAAAGAGCGGATGTTTACTGCTATTTTAAACGGAAAGCTGCAGGGCTGGCCAAAGCGTTATCCGCATATTCGGACGGGACAGAATGTCTCAAAATAAGCAGTGTACTCGAAATAAGAAAGGGAAAACGATGGCAGAGAAAAATTACCATGACCAGGTCAATGTGAAAAATGAATTAAAGCTAAGAGAACTGCAAAAACAGCTTCCACGCTTTTGCGGTGACTTTTTCCGCGGAATAGAACCTACTACCTCCTCCCGGACACGGATTGCCTATGCACGTGATCTAGGCGTGTTTTTTGAGTTTTTAAAGGCCAATCATCCTACTTTGAGGGAAGGAAAGCCAGCAGATATTCCAGTGACAATTTTGGATCAAATCAAGGCTGTGGATTTAGAAGAATATATGCAGTACTTAAAATATTATCAAAAAGACGGGCGGGAATACACCAATACAGAAACCGGCATCAAACGGAAGCTGATTACGCTAAGAAGCTTTTATAACTATTATTACAAAAAGGAACGGATTACGACAAACCCGGCGGTTTTGGTGGATATTCCAAAGCTGCACGAAAAGGAAATCGTCCGGCTGGATATCGATGAGGTGGCCAGTCTTTTGGACAGTGTAGAATCCGGTGACGGTCTGACAGAAGTGCAGACCCGCTTCCATGAAAAAACAGCTCTGAGAGATACGGCTCTGCTGACCTTGCTGCTCGGAACCGGTATCCGGGTATCGGAATGCGTAGGCATCGACCTGGACGATGTGGATTTTAAAAACAACGGCATTAAGATACGCCGAAAAGGCGGCTACGAAACCATCATTTATTTTGGCGAAGAGGTGCAGGAGGCGCTTTTGGCCTACCTAAAGGAGCGGAAGCTTGTCACGGCCTGCGAGGGTCATCAGAATGCCCTGTTTCTTTCTTTACAGAAAAAACGCTTAAACGTCCGCTCTGTCGAAAACCTGGTAAAAAAATACGCAAAAACAGTGACACAGCTAAAAAAAATCACTCCACATAAGCTAAGAAGCACCTATGGTACAAGCCTTTACCGTGAAACCGGCGATATCTATCTGGTGGCGGACGTCTTAGGACATAAGGACGTCAACACCACCAGAAAACATTATGCTGCTATCGAAGAGGATCGCCGCCGAAGTGCTGCCAACGTAGTTCGGCTCCGGGAAAAACAGGATCCGGAGAAGGCAGACAACCAGGAATCCCTCTAAGGAACCGGAACAAAATAGGGGACGATAAGCTTTTCTCCTGCATGGATTTCGTCTTCGTACAGATTGTTGCAGGTACGGATATCTTCGATAAAGGACGGAATGTCTGCATAGCCGTCTGTGATGTAGCGCTCTGCAATCCGCCAGAGGCTGTCCCCGTCCTCTATCGTAATACAAGTGACATATTTGGTATACTGCCCCTCTCTGGCAGATACGGTATGAGCAATTCCGAATACCAGCCCGGTCAAAAGCAGAAACAACACTGCCAGGACAATAGTTTGCGTGGCCATTTTCTGTACGTTTGTCGCTTCGGAACGAAGCAGCTCCCGGAAAAGGAAGCGGAGGCGGAAGAAGCTCCTCCGGCAATACCGCCTGATATGGGAACAGCCTCTGAGAAAACGGCGTCTTATGTCAGATAACATCCTTTGGTAAGCTCCTCTCCCTCTTGAAACCACCCGGAACCAGACTCGCTCTGCCCAGGATACAGTAGAAAGGTAAAAAAGCTCCAGGCACTCGAGCAGCCGGTCTGTCCATGGTCTTGCAGCCGTTCTTGGATATCTTTTCTGGTGTCTCATAAAAATTCCCCCTGTTTTCTAAATAATCGAACAAAAATTCCGAACCAATTTTCCGAACATTCGTTTTATTATTTTATTATACAGAACTATATTTCTTTTGTCAATACTTTTTATCGAACATAGGTTTGACAAATTCTGTTTATTGTGTTATACTATCTGTAACGAACAGAAAGCTTCTGAAAAAGGGTTCCTATCTGTACCAAACTGTCACCAGAAGACAATATCAATTTATAAAATGGAGGTTATCATATGGCATACGGACGTATTACCAAAAAACAACAGGAAATTCTTGATTATATCAAGGCACAGATTTTGACAAAGGGCTATCCGCCTGCAGTGCGGGAGATCTGCGAGGCAGTGAATTTAAAATCCACCTCTTCCGTTCACTCCCATCTCGAGACGTTAGAAAAGAACGGCTATATCCGCCGCGATCCGACCAAGCCGCGTGCAATCGAGATCATCGACGAGGAGTTTAATATCACCAGACGCGATATGGTCAGCGTACCGGTTTTAGGCACGGTTGCTGCCGGGCAGCCTCTGTTGGCAGTCGAAAATATCCAGGAGTATTTTCCGGTTCCGGCCGAATACATGCCGAACAACGATACCTTTATGCTAAATGTAAAGGGAGACAGCATGATGAATGTCGGGATTTTTAACGGAGACCGTATTCTGGTAGAGCAGGCCGCTTCTGCAGAAAACGGAGAGATTGTCGTCGCCCTGATCGGCGATTCCGTTACGGTAAAGACCTATTATAAAGAGGATGGACATTATCGTCTCCAGCCGGAAAATGACTATATGGAGCCGATTATCGTAGATGATTTGGATATTCTTGGCAGGGTGATTGGGCTGTTCCGTTTTTACCGTTAAGGAATGATACTGGAGCAGGGAGGACATTCTCTTACCTGCCGCACGAGCTGCATACCGCCAGCGAGAGTAAAATTTCCTTACGCAGCTCTTGGATATGGAATGCGAAAAACTTTCCTAATAGAATAAAAAAAGAATGAAAAAAGGATAGCGATGTTGTCTGTCGCTATCCTCCTTCTTCCATTTCGTCTACTGGAGAAATTTTCGTCTATTGGCGAAATTCGTACACCCACAGGCGAAATATGCCTTTGTATAGGCAATAAGTCCCTTAAGATCCGCTCCGAGGCTTATAAAAATTCACTTACATCAGCCATTTTTCCGTCTCTCCAGATTCGTTCCAGATCATAAAACAGCCGATCCTCTTTGGAAAAGATATGCACGACTACATCGCCGTAATCCATCAGAACCCAGCTAGCCGTGCCGGAACCCTCTACCCGTTTCGGCTCATATCCGTTTTTCCCCAGCTCTTCCCGTACTGCATCCTCTAACGCATGTACCTGAGAGGTATTTGTACCATTAGCAATGATAAAATAATCTGCCAGAGTTGTGACGCCTCCTACGTCGATGACGCGGATTTCCTCGCCCTTATGCTTGTCTAATGCCTTACATGCCAGACCTACCAATTCTTTTAACTGTTCCATCGTCCTTCTCCCTTCTTTTTATAATAGTCGAGTGCCTCTATGCTTCGTGGTTCAATCTCCATTTCACACTCCCTCAAATACGCTATTGTGTTGGAGAGAACCAAAAAAGTCGTTCGATCCAAATCCAAAAATGTCTCCTTACGGATTTCCTCTAATCCGAAAATCATTTTTCGGCCAGGCTCCATATAATCCGCCACAAATACGATCTGCTCCAACAGGCTCATATTCGGTTTCCCGGTTGTATGATAGCAAATAGCAGACAGGATCTCTTCCTCTTCTATTCCATAACGCTCTTTGGCATACCAGGCGCCTACTCTGCCATGAAGAAGCTGCGGACTTCTTCGCTCTTCTTTTGTCATGGAAAGTCCCAATCGTTTTCCTTCCTGAAGCAATTCTTTTTCGGTTAAATATTTGGCACAATCATGTAATAAACCCGCAATTTGTGCCTTTACCGGATCGGCTCCATAACGCATTGCCAGGCAGGAAGAGGTATAGGAAACCCCTAAAGTATGGACATAGCGTTTTTTGGGAAGCAGATCTCTCATCTGTTTTTGCAGCTCTATGATTTCTTTCATCGTCACCATCCCTACAAATGTGATTCCTCCAGACCATTCTCCAGACCCTTTATCAACGCAGCATATACCGCCTCCGGCAGAGATGCCTTTAAAAACACCTCTTCCTTATCGCTCCGCTCCGGCTTTGCCAAAAGCGTCCGCAAAAGACTTGAGGACAAGCTGTCTGCCGCCGTCCTGAGAAAAAAAATCCTGGCTTCCGGAAACAATTCGGAAAGCTGTCTGCGTTTTTCTTCTAATCTGGTCATTTCTAGCTCCAGGCATTCCCCGCGAACCGCTACTAAAATCACAGCATAATGAAAAATCCTTTCCGGATGATACCATTCGTCTAAATACAGGAGGGAATCTCCTCCCATAATAAAATACCACTCGGCCTCCGGCTGTTCTGCCGATAACTGCTCCAGTGTTTCGGCTGTGTAGATTTTTCCCTTTCTCCTTAGCTCATAATCCGAGGCGACTAGACCGCTTTGATTGGATACGGCCAACTCTACCAACTTCAGACGTTTGGCTCCGGGCGTAATCGTTTTTCCGCTTTTGTGAGGGGGATCGCCAGAGGGCATCAGCCAGACCTCTTCCAGATGATATTGCTCCTTCGCTTGTTTGGCTAACGAAAGATGAACCCGGTGAATCGGATCAAAGGTTCCGCCTAAAATTCCGATTTTTCGCTTTTTCACGTTCTATCCTCTCATTTAGGCAACAGAATTTTTCTCTTTTCCGGTTCCTTTGCTTCTCGGTATAACACGATTTTTTTCCCGATTATCTGCACCAGCTCCGAATGTGTCCGTTCTGCAAGCATCTGTCCGATTTCTTTTGGATCATCGGTACAGCTTTTTAAGATATTGATTTTCATCAGTTCCCGGTTCTCCATTGCTTCCCGGATTGCCTCTGTCACTTCTGGCGTCAGTCCGCCCTTCCCTATCTGCAGCACCGGGGTCAATTCCATCGCCAGCCCCTTTAAAAAGGCTCGTTGTTTACTCGTCATAACAGCTCCCTCTTTATTTATAATACTCAAAGCTTAAATCATAGAGAACTACCGTATCGCCTTCCTCTACACCAAGCTCCTCCAATTTGTCCAAAATCCCGTTTTCCTTCAAAAATCGCTGAAAAAACTCGAAGCCCTTTTCGGAGTCCAGGTTCGTATAGCCAAGCATTCGCTCCACTCTCGAGCCTGTAACGGAAAATACACCGTCCTCGACCTGTTCTACGATAATCGGCTCCTGACGCTCCTCCGTCTCCTCCGGAAAAAATTCCTTTTCAAAAATAACCGGAGCCGTATCCAGCTCCTTTAGGCGCTCATGGACATAGAATAACAATTCCTTTACACCGCTTCCACTGACAGCGGAAATCGGAAATACCGGAATCCCCTGCGGTTCAAATTCCTCTTTTAGTAAGGTCAGAACCGTTTCCTCCTCCGTACCGTAAAAGACATCGGTTTTATTGGCAGCGATTACCTGCGGAAGCTTAGCCAGGGCTTCACTGTAGGCTGCTAACTCTGCGTGAATGGTATGAATGTCTACGATAGGATCGCGTCCTTCTGTAGAAGCGGCATCCACCATATGAATAATCATTTTTGTCCGTTCAATATGCTTTAAAAATTCATGTCCCAATCCAACACCAGAGGAGGCTCCTTCGATCAGCCCCGGAATATCTGCAATCACAAAACCCTCTCCGTCTCCTAAATCAACGACGCCCAGATTTGGAGAAAGCGTCGTAAAATGATAGTTCGCAATCTTTGGACGGGCGTTGGTTACTCTCGAAAGAAACGTGGATTTCCCGACATTCGGGAAACCGACCAGTCCGACGTCTGCAATCACCTTTAATTCCAGGATTACCGATAATTCTCTGGCCTTTTGCCCGGGCTGAGCGTATTTCGGCACCTGCATCGTAGCAGTGGCATAGTTCATATTTCCCTTGCCGCCCCGTCCGCCGCGTAAAATGACTTCTCTGCGGTTTTCATGCGACATATCGGTAATGACCTTGCCGCTTTCCGCTTCCTTGATAATGGTTCCCTCCGGAACCTTAATGATGATATCTTTGCCGTCCGCTCCATGGCAGCGCCGCTTTCCGCCTGGTTCTCCGTCACCGGCACAATATTTTCGGATATGGCGGAAGTCGTTTAGGGTATTAAGTCCCTCGTCTACCTCAAAGATCACATCGCCGCCTCGTCCGCCGTCGCCGCCGTCCGGCCCGCCTGCCGCTACATATAGCTCCCTACGGAAGCTGACATGCCCGTCGCCGCCTTTTCCGGAACGGATATAGATTTTTGCGCTGTCTGCAAACATGCCTATACCTCCATCTTTCTTACTTACCGTGAAAAAAAACCCCAAATCCCTGCCTCCAGCAAAAATTTGGGGTATTCTCACCTTATTCGTTAGCAGCTACCGGATAAACAGAAACCTGTTTCTTATCCCTGCCCTTTCTTTCAAACCGCACAACGCCGTTTACCTTGGCATATAAGGTATCGTCTCCGCCGATGCCTACGTTATGTCCCGGATGAATCTTGGTGCCGCGCTGTCTGTAAAGAATGTTTCCGGCCAGTACGAACTGTCCGTCTGCTCTCTTCGCGCCAAGCCGCTTAGACTCGGAATCACGACCGTTCTTGGTAGAACCAACACCCTTTTTATGAGCGAAAAACTGAAGGTTCATTCTCATCATGATCTTACACCTCCTATGAACTCAATCTGATATACTTTCTCCCGTACTCCTTCTCTATTCCCCGAAGTCCTAAGACCATGGAATCAAGCAGCAGTACAGTTTCCTTGCTGACTCTTTCTAAAAAACGGCATTCTATCCTTCCTTCCTTCTCCTCCATCCGTACGGCCGGTACGTCTTTGGTAAAGGCTTCGATAGAATTCAGGGTATTGATTACCAAAACCGAAACGGCAGCACATACGATATCGCTCCCATGCTCTGCATATCCGGCATGACCCAAAAAGGTAAAGCCTGTGTAATCTCCCTGTTTATTTTTTAAAATCGTAACCCTGACCATGATTAAGCGTTGATTTTCTCGACCTTAACCTTGGTATAAGCCTGTCTGTGACCGTTTTTCTTGTGATATCCGGTCTTTCTCTTATACTTGTAGACAATGACCTTCCGGTTCCGGCCCTCTTCTACGACGGTGGCGGAAACGGTAGCATTGGCTACGGTAGGATTACCGACAACTAACGCGCCGTTGTTCACAACGAGAACCTGGTCAAAGGTAACGGACTCTCCGGCGGCCTTTCCAAGCTTCTCCACCTTAATGATATCGCCTTCGGCTACTTTGTACTGCTTACCACCTGTTGCAATAATCGCGTACATATGGCACCTCCTATTATCATTACTCGCCCGCTTCGGTGCCTGTCTGCTCTCTATTCGGACAATCACCGGCCTCTCTTTGCCGATCTCCTGACCTGAAAACAGACAGAACTTCTACCTCACAGTGCGGCACACTAAAAAATAATACCATAGAAGGAAGAGGTTGTCAAGGGAATTTTTAAAGGAAAAAGGATACTATAAACCATTTATGATAATGTCTTAATAAACCACACAGGAAAATGTCTCAAA
>CASCWU010000058.1 GCA_949155905.1 uncultured Lachnospiraceae bacterium
GCAAGCCATAGCGCGGACGGGCAGATTTACGGAAAAGGGTACCCTTTTCCTATGATACCCAGACGGAGCCGTGGTTCCTGTTTTCCGAAACGGTGGAACTGGCTGGTACAGAGGAGGGGAGCGAGCATCTTTGCAGGCTGAGCTTGGCGGATTTGGAAAAGAATTCGATAGAACTGGTTACAGAATTTTACAGTAAAGAAGAAAAAATCCATTATCCAACCTTGACAAAGCAGGGAATTTACTGGCTCGTTTTTTCAGATACGATTGGAGAGGCGACCGGAAGCTGGAAGCTATATGGTCGTGACTGGGAGCAGCGGGAAATACGGCTGCTCCGGGAACAGACCGGGCAGACGATGAATCCATGCCTGCAGGGCTGCGGCGACCGGATCGTATGGATAGAGGGGCCTGACGCCGACGCCGTGGGGAAGGAAGCGTTTCATACGGTGTACGGGCTGGACGGGATGGGGGAACCGGAAGCCTTGTTCCAGATTCGGAACGTAACCAATCCGTATATGGCGGTTTCGTATAACGATTCGGTTCTTTCCTATGTGGATTATTATGATGGGGCGTGGCATGTGTTATGGTATGAGCTGGAAACAAAAGAGCTGTATGCCTATCCGATAGAAAACCTGGAGGAGTGGGAATTTCCGGTTGTGGCCGCCGCTTCGGATCGTGGTGTTGTATATAGCACGTATTTTAACCGCCTGTATTTTTATGACTGGAAGAGTGGGAAGACGACGCAAATCGGCAATACGCAGTATGGGCTGGAGGCTGCGGGCAGTTACGTGGCCTGGGCGGATCCGAACAGGATGGTAGTGACGGATTTGAAAACAGGGAAAGCGGTTTCGGTCAAAGAGAGCTTGGAGGAAAAAGGGAAAACGGTTTCTTTCCTGCGCCGTACAGAAGGAAAATTTTATACGGTTGTGGAGAATCAGGAGATTGGGAAGCTCATGCTGGGGATTTATTCGATTTCTGGGGAATAATGGGTAAAGAGTTGTTACGGGATAAAAAAATTGAAAAAGCAATAAAATGTTTGACATAACAAGCGCTGTTTTATATAATAATAGTAACAGATGAGAAAACTCATCGGGTGCGCTGACACCTTAAAAATCTGACAGTTGAGTCAGTGGGAAGGCTGACAAGTTGGGGAGCAACAGAAAAACTCCACATTTTGGCCATGAAGTAAGGATGGCAAGTTGGCAGACAACAGAAAAATCAGCAGTATTATAACTGGAAAAGGCTGTCCGAAGGGGCAGTCTTTTTTAAACTACATAGTTTTTATTTATACATAGGGAAAGGGATTTCCTGATTATGAAAAATTTTAGTGCAAAGCAGGCTATTTCTGTTATTGTCCAAACAGCAAAGGAATATGAATTAAAATTAAATAATCGTCATTTTCTTGTCGTATACAGAAGGGAGAGGGACACAAAGGATTGTATTGTGGGATTTAGGGATATGAATTATTTACATTTAACAGGAGTCAGGACAAATTTGTCAGCTACTGTATTTTATGCCGCATGTTTAAACGGAAAGCTTTCTGTGAGAGATTTTAGTGTGGATACAGGAGGTAAAGTACAACAAAAGCTACAGGTTCTACCTTATTTGCCGGAGTTGTTGTACCATAATTGTATGATAGGGGATTTTATCAATAGTGGTATTTCGATAAAGGCGGATTATTTTATTGGTGGCACCAGGACGGTACTTAGTGTAGGGTTTCGAGAGGGAAGAAAGTCAGATATTCCAGTTTCTCTTTATAATGAAAATATTAAGGTATTGACAAAGCCTACTTGTAAGGTTCTTGGTATCTTCAGGAAATTATATCATGAGGATAAATTTGGAGAATGTGTTTATCTAGCAAAGGACTATAAAATAGAAGGATTTCCGTCAAATATTAAAGAGAAATTTGAAAAAAATATGACTTATCCAGCCCCATGAAGATACTCCCAGGTCAGCCGTTCCTTTGGCTGGGAAAACAGCCGTCTCGTCTCTCCGGCCTCAACGAGCCTTCCCTGAAGGAAAAAGGCAGTTTGGTCGGCCACCCGGAACGCCTGCTGCATGTTGTGGGTGACAAGGACAATCGTATACTGCCGTTTTAGCCGGAGGATAAGCTCCTCGACCTTGGCGGTAGAAATTGGATCCAGAGCGCTGGTCGGTTCGTCCATCAGAAGCACCTCCGGCTCTACAGCCAGGGCGCGGGCGATGCAAAGGCGCTGCTGTTGGCCGCCGGACAGGCTAAGAGCTGATTTTTTTAAATCCGATCCCAACTCCTCCCAGAGCGCAGCCGCCTGCAGAGCCTGTTCGACAATAAGCGTAAGCCGGGCATTGGAACGGATGCCATGCGTCCTTGGGCCAAAGGCGATGTTGTCATAAATGCTCATCGGGAAGGGATTGGGCCTTTGAAATACCATGCCGACGCGCTTCCGCAGCAGGTCGGCTTCGATATCATGGTAAATATCCTTCCCATCTAACAGGATGTTCCCGCTTATCCGGCAGCCCTCGTCTAACTCATTCATTCGGTTCAGGCTTTTTAAAAAGGTGGATTTTCCGCATCCGGAGGGACCGATCAAGGCGGTTGCCTGCTGCGCCGGTATGGAGAGGCTGACGGAAAAGAGGGCGTGAAAGCTTCCGTAAAACAAATCCAGGTTCCGAACTACCATTTTATCCGATTGATTCCAGTTATCCATAGAATAGCTCCTTTTCACATGTAACCACCCGTGAAGTGATTTTTCAGATGCAGATACGCCGACAAATCAAGAACTGCCTAAACTGTTATAACAGTATATGCAGCCGGGCAAGACTTTAGAGAATTTTTATTGAGATTTTCGGAAATCTATGATAAGATAGGGTTGCCTGTACAAAACAGGCGCAAAAGGAAGGAAAGATAAAGGAGAGGAAAACATATGGATTTGAAAGAACAAATCAAAAAGATGGTAGAGAAGATTAAAACGGATAAGGATCTGCAGGAGCAGTTCCAGAAGGAGCCGGTTAAGGCGCTGGAGAGTGTACTGGGAGTGGATTTACCAGATGAAATGATAGAACAGGTGGTAGAAGGTGTTAAGGCTAAGCTGACGGTAGACAAGCTTTCGGATGCCGCCGGTGCGATAAAGAAGCTGTTCTAAAGCAAGAAAAAACCGCTTTTCCAATAGCTGGGACAGCGGTTTTATATGTTTACACAGAGCCACTGCTTTCAGGGGATAAAAGGAAGAGGACAAAAAAGAAGAAAAAAGAAAGGAAAAGAGAAAAAGTATGAAACGGAAACTGTTATATTTATTCGGACTGATTTTACTGGCTACCGGGTTGTTTGCCGGTTGTATGGTTAGCCTGGACTCACCAGAGGGAACAGCGCCAGGCACAGGCCAGGAAAAGGACGCAGGAAAAGAAGATATTGACCATACAAAGGAAATAGATGATACAGAAAAAACTGACGATATAGAAAAATCAGACGATATAGAGAGTATAAACGACACAGAAGAAGGAAAAGACCCGGAGAACAGTGATGAAGCAGGAAATATCGGCGATACAGAAGAAATGGAGAAGGCCGAAAAACGCGATGAGTCGGACGAGATAAACGAGGCAGACGGAACCGAAAAAGAAGATAAGGATATCCAGGAAACCGGCGAATATACCTCTAAGGAGGAGGTAGCAGAGTATTTGTATTTGTTTGGCCATTTGCCAGCTAATTTTATTACCAAAAAAGAAGCGAAGGCGCTCGGCTGGGTGAGTAAGGAAGGAAACCTCGGTGATGTAGCGCCGGGGAAAAGCATTGGCGGGGACTATTTTGGTAATTATGAGGGAAATCTGCCGGAGAAAAAAGGACGCAGCTATTATGAGTGCGATATTGACAGCGATGGTGGTTATCGGGGCAGCAAGCGGATCGTTTATTCCGACGATGGACTGATTTATTATACAGAGGATCATTATGAAAATTTTGAATTGCTGTATGGAGAGGAATAAGAAGCAGTTTAGGCAGAGTACATGTTTATCGTACTGACCGCAAGACTGCAATAAAATGTCAATAGAACGTTGTATTGACAGAAAGAAAAAGAAAGGAAAAAGGGTGCGAGGATGAAGGTATGGTTGGATGCACGTCAGATGGAGGAGCGAAGAACGGCTCACTCTTATTTAAAGGAGCGGTTGGTGTTGCCGGACTATTATGGGAGAAACCTGGATGCACTCTATGATTGTCTGACCGATTTGTCGGATGTAGAGCTGATGCTGTTACATACGGAGGATGCACAAGGTTATTATCCAAGAGTAGAGCATGTTTTTTTAGAAGCCGCCAGAGAAAATACAGGGTTGCTGGTACGGACGGGAAAGGAACTCTTTCAGAAGGAAGCGGCAAAAACGCAGATTCGAGTGGCCAGGGAAGCGGATGTCGAACAGCTTTTGGCGATCTATGCGCCATATGTCAGAGAGACAGCCATTACCTTTGAATACGAGGCGCCATCTGTAGAAGAATTTCAGGGGCGGATACGGGAGACGCTGAAAAAATATCCATACCTGGTCGCGGAGCAGGAGGGAAATCTGCTAGGCTATGCTTATGCAGGATCCTTTCATACCAGAGAGGCATATCAATGGGCGGTAGAAACCAGCATTTATGTGAAAAAGAGTTATGGACAAACGGGCATCGGAAGGAAGTTATACGAGGCATTGGAGGGGAGTCTGGCGTTGCAGAACATTCTGAACCTGAATGCCTGTATTGCCTGTACGGACGAAGAGGATGAATATTTGACGAACGACAGTCTGTGCTTTCATCAGCATATGGGGTATGAACTGGTGGGGAGGTTTCAAAAATGCGGCTATAAGTTTGGCCGTTGGTATGGGATGGCCTGGATGGAAAAGCATATCGGGGCGCATGGCAGCGAGCCGTTTCCGGTGAAATATTTTGAGGAGAGTCGGAGGGAGCTGGCGGAGCAGTTTGGAATTGTATGAGGAGGCAGGGGAAAGTGGAATTCTGGGAGCAGGTCAGAACGGATTGTAATTTGGGCGCTTTTCTCATGCCTCCGCAGAGAATAACCGGTGGTTATCTGCATCGGATGTACCGGCTGGATACAGAAAGGGGAAGCTATGCAGTAAAGCTGTTGAATCCGAACATTATGGCCAGGCCGGATGCGAAGCAGAACTTTGATCGGGCAGAGTATCTGGAGCGAGTGCTGGCAGAGCAGGGAATTCCGGTGATTTCGGCATTGGAATGGAACGGGCGGAAGCGGCAATGTGCAGAAGGCCAATATTACTATGTATTTCCCTGGTCAGACGGGAAAGCGATTCCTTGGCAGGATATTCAGGTTCGTCATTGTCTGGAGGCAGGACGGCTGTTAGCTTCTATCCATCGGATTCCGTGTAAGGAGCAGCTAGGTAAGCAGCCAGGTCAGGGACGGCCTTTGATAGAGATTTCCTGGGAACCCTACCAAAAACTGGCAGGACAGAACTGTCCGGAGCTGGCAGAGCTTTTGCGGCGGCATGGCGGATTGTTGTCCGATGCACAAAGAGCTTATAATCAGGCGATAGAACAGGCTCCGGAGGCAGCCTCGATTTGCGACGGGGATATGGATTGTAAAAATGTCCTTTGGATAGAGGGCAAGCCAGCCGTGATCGATCTGGAATGCCTGGATTATGGAAATCCATGGATAGAGGCGTTTGGGCTGGCGTTAAGCTGGGCAGGCGGAGCGGTATGTGAACTGGACTATGATAGGCTGCAGGTGTTTTTACAGGCGTATGAGGAGAATATAGAGGGGTTTATGGCAGGCCAGGATTGTTTGCCTACCAGTAAAATGGATTGGAGAAACTTATATGGAGTCGGCTTTTCCTGGCTGGATTGGCTGGAATATAATGTGAAGCGGGCATTAGGGCTCGAATGTCAGGACGAGGAGGAGCAACGTCTGGGGCTTGCAGAGGCAAAAGAAACGTTAAAAAGAATGGTGTATTATGATTCGATCCGAGAAGAACTTATCAAGAAACTGGGGGAAATGAGAAAAGGCTGAGAAAATCGGTAATAGGTTGTTATTGTGAAAAAAAGAAACAAAGTGTTATGGAGCGAAGAGGGGGAGGATAAAACAAAATGGAACATAAAAACAGGATATATTTAGAGACAAAGCGTCTGGTTTTGCGGGATTACACCCAAGCAGATTTGGAAGCTTACTATAAATTGAAAAGCGACGACAAAACGATGTATTATTTACAGGATATCAAGCTTTGTTCCAGGCAGGAGGCCGAACAGGATTTGGCGAGGGTGCTTGCGGATGCCCAAAGCCTGGACAGGCAGTTTTATTTCCTGCATATGGAGAGCCGGGCGACCGGGGAGCAGCTTGGCAGCATCGGCTATACGGTGACGGCAGACACACCGGTCGGAAAGCTGGTGCATTTGGGGTATTTTACATATCCGCAGTTTTGGGGACGGGGCTATACGACAGAAGCCCTCCGGCGGGTGCTGGAATTTGCCTTCCTGGAAAACCAGGTGTACCGTGTGACGACAGGCTGCCTGGCCGAAAACATCGGCTCCGAGCGGGTAATGCAAAAGTGCGGCCTGATCAAAGAGGCCGAGCATATAGACTGGGAGTGGCACGAGGGCAGGATGAAAACACGGAGGGAGTACCGGCTGCTGCGGACGGAGTGGGAGGGATTATTTTTGTAAATTATATTTTCGGGAACGTCCATTCCCTTCTGTTTGAAGTATTCCTTCTGCTATCAAATCAGAAAGGAGAACCCTTGTCCGGGCAGAACTAAGCCCGATATATTGGGCGATTTCTGTAGCTTTGCAGGATCCGTTGGCAGAAAGAAAGGTGACAATGGAAGCTTTGTTCTGGATGGTTTTGGAGGTTGGTTTGCTTTCTGCTTGTTTTTTCTGCTTGTTTTTTCTGCTTGCTTTTTCTGCTTGCTTTTTTTGAAAAGAAAGTGTTAATATAGTACGATCCGGATTGTATTGCTCTTCTACTACAGGAGGAGTCCAGCCCTGTTGATCCCATACTGCATAAATATCCGGTACTCCGCTTCCGGCACGTTCTCCGATGCCGATTAGGTTAAACATTTTCATAAGAGCTTTGTTTCTGGGATCGGAAATTCCGCCCTTTAGCATTTGCTCTTTGCCGGTACGGATGTATCCAGGATTTTCCATAACAATAGTATCCATTTCTTTTTTGATTACCACTCCCCGAACGACAAAAAAATCTGTATTGACGAGGCAATTTGCAAGTGCTTCCCGCAAAGCTTTATGAACAGGAGTGTCGTCGATACGCGTAATTCCTTCCAGTCTGAAAGGAATTTTTAGGTCTTTGACCAATTTGGGATATACACGGAAAAAGAAATCAAAAAGGTTTCCCGTCCAATCTCCAGAACTGGACTGTAGGCGATCCGTCCAACGGATAGCGGGATCTAATAGTTCGCGATAGTCTAGGAAATATTCTGGATATTCATATAAAATACGATATTCTTCCCCAAACATAAGAAGCCCTGCCGCAGTAGGGTGTATTCTTTGGTCAGATTTGGCTTTTTTTGCTGCACCAATTTTTTCTAAATATTCCTTGTCGGTTAAATGTTCCCAAACATGTTCGGCTCGATATGCGGTATGTCGGTTCCGGTAAGCATGGACTGTTTCCAGGTTAAGGTCACTGATTTCAAAGTCTTCCAATACTTTCATATCAGAAGACTCTTCTGTTTGATCCCGGAGCATTGCCCGTACCTCGCTTTTCGTGCAATGATAATCTCCCTCTCCATTGCGTCGGAAGGTTCCGCCAAATAAATCATCGTTAATATAAACAGGCTTACATTCACGTGGTGCTTTTGGAATATAAATAGCGAGAATATAATCGGATCCGATCTCGTAAAATCGGAGATCTTCATCCGTTAGCAGGTTGACACTCACTTTTTTTCGGTTATTGATAGTATTCCAAAAATCTTTTCGCAATTTTTCAGGATCTTTTAAACCAGTGGTGACAAAACGGCCATCTTTTTGTTCCGATATCCCTAATAAAATCATACCGCCGTTACAATTTGCCATAGAAGAATAAGTATCCCATAAGCTGTTTGGCAGGCCTTCTTTTGCTTTTTTGACTTCTAAGCGGTTGTTTTCTTTATAGGTATCAAATTTAGTTATATCAAATTCCATTTGGGTATTCCTCCTTTTGAAAATGAGTGGTATTTTTTGTCAGGTATTGTATAGTATACTCGGAATTCCTTTGACATGCAATAAAAAGAAAAACGGATTTTAAAAATATCTGGAACTTATTGCTTGAAAGAACTCAGAACAGGTGTTATAGTTTTTCTTAAAGAAAGAATGCTATGTTATATATGCCAGAGAGCGTATATGGTAGATAGACTGGGAGTGGCACGAGGGTAAGATGAAAACCCGGATAGAATACTCCTTTGTGGTATTTGTATCGAACTTTTATGTAAGCAAATAGAATCTTTTATACAGAAGAACCTGGATATTGCAGAACAGGTGATATTATTGGCAGAGCAATATCTGGAATAGGATGTTGCTTTTTAGACAAGTGAAGAAAGGAAACAGAATGGATAATCAGATACATAATCAAATTGTTAGTTTTATATGGGGGATTGCAGACGATTGCTTGCGGGATGTTTATGTGCGTGGGAAGTATCGTGATGTTATTCTTCCGATGACGGTTATCAGAAGATTGGATGCGATGTTGGAAGATACTATAGAGGATGTCCGAGCCATGAAGAAAATGTTGGACGATGCCAAAGTGGATAATCAATGGGCGGCTTTGTGTATTGCGGCAAAACAGTCTTTCTGCAATATTTCTCCATTTTTATTAAAAGACTTAACAAATCGTGCTAATAAACAAAGGCTGAAAACTGATTTTGAATTATATTTAAATGGTTTTTCACCGAATGTTCAGGAGATACTTGAAAAATTTAAGTTCAGAAATCAAATCGCGACAATGGTTGATGCAGATATTCTTGGCTCTGTGATTGAAAAGTTTATATCTCCTACTATCAATTTAAGTCCAAAGCCTATTTATAAAGATGAGGAAAAAACCATCTTGAAGCATCCGGGGCTTGATAATCATGATATGGGAACTATATTTGAAGAACTGATTCGTAAATTTAATGAAGAAAACAATGAGGAAGCAGGGGAGCATTGGACACCTCGTGATGTGGTAGAACTTATGGCGGATCTTATACTGATTCCGGTTGCTGATAAGCTCCAAAATACAACTTATTCCTGTTATGATGGAGCATGTGGAACTGGCGGTATGCTTACCGTTGCACAGGACAGGCTTATGACATTGGCAAAGCAACGTGGGAAAAATGTATCCATTCATCTTTTTGGACAAGAAATTAACCCGGAAACTTATGCGATATGTAAAGCAGATATGCTACTGAAGGGAGATGGGGAGCAGGCAGAACATATCAGTTATGGTTCTACGCTTTCTATGGATGGAAATCCTGGCAGGAAATTTGATTTTATGCTTTCTAATCCTCCTTATGGTAAAAGCTGGAAGGTAGATGCTGAAAAAATGGGTGGGAAAAAGGAAATTCTGGATACACGTTTCAATACTTATTTGCAAGATGGAGAACAAATACAAATGATACCAAGGACAAGCGATGGCCAGTTGCTCTTTTTACTGAATAATGTAGCGAAAATGGATAAAAATACAGAATTTGGAAGTCGTATTGCAGAGGTGCATAATGGATCTTCCATATTTACCGGTGATGCAGGCAGTGGTGAAAGTAATGCACGTAGATATATGCTGGAACATGATTTGGTAGAAGCTATCATTGCAGTACCTGAAAATATGTTTTATAATACAGGAATCGGGACATTTATATGGATTCTTTCAAATAAAAAGGAAGAACGCCGTAAGGGGAAGATACAGCTGATTGATGCTACTGCTATGAAATCACCGCTTCGTAAAAATATGGGAAAGAAGAATTGTGAATTCACATCAGAAATAAGAGAGGAAATACTTCGCATATTCCTGGAAATGGAGGAGAGTGAGGTAAGCATGATTTTTCCTAATGAGGAATTTGGGTATTGGAATGTTACTGTGGAAAGGCCTTTGCGTTTAAGAGTGTATCCAGAACGAACCATTCCTATGGAAATTTATAAGAAAAAAGAGGAATATGATACCGTTGTAAAGGCAATATCTTCTGTAACAGATGTTTCATTGGATGACTGGACAGCTTTTGCAAAAGCAACGAAACTGAAAAAAGCACAGCTTAATAAAATCCGTTCGTTTATTACGGAAAAAGATCCGATGGCAAGGCCAGTGGAAGGAGAAGCAGATGTTGATCTCCGGGATACAGAAAATATACCATTTACCTATGAAGGTGGCATTGATAGATTTATAAAAAATGAAGTTTTAACGTATGCCCCAGATGCCTATATAGATGAAAATAAAACAGCAGTCGGATATGAAATTAGTTTTACCAAGTATTTTTATAGACCAGTTGAACTTCGTAGTGTAGAAGATATTATTTTTGACTTGAGAAATTTGGAAGAAGAAGCGAGTGGGATGATGGCAGAAATCGTAGGAGGAATTTTTAATGATTAACTATCCTGCATATAAATCAGTTAATTTGCATTGGCTTAAAGAAATTCCTACGCATTGGAATTTACAAAGAAATAAAAATATTTTTACGGAATTGAAAAACGAAGTGGGCAGCAATTCAGGGGATTATGTATTGTTATCTCTTACTTTAAAGGGTGTTATTTTAAGAGATATGGAGGGCGGTGGAAAATTTCCACAGAGATTTGATAAGTATAAAATAGTACAAAAAGGTAATATGATTTTTTGTTTGTTTGATATGGATGAGACACCAAGAACAGTAGGATTGTCTGGATATGATGGTATGATTACTGGTGCATATACGATAATGAAAATTAATAATATAAATCCTGGTTATGTTTATTACTATTATTTAGCATTAGATAATATAAAGGCACTTAAACCGTTTTACACTGGATTAAGAAAAACAATCAGTATCAATACTTTTCAAAATATAAAATTGCCTATTCCTTCTTATCTAGAGCAGGAGCAAATAGTGTATTATCTGGATTGGAAGATATCACGAATTAACCAGCTTATTAATATAAAACAGAAAGAAATTAAAGTGATTGATTCATTAAAACATTCTATGGTTAATCATGTTATTTTGAAAGGAACTTCAAAAGATGTAGATATGAAATACAGTGGAGAAAAGTGGCTTGGCGATATTCCTGTACATTGGAATATTATCAAGTTAAGACAGATATTGAATCCTATTAGTGTTAAAGGTCATCCTGAACTTCCCTTATTATCTGTTATTAGAGAGCAGGGAGTGGTTATCAGAGATGTGAAAGATGTTTACTCTAATCATAATTTTATTCCAGATGATTTGTCCGGATATAAAATGGTAAGAAAAGGACAGTTTGTAATAAATAAAATGAAGGCATGGCAAGGCTCCTATGGAATTTCAAAATATATAGGAATAGTTAGCCCAGCATATTTTGTGTTTAATGTGATGTATGACAATTTGGAATATTTTCATTATGTTATTAGGAGTAAATTGTATGTAAATTTTTTTGCACAAGCATCTGATGGAATTCGTGTTGGTCAGTGGGATTTGCAGATGAATAGAATGAAAGATATTCCATTTATAGTACCACCTAAAGAGGAACAAGTTAGTATTGTGAATGATATTAAAAAAAATTTGTCAAAGTATGATAGAATAATAGAAAAATTGTTTGCAGAGATAGAAAATTTGCAAGAACTGAAAGCCCGTCTTATCTCTGATGTTGTAACAGGAAAAATGGATGTCCGTGATATCGTAATACCTGAATATGACTATGTAGAGGAAGAAAATAATGGTGTAGAAGCGGAGGATGCTGTAGATGAAAAATAGGTTTTTTAAATGGTGGTTATTAGTGATAGCATTCATTCCATTTATTCTAATGCTTTGTTTGCATATAGGCATAGCATTAGGAGATTATTTTGGTATTAATATAAATATTCCTGGAGTTAATGCCTCTGATTGGTTTACTTTTGCAAGTGGTTACTTAGGCGGCGTTATGACTCTTGTTGGTGTAGTGATTACACTTAGATATGAGAGAAATGTTCAACGCTATGAAGAAAAATTGAATTATATTGAAAAAGAAAAGGAGAATTGGGGGCGGGCTATCTGTGAATTGAATATTTTTGCACCAAGTAGTTTTTATCAACAAGCAAAAAGTATACCACTCTTTACAAAAAGAAATGAGATTTCGGCTCAGGCGGCACTTGTCCAGCAACAGTTAGCTACAGAAATGCAAATTATCAATACAGAAAAATTAAAGATGATATTTTTTACGGATACATATCCAGGTACTTCAGTCAATAGATTCTTATGTGATATGTTTAGAAAAGAATACATTAATCAATAATTTGTTAAATGAATGTCGAGAAAGTAATTTACGGTGTCAATTAAATGGACAGCCATTACAATATCAGGAAGCTTGGATGAAAGAGTATGAAAGTAACATTGTGGATGTAAAATCACAAGAAGATGAAATTCTGGCGGCGATTACAGAAATTAATAACTATAGTAATAATGAGCTTCAGCGGTTGCTTGCTTTGGCAAAAGAGTATATTGCGGTAAGACAGCAGAACGCAGAAAAAGAGTGCTTTTCATCGAAAGAGGGATTTATAGATAGGCTATTTAGAAAATAAATCTATGACTGAAAATTAAGATCCGAACGACTGCCTCGGACGGAAAAAATTATAGTAGGAGGATTGAGTATGGATGTTACAAATACTAAAGAATCTGGACTGGAGACTCTTATCGTAAATTATCTTACCCAACATAACGGGTACGAAGAAGGTAGAAATGAGGATTATAATAAAGAATATGCTATTGATGAAATACGTCTGTTTCGTTTTCTGCAGAATACGCAGCCAGAAGAACTGGACAAGCTTGGAATTTTTAAAAATGAACAGAAAAAGAGAAGCTTTTTAAATCGTTTGCAAAAAGAACTTTTTAAACGCGGAATTATTGATATTTTGCGAAATGGAATAAAAGCTTATCCGGCTGAGTTTATTATGTTTTATCTTACGCCAGATGAAAATAATGAGGATGCTAAAACTCTTTTTAAAAAAAATATATTTAGTGTAACAAGACAGCTTCATTATTCTACTGACAGGGATAAGCAAGCTCTTGATTTGTGTATTTTTATCAATGGTTTACCTGTTATTACCTTTGAATTAAAAAATCAGTTGACGAAACAAAATGTAGAGCATGCAGTTCAGCAATATAAAGATGACCGTACCCCAAAGGAACCTCTTTTTCCTTTAAACGTTGTCTGGTTCATTTTGCTGTTGACGATGCTAGAGTAAAATTTTGTACGAAACTTTGTGGCCAGGATAGTTGGTTTCTTCCATTTGATAAAGGGTATCAGGATGGGGCAGGGAATCCTCCTAACCCGGATGGTGTTATGACGGATTATCTTTGGAAGGATATTCTTACAAAGGAGAAATTAACTCGTATCCTGGAAAGCTATGCACAAGTGGTGACAGAAATAGATGAGGACACAAAAGAGAAAACGGTAAAGCAGATTTTTCCAAGATACCATCAGTTGGATGTGGTGGAAAAACTGGTAGCAGATGTGAAAAGCTATGGTGTTGGAAAGCGATATCTGATTCAACATAGTGCAGGGAGTGGAAAATCGAATTCCATTACCTGGCTTGCCTATCGGCTGATGGAACTGGAAGAAGGAGGACATCCTCTTTTTCGTTCTATTCTTGTTGTCACGGACAGACGTAACCTGGATAAACAGATTCGTGATAATATAAAGCAGTTTGCACAAGTGAAATCAACAGTTGCCTGGGCAGATAGTTCAGAAACTTTACGAAGAACGATTGTAAATGGGAAAAGGATTATTATTACGACAGTGGAAAAGTTTCCTTATATTATGCCCCATATAGGTACAGAACATAAAAACGGCAAATTTGCTATTCTGATTGACGAAGCTCATTCCGGGCAAAATGGGCGTAACTCGGCTCAGATGAATCTTGCTCTTTCTGGTTTGGCCTCTGATAATAAATTGGACAATGAGGATAAAATCAATGTGATGATGGAAGGAAGAAAGTTATTAAAAGATGCAAGCTATTTTGCGTTTACTGCCACACCAAAAAATAAGACGCTTGAAGTTTTTGGAGAGAAGATGACCGATGAATTTGGAAATCCGGTTTATAATGAAGATGGTACCCGAAAGGCAAAATCACCTTATGTATATACAATGAAACAAGCGATTGAGGAAGGATTTATTTTAGATGTACTTGAAAATTACATAACGATTGACAGCTTTTATAAGCTAAAAAAGATGGTAGAAGACGATCCGATGTTTGATAAAAAGAAGGCGCAGAAAAAACTGAGGGCTTTTGTAGAAAGCAATGAGTATACAATAGATAAAAAGGCTGCGATGATAGTGGAACATTTTCATGAACAGGTAATTGCAAAAGGTAAGGTAGAAGGACAGGCTCGCGCTATGGTGGTGACGGCAAGTATCTCTCGTTGTATTGAATATTATTATGCCATTACCAAACATTTATCGGAAAGGCATAGTCCTTACAAAGTTATTGTGGCGTTTTCTGATGCTCATAAATATAAAGGACAAGATCCACCACTTACGTCTGCTGGTATCAATGGTTTTTCGGATAGTAAAATTGAGAAAGAATTTAAAAAGGAACCATATCGTATATTGGTGGTTGCCGATATGTTTCAGACTGGATTTGATGAACCATTGCTTCACACTATGTATGTAGATAAAATATTGTATGATATTCAAGCTGTACAGACGCTTTCCAGATTAAATCGATGCCATCCTAAGAAATGGGATACTTGTGTGCTTGATTTTGCAAATAAACCAGATAGGATAGAGGAAGCTTTTTCACGCTATTATCGTACTACTATTTTATCAGGAGAAACAGATCCGAATAAACTGTACGATTATGTTGCGACGATGGAACATTATCAAGTTTATTCTCAAGAGGAAATAGAACGTGAAGTTGATTTATATCTAAATGGGGCGGACAGAGATAAATTGGATTATATATTAGATGTATGTACCGACGTATATAGACAGCTTGAAACAGAAGCACAGATAGATTTTAAGAGAACAGCAAAAACATTTTGTCGTACTTACCATTTTCTTGGCGCGATCTTGCCATACGGGAATGTAGAATGGGAGAAGCTGTCTATCTTTTTAAGCCTTCTTCTTCCTAAATTGCCATCGCCAAAGGAGGATGATTTTTCGCGTGGAATATTAGAAACGATAAATTTAGAGAGTTACCGAAATGAAGCCAGAGAGGCCATCTCTATCAAGCTGGAAGATGCCGATGCTGAAATTGCTCCTGCCTCTGATGGAAAACTGGAGTATAGTACAGAGCCGGAAATGGATGTGCTTTCGGCTATTATTGCAGAATTTAATAATAGATGGTTTCGTAGGGCGGATTGGAAAGAACCAGACAATGCCTATAGGCAATTGTGGGAAATACCAGGGATGGTTTCAAAAGATGAAACGTACCAAAATGCAATGAAGTATTCTGGAGAACAGAATGCACGGTTGGAAAGTGAACGTGCTTTGCAGCAGGTGATTTTTGCAATTATGGCAGATAATATGGAGATATTTAAAAAATATCAGGATAATCCAGCTTTTAAAAAGGAATTTTCCGATTTGGTATTTCATTTAACATACAATAAAGATGGAAAGTTATTTCATATAAACAAACAGGGAATGCAAAAAACTGATTTAGAGAGGGTTGCAGAACCAGAAAGATATTAAGAAGATAACACTAGAATAGGAGGCGAACAAAATGCAATTTCACGAAATGAGATCCCGTCTGGCAAAGCATTTTAAAAAGATAACCGCCAAGGCCGACTGCTTGTTTGAAGTCAATCTGGATAAAGAGGAGCTTTGGAATACTTACCTGGATAGCTTTCCGCCGGGAACAAACGAAATTTACCGGGAACGTAGGGAGCATGATTGTAGTTGTTGCCGCCAGTTTATCAAAATGATAGGCCATACGGTGGCCATAAAGGACGGCAAAGTAACAACGTTATGGGATTTTCAGACAGAGGATACGACCTACCAGCCGGTATTGGACGCTCTTTCCGCTTTTGTCAAGGCGCACGGAATTGCCGATGTTTATGTCAGTAAGACCGGGCAGATCGGTACGCCGAACAATTATGAAGAGCTGGAGAATGGAAGCGTAAAGGAGTGGCAGCATTTTTATCTTGATTTGCCGGAAAAGCTGGTGGATAAGAGTGAACGCTCCAAGCCGGATATCAAGGGGAGCTTCCGCGATACGAGACAGGTCTTTTGCCGTTCTCTTGAGGAAATTTCTGAGGAGAGCTTATTGACCGTGCTGGAGCTGATTGATTCCAATACACTGTACCGCGGTGCGGAATGGAAAGCGATTTTGACAAAATTTTTGAACTATAAGCAAGCATATGACCGCCTTTTGGGGGAAGCGGAACGGGAGCTGTCTGTCTGGGAGTGGTCGATAGAGGCAGGCATGGCGATTGGGCGGATTCGGAATCACAGCATTGGTACGCTTTTGATAAACATCAGCGAAGGCATGGATTTGGATCTGGCAGTACGGAAATACGAGCAGATTATGGCTCCGACGAATTATAAGCGGCCAAAGGCGATTTTTACGAAAAAGATGTTAGAGGATGCGAAAAAAACAATCGAAGCCCTCGGCTATGCGGATTCTCTTGGCAGACGCTATGCGACACTTGATGACATTACGGTCAACAACATTCTTTTTTCTAATAAGGATGTGGCAAAAAGACTTCGCAGGACGGATGAGGCAGGCAGTGGAGGTCTGGATGCTATTTTCGGAGAGCTAGAAAAGAAAACAACGGCAAATCCAAGGAAGTTTTCCAGAATAGAGGAGGTTCCGATTGAAACTTTTATTTCCAAAGTACTTCCGACGGCTTCTGAGTTGGAGGTATATCTGGAATATCAGCATGCGAATAATCTCGTTTCCCTGATCGCCCCAGAAAACCGGGAGTCTAAAACGATGTTTCAGTGGAATAATAATTTCGGCTGGGCTTATTCCGGCAATCTGACAGACAGTATGAAGGAGCGGGTAAAGGCAGCGGGAGGCCGGGTAGACGGGGATCTGCGTTTTTCCATCCAATGGAACGACAGGGAGTATAACCCGAATGATTTTGACGCACATTGTATCGAGCCAGACGGCTATGAGATTTATTATCCGAACAAACGCAAATATTCGCCATGCAAAGGAATCCTTGACGTAGATATCATCCAGCCTGCGCTTCATGTAGTGGCGGTGGAAAATATTACCTATGACAGCCGGACGAAAATGAAAAACGGAACCTACCGCTTTTTCGTCCATTGCTACAGCAACCGGGGCGGACGGGACGGCTTTCAGGCGGAGGTGGAATTTGACGGCCAGATCTACGCTTTTGCCTACGACCGGGAGCTGCCGCAGGACGTAAAAATCCCAGTGGCGGATGTCATGCTGCAAAACGGCATCTTTACCATAAAGGAGCTGCTTTCCTCGGATGTATCGTCCAGGGAGCTGTGGAACCTGCATACCAACGAATTTGTCCCGGTATCGGTCGTGATGTATTCCCCGAACTACTGGGATGAGCAAAAGGGCATTGGCAACCGCCACTATTTCTTTATGCTAAAGGACTGTATCAATCCGGAACAGCCAAACGGCTTTTACAATGAATTTTTAAAAGCAGAGTTGACCGAACATAAGCGGGTATTTGAGGCGCTTGGCTCTCAGATGAAGGTTACGGAAAGCGCCGACCAGCTTTCCGGTCTCGGCTTCTCCTCAACTCAGCGAGCCGAACTGATTGTCAAAGTAAAAGGAAACACCGAACGGGTGATGAAGGTGAAATTTTAAGGCGAGGAGCCTTAGAAAGAATTCCGCGAAACTTAAAAGTAGGAGGTTTTTAAGATGGCAGTAGAAAATATATTTGAATATGCGACAAGGAAAAAGGTTCGTTTTCCATACAAGGGAAGTATTTCAACAGAGGATTTATGGGATTTATCCTTGACAGAGCTAGATAAAATTTTTAAGGGCTTAAATGAGCGGGTAAAGCAAAATCAGGAGGAGAGTCTGTTAGAAAGAAAGGAAAAAAGCCAGGAAGAAGAGCTGTTAGACGTCCAGGTGGCTCTGGTACGGCATATCGTTTCCGTCAAGCTGGAGGAAGCAGAGGAACGGAAACGGCAGGCAGAGCGGAAGGAACAGAAGCAGCGGATTCTGGCGGTGATTGCAGAAAAGCAGGACGAGGCTTTAAAGGGAAGCTCGATTGCAGAGCTGCAGAAAATGCTGGAGGATTTGGGAGAGTAGTAGGGGAACTAGCAGAAGGATGGCAAAAAGATAAAACAGTAGGAAGATAGTAAAAAGATAACAGAAAGATAACAGGGAGGGAAGAAGCATGCCTGGCAATTTGTATTAGATACTCTGGACTATCCGACTGATTATCTGTTTGTCTGTAAAATTGACCAGTATATAGGGGGAGGAGATAAAGCAGTTTTTGTATGAAAACTGTATTGATGGCATCGACTTTCATAGCAGTTCAGACAAGCTTTGAATCGTTACCAGCTTTCCTCATTCCGAAGGCTGGTAACGGTACTCCACTGAAATCACCGCCTGGTTTTTCGTCAGGAAGGCCAACTCCATCTCTCCCTTTGGAAAGCAGTATTCCCCGGATTCTGGTGTGACGTCTGTGTCGTCGTAGGCAGCTAAAAGCTCCGTCACGCCAGAGCCGATATAAATTCCCTCGACAGTTGTAAAGGAATCATCTGTCAGCCGGATAGAGGTTAAAATCCCGGTGTCCGAAGCACTTTCTTCCACAGAAACCGTCAGCTCAAATCCACTGTAGGTATAGATCTGATCCATTCCGGCCAGGGCGCAGCTAGGAGCCTCGTAATAGGAAAGCGGCTCTCCCAACTGTTTCAGAGCGGCAGAGGGTTCCATACCCGGATAGAGTAGGACAGTTTCCTGGTTTTTTGGACTACGACAGTAGAATACATAACTGATATCCTCCGGCCTGGCTTCTTTCGAACTGGAGTCGGTTTCTGCCTCTGTCTGGTTATCTACCCCGTTTTTCCCAGATGTTCCAGAAGAGCAGCCAGTCAGCGTCAGCGAGGCGCATAAGGCCAGTATCATGAAAAAAGAGAAGGGGGCAGTAGAAAAAACAGCCGATGGTGTGCAGGCCGCTCTCTGTTTGCCATATAGATAGATTTTTTTCACTACTTTAGTTGCTTTCATGATGTTTAACGTCTCCTTTCGACAACTCTTTTGTCAGCAGCTTTTTTACTCTGACAGCTCTTTTAAGCAGCGGGCAAAATACCGTGTCAGCTTTTCTGCCCCCGTTCGGTTTAAATGCAGCCCGGCATCGTAGGTATCTGTCTGATAATCGAGCCCGATTTCCTGGATGTTTTCCAGAAAATTAAAATAAGGTAATTCATAAGCTTTGGCATAGGCTTTGATTTGATCCTCCCATTCCGGATACCAGTAAGGATAAAGTGACGGAGCCTTGACTAAAATCAGAGTAATTCCATGCTCCTCACAAAGCATCCGCATCCGATCCAGATAAGAATAGCACCGCTTTGGAAACTGGTAATCGGCTAACGGCTTGCCCTCTGGAATCGTTCCGGCAGGGTTGACTCCCTCCTGCGGTAAATAGCCCTGCTCGGACACCGGGCGGGTATGGAACAGATAGGTGACATCCTCTGCAGTCAGCTCCGACCAGCGGTCATGATACCGGAGCAGCGGAAACAGATAGCTAAGCAGCGATTCGTCCGGGTTTTTGGAAGCCTGGATCGAACAGAGCTTGCTTTTGGACCAGCGCATCCCATCGAGCGTCATACGATTATATTCTTCCCTTACTGGTTCGTCATATTGCATGGCCAGGACGTTGAATACAAAAATATCCGGTGTTTCGTAGGAGAGCGTTTCTTCCATCAGATAATAGGACTGCCAGATCCGCTGGCTGGCGCTTCCCCGGATAAAGGAGGACAGCCCGGTTTCTTCCTCTAAAATCTGGGGCGAAAAGCTTTCGTATACCTCGCAGTCCCCGAAAAACAGAAGATCATGCGTTTTTGGAGAAGCATAATATTCCCGGATCAGCGCACCTTCCAACAGACTGGACTGATACTTTGGCATAACAAGCCGTTGGAGCAGC
Organism: uncultured Lachnospiraceae bacterium; assembly: GCA_949155905.1. GTDB lineage: Bacteria > Bacillota > Clostridia > Lachnospirales > Lachnospiraceae > MGBC131033. Next base: position 20,149 of record CASCWU010000058.1, read on the forward strand.
CAGAAGGAAGCGAGGAAAGCCATAAGGAGCAGCAGCCAGCCTATTTTTTTCCTCTGCTTTCGTTGCTGCATTTGTTCTATTTGCTTCGTTTGCTCTTTTTGCTCCATCACACGAACCCTCCATAAATAAAACCAGTGGCGTCATAGCCTTCTCCATAAATGCCGAATAACAGTGTCGCTAACAGCAGCAGGGCGCAGCCTACATGGTAGAACCAGTAACCAGATGGAGTCTGAAAGAAACGGCAAGCCAGAAAGTCCAGGGCAACTCCTTTTTTTTCAGCAGCGATTTCTGTTTCTCCCAAAGTACAATGTTTTTTGTGAACAAGAAAAAGCAGGAGCCGTATCAGCCAATATCCTGCCAGGCAGACGAAAAGTAAAAGAAGATCCGCCGTTTTTAGACCAGGAAAGAAGACCTCCGAAAAAGTCAGTCCGGCCTGTCGGTTAGTCAGCCAGTCAGCCCAGCCCAGCCAGCTATGACAGAAGGGTGCGGTCAGGATAGAACATAATTGTCTGCCTGCCGTGCGGATATCCGGGTAGCAGTCCAGAGAGCGGAGCAGGGAGGTCAGGACAAAAACATACACCATTTGTAGGAGACCTTGCTCTTTTCCGGGAAGCTTAACATGACGCTTTTTGCAGGCTTCTAAGCTTTGTGACAGCAGTAAAATTCCGCCGTTTAACAGTCCCCAGAGGAGAAAGCGCGGCTCTAATCCATGCCAGAGTCCGGTCAGGCTCCAGGTAAGTAAGGTTGCACTCCAGACGGAGAGCTTTTGTATCGGTATTTTTCTTCTGTTTTTTTGGTGGCTGGAAAGGAACATAGCAACCCACAAGGTTACAGGATAAAAGACATAATCCCGGAACCAGCTTCCTAATGTAATATGCCAGCGACGCCAATATTCTGCCAGACTGCGCGCTTTTAGCGGATGATCAAAGTTTTCCGGCAAGGAGAAGCCCAGGCAGCGCGCAAGCCCCAGCGTAATATCAATACCGCCAGTAAAGTCTGCATAAAGTTGTATTGTATAAGCAAACAGGCCAAGCAGCACATAAAATCCCTGGTAAACGTCAGGCTGGGAAAAAACAGCGGTCGTCATCAGAGCAATCCGATCTGCGATCACCAGCTTTTTAAAGGCTCCCAGGATGATTCGGCCAATACCTCCGGTACATCGTGGGGACTCAGATGTCCTCGTAGAAGCAGAAGCCTCTGAGTCAGGCGAGGAGGAGGCAGCTATCACATGCCTGATTTGCTTTTTGAAGTCCTGATAGCGGCAAATCGGTCCCTGAATGGAAAGGGGAAAAAAGGAGAGAAAAAAGAGGATATAAAACGGATTTTTCTCTGGTGGGTATGTGCTGTTCTTGACATCCAGCAAATAGCCAATCGCCTGCAGGGAGTAAAAGGAAATCCCCAGTAAAAAAATCCCGGACCATTTTTGCGTCAGCCAGGCACCTAAAAGCAGCAATATCGTAAAGAAAGCCGGGTATCCAGGGCGCTTGCTGCGCCCGATCCAAAGACCACCAAGCCAGGTTAGTCCGGACAGAAAAATGACACAGACCGGGGCGAGCAAGCCAGAAAGGGATTTCCCAGAAGCAGGGACAGCAGAAAAAGAACTGGCTCGGCCAAAACAGGCATAGAACAGCAGGCTGGAGAGCAGGAGCAGCCCCAGCCTGATATGTCCGGTGATACATTGTCTTTTTTGCCGTGATATCATAAAAGCCAGCCTTTCCGGTATGTGGTGACACCCTCCCCCACCTAAAGAGGTAGGGGCTTCCTTTTGCATCCTGCAAACAGTCGGTT